>JAQGNJ010000082.1 GCA_028291885.1 Ramlibacter sp. | reverse complement strand
ATCCGCAACTCGATCCGCAGCAGGCCGGCTGGCCCGGCCTGCCGCCCGCCGTGTCGATGATCCATCCCGGCTACAACCTCCTGAGCGAAGCCTGGTTCGACATGGCCGAGGAGCCGATGCGGATCGTCCAGCGCACGGCCCAGGCCCTGGGCCTGCCCTTGCTCTCGCTGGAGGTCGAACTCGGCCCCAGCCAGGTGGAGGCGGTGTTCGAAGCGACCGACGCGATGGCGGCGGCGGACAACATGGTCCTGTTCCGCAATGGCGTGAAGCAGGCGCTGCGGCGCGCCGGCTACCACGCCAGCTTCATGTGCCGGCCGCCCTTTCCCAACATCATGTCCAGCGGCTGGCACCTGCACCAGTCGCTGGTCGATGCGCGCACCGGCGCCAACGCGTTCTGCCGCGAAGCGCCGCTGGAGGGCAGCACGCCCGCCGACGCGCAGCACACGCTGTCCGCGATGGGCGAGCACTTCCTGGCCGGCCTGCTGGAGCACGCGCGCGGCATGACGGTCTTCTGCACGCCGACGGCCAACGGCTTCGGCCGCTTCCGCCCGAATGCGCTGGCGCCGCAGTCCGTGGTCTGGGGACGCGACAACCGCGGCGCGATGCTGCGCGTCATCGGGCAATGCGGCGACCCGGCCACGCGCATCGAGAACCGCATCGGCGAACCGGCCGCCAATCCTTATCTCTATCTCGCCTCGCAGATCCACGCCGGCCTGGAGGGCGTCGACCGTCGATTGCGCGCACCGTCCGCCACGGACGCACCCTATGGCGAGGCGCAGCCGCGGCTGCCGACCGGTCTGGGCGAGGCGCTGGACGCCTTGCGGGCGGACGGCTCGCTCTGCCAGGCGTTCGGCCAGTCCTTCGTCGACTACTTCTGTCGCATCAAGCACAGCGAGCGCCTTCGCTTCGAGCAGGCCGAGGACGCCGACGATTTCCAGCGGCGCGAATACTTCGGCCGCATCTGAAGACCATCACAAGGAGAAACAACATGATCCTCGAGATCGCGGACATCCGCATCCAGCCGGGCCAGCAGGCCGCCTTCGAAGAGGCGATCCAGCGCGGCATTTCCACCGTTGCCTCCAAGGCCAGGGGCTTCAAGGGGTTCACGGTGAACAAGTGCATCGAGACGCCCGAGCGCTTCGTGCTGCAGATCTTCTGGGAGACGCTGGAAGACCACACCGTCGCCTTCCGCCAGGGACCGCTCTTCGCGCAGTGGCGGGCGATCGTCGGCCCGTTCTTCGCGGCACCGCCGCTGGTCGAGCATTTCGATCTCGTGGCCGGCTCCGAGCCGAAATGACAGGCTGAGCGGCCGGGCGAATTCCGCGCTCAACGGGCGCCGTGCGCGCTGACCAGCTTGTCGAGCAGGACCAGCAACTGCTCCCGTTCGCCCGGTTCCAGCGGCGCGACGATCCGGCTTTGCACCTTGTTGACGGCGCGCCTCATCTGCGCCGCCGCCTCCTTGCCTTGCGGCGTGATCCAGAGCAGCTTGCGCCTGCGGTCCGCGGCGTCCGGCTCACGCCGGACCCAGCCTTTGGCTTCCAGCCGGCCGATCACCGAGCCGAAGGTGGCGGCGTCGAACGCGACCTTGGCCGCCAGCGTGACCTGGTCCTCGCCCGGGCCGTCGATGAGCGCGTTGAGGATGGCGAACTGCACCGGCGTGACGTCGAAGCCGCCGGTCTCCTCCATGAAGATCGCCACCGCCACCTGGTGCGCCCGCCGGATCAGGTGGCCGGGCGCGTGCTCGAAGTCGAAGCTCTTTGGCATTCGCGCAGTGTAGCGACGGGATGTTGCTTGAAGTTTCCGGATTTAATACGTATGCTTAGCAATTGGGGCAGGTAGGCGATCCGGCCCGAGACAGACCCGTGAGCTCATCCCTTCTTCTGCGGCGACATTTATCATGCGTCGGGGGCGCAGCGCGAGCTGCGCAACCAGATGTTCCAGGGCGGCAGCGAGTCTGCGGGCTTCGCCGGCCTGGAGTGGATGTACGAGGGGATCGAGCCCCGGAAGCTTTTCAATCGAGGGTTATGCAGAGTTTCATCACCGAGCCGAGCCGGGACACCCCCGTTTTCGGCGAATACGACGTCGTCGTTCTGGGCGGCGGCCCGGCCGGCATGGCTGCCGCCGTCGCGGCAGCGCGCTCCGGCCGTTCCACGCTTCTGATCGAGCGCTATGGCTTCCTCGGCGGCATGGGCACGGCCGCCGGCGTCACCAATTTCTGCGGGCTGCACGCCAGCGTCCACGGCGACATCCGCCAGGTCGTGCACGGCGTCGCCGACGACCTGCTGGCGCGCATCGCAAAACTGGGCGGGCTGAACCAGCCCCATGCGCTGTTCGGCAAGACCGTGGCCCAGGCCTACGACACGGCGGCCTACAAGATCGCCGCCGACGACCTGCTGCTCGCGGCCGGCGTCAGCGTGCTGTTCCATGCCGTCGGCGCGGGCGTGGTGATGGCGTCGCCGCGCCATGTGCAGGCCCTGCTGATCGAGACAAAGTCCGGCCGCTTCGCAGTGCGCGGCCGCGCCTTCATCGATTGCTCCGGCGACGGCGACCTCGCCGCCTGGGCCGGCGCGCAATTCGAGAAGGGCGACGGCCAGGGCAATATGCTGTATCCGTCGACCATGTTCCGGCTCAACGGCGTCGATCCGCAGCGCGCGGGCAAGGCCTGGGAAGTGATCCCGCGGCTGATGGCGCAGGCCGAGGCGCAGGGCCGCTACAAATTCCCGCGCAAGGGCGCGATCGTCCGGCCGCAGAAAAGCGGCATCGAGTGGCGCGTCAACCTGACCCAGCTCGCCAATCCGCAAGGCAATGCGATGGACGGCACCGACGCGGTCGAACTGAGCGAGGCCGAGGTGCTGGGGCGCCGGCAGATCGCCGACGTCGCCGGCTTCCTCAAGGAAGTGCCGGGCTTCGAGAACTCGTACATCGTCGAGATCGCGCCCCAGGTCGGCATCCGCGAAACGCGGCGCGTGACCGGCCACTACATGCTGACCGAATCCGACGTGCTGGAATGCGCGAGCTTCGACGACACCATCGGCGTCAACGGCTGGCCGCTGGAGCTGCACACCAAGGGCGACGTGGAATTCCGCTGGCCCAAGATCCCGGAGAGCCGCGGCTTCAACCACCTGCCCTACCGCATGACCGTGCCGCCCGCGCTGGACAATCTCTGGGTCGCCGGCCGCTGCGCCTCGATGACGCACGAGGCGCAATCCGCCGCGCGCGTCACCGGCGCCTGTTTCGTGATGGGCCAGGCAGCCGGAACGGCCGCCGACATCGCCCTCAAGTCGGGCGTCGGCGCCAGCGCCGTCGACGTGCATGCGCTGCAAACGCGGCTCGAAAGCGAAGGCGCTTACCTCGGCCGAACCTGGTAGACAAAGGAGCCGTCAATGAACGCACCCCATCCGAGCGCCCCGATCCGCCAGCAGCTGTACGCTGACATGGCGCCCCTGAACCTGACTCCCTTGTGGGAGGTCCTGCACGCGCTCGTCCCCAAGCAGCCGGAGACGCCCTGCGTCCCGGCGATCTGGCGCTACGAGGAGGCGCGTCCCTTCCTGATGCGCGCCGGTGAGGCGATCACGGCCGAAGAGGCGGTGCGGCGCGTCCTGATCCTGGAAAACCCGGCGCTGCGCGGCCAGTCGTCGGTGACGCAATCGCTCTATGCCGGCCTGCAGCTGATCCTGCCCGGCGAAGTGGCGCCCAGCCACCGCCATACGCAGAGCGCGCTGCGCTTCATCGTCGAAGGCTCGGGCGCCTACACCGCCGTGGACGGCGAGCGCACGACGATGCGGCCCGGCGATTTCATCATCACGCCGAGCTGGACCTGGCACGACCACGGCAACGACGCGAAAGAGCCGGTCGTCTGGCTGGACGGCCTGGACATCCCGATGATCCGTTTCTTCGACGCCGGCTTCGCCGAGAACGACGCCAGCAAGTCGCAGGCAGTCGCGCGCGACGAGGGCACGAGCTTCGCGCGCTACGGCCACAACATGGCGCCGGTGCGGCACGAGTCGCCTTTCGGCAAGAGCTCGCCGATCTTCAGCTATCCCTACGAACGCAGCCGCGAAGCGCTGGAGAGCCTGGAGCGCAGCGCGCCGGTGGACGAGTGGGACGGCGTGAAGCTGCGCTACCTGAACCCGCTGACCGGCGGCTCGCCCATGCCCACGATGGCAACCTTCATGCAGAAGCTGCCGGCGCGATTCCAGGGCAAGGCCTGGCGCCAGACCGACGGCGCGGTCTACAGCGTCGTCGAAGGCCATGGCGAAGTGGTGGTGGAGCGTGGCGGCGTGGAGTGGCGCCAGTCGTTCTCGCCCCGCGATCATTTCGTCGTGCCGTCATGGCACACTGCGCGCTTCGCATCCGGGCGCGGCTGCGTGCTGTTCAGTTTTTCCGACCGCCCCGTGCAGCAGGCGCTGGGCATTCACCAAGAAGAGAGGATGTCATGAGCTACGTTTTCACCCCCCCGGCGGTGCCGTCGGTCCCGGTCGTCGGCCGCAGCGAGCGCTTCCCGATCCACCGCATCTACTGCGTTGGCCGCAACTACGTCGAGCATGCGCAGGAAATGGGCTTCACCGGCCGCGAGCCGCCTTTCTTCTTCCTCAAGCCGGCCGACACGGCGGTGGTGGTGAGCGCCGGCGAGACCGGCAGCATGGACTATCCCACCCTCACCAGCAACCTGCACCACGAGATCGAACTGGTCGTTGCGATCGGCACGGGCGGCCGCAACATCAAGGCGGCGGACGCGAAGAAGCACATCTTCGGCTACGGCGTCGGCCTGGACATGACGCGCCGCGACCTGCAGGGCGACATGAAGAAGCAGGGCCGCCCCTGGTGCATCGGCAAGGCCTTCGAGCAGTCGTCGCCGATCGGCCCGATCACGCCCGCCGAACAGGTCGGTGACGTCGAGAACGCGGAGATCTGGCTGCAGGTGAACGGCAAGGACCGCCAGCGCAGCAACGTCTCCAAGCTGATCTGGAACATCGGCGAAACCATCGAACACCTCTCGGCCGCCTGGGACCTGGCGCCCGGCGACCTGATCTACAGCGGAACGCCCGAAGGCGTCGCCGCCGTGGCCAAGGGCGACGTGCTGGAAGGCGGCGTGGCCGGCATCGGAACGCTCAAGCTGCGCATCGCCTGAGCGCACGCCGCAACCGGCGGCCGGTCGCGGCCGCCTCTTCTGAGGGGACTCCTTGAAACTGCTCGACTTACTCGCGCGCGTCTGCGCCGTGCTCGCCGGTGTGCTGTTGACCGTGATCACCCTCATGACCTGCGCCAGCCTGATCGGCCGCAACACGGTCGGGATCTCGCTGGTCGGCGACTTCGAACTGACCGGAGTGGCCACCGGCGCGGCGATCGCCCTGTTCATGCCGTGGTGCCAGGTCCGCCGCGGCAACATCATCGTGGACTTCTTCACCGCGAAAGCCGGCGAGGCGACCAACCAGCGGCTGGACCGGTTCGGTGCGCTGTTGCTGGCGCTGACTTTCGCGCTGCTGGCGTGGCGCACTACGCTGGGCGCGATGAATTCCTGGACCACCGGCTCCGAGTCGCAGATCCTCGGGTTTCCCGAGTGGATCACTTACGTGACCATGGTCCCCCCGTTCGTCCTCACCACGCTGATCGCGCTGTCCCAGGCGGTGTCCGGTTTTGCCGCCGACGCGCCGGAGGCGCACGCATGAACGCGCTGACGCTCACCCTCATCATCTTCGCCGTCATGCTCGGGTTCATGGCGATCCGGGTTCCGATCTCGGTCTCCATGTTCGCCGCCGGCAGCACCGGCTACCTGCTGCAGACAGGCTGGGGACCGTTCTCCAACTTCCTGAACAACCAGGCCTTCGCCCGCTTCGCCAGCTACGACCTGTCGGTGATCCCGCTGTTCATCCTGATGGGGCACTTCGCAACGCAGGGGGGCATCAGCAAGGCGCTCTTCCAGTTCGCGGCCGCCGTCATGGGCCGCTTCAAGGGCGGGCTGGCGATGGCCTCGGTGCTGGCCTGCGCCGCCTTCGGCGCGATCTGCGGCTCCTCGGTCGCGACCGCCGCCACCATCACCTCGGTCGCATTGCCCGAGATGAAGCGCCACGGCTATTCCGGCCGGCTCGCGACCGGCACCCTCGCGGCCGCCGGGACCCTGGGCATCCTGATCCCGCCCTCGGTCCCTCTCGTGGTCTACGCCATCCTGACCGAGCAGAACATCGCCAAGCTGTTCGCCGCGGCCATGATCCCCGGCATCATCGCGATGTTCGGCTACATGGTCGCGATCGCCGTCTATGTGCGGCTGGTGCCTGGCCAGGCGCCCGACGTCGACGAGGAAGCCGAGAAGCTCACGCGCGCCGCGCTGGCGGGCATCGCGCCGATCATGATCATCTTCGTGGTGGTCTTCGGCGGCATCTACGGCGGCCTGTTCTCGCCCACCGAAGGCGCGGCCGTCGG
This sequence comes from Ramlibacter sp., assembly GCA_028291885.1. Classification (GTDB taxonomy): domain Bacteria; phylum Pseudomonadota; class Gammaproteobacteria; order Burkholderiales; family Burkholderiaceae_C; genus Ramlibacter. Next base: position 2,733 of record JAQGNJ010000082.1, on the reverse strand, counting down.
CGCCGCTTCCACTTTCGTCGCCGCGCTGATCAAGCGCGAGATCGACTGGCACAAGTTCAAGCAGTGCTTCTATTCGACGGCCGAGAGTTCGGCCATGATCTTCCTGATCTTCCTGGGCGCCGACCTGATGAATTCGGCGCTGGCCCTGACCCAGGTGCCGAACCAGCTCGCGTCGCTCGTCGGCAGCTGGGGCCTGTCGCCGCTGATGGTGGTGTCCGCGATCCTGCTGTTCTACGTCGTGCTCGGCGCGGTGATGGACGAACTGAGCATGATCCTGCTCACCATCCCGATCTTCTTCCCGATGGTCATGGGCCTGGACTTCGGCATGCCCAAGGAATCGGTCGCGATCTGGTTCGGCATCATGGTGCTGATGGTCGTCGAATTCGGCTTGCTCGCGCCGCCGGTCGGCCTGAACGTCTACGTGGTCAACGGGATGGCCAAGGACGTGCCGATCGCCGAGAGCTACCGCGGCGTGATGCCCTTCCTGGTCAGCGATGTCTTCCGCACGCTGCTCCTGCTGTTCTTCCCCGGCATCTCGCTGTGGCTGGTGAAGTACGTCGGTTGAGGGAAAGCACCGAAGACCGCGGCGCTGCGCTGGGCTAAGTTAGCCGCTTCACCTTTCCGGAGACACCCGCATGATTCAGCGTCGAACCCTGTTGAAAAGCTCGGCAGCCGTGGCCCTGGGCGCACCAGGGCTCAGCGGCCTGGCGCAGCAATCCGTCACCCTGAAATTCCACACCTTCATGGCGCCGACGTCCAACGTCTGGCTGAACATGCACAAGGCCTGGATGGACAAGGTCGAGAAGGATTCCGGCGGCCGCATCAAGTTCGAGGGCTACCCGGCGATGCAGCTGGGCGGAACTCCGGTGCAGCTGTACGACCAGGCCCGCGACGGCGTGGTCGACATCAGCTGGACCCTCCCCGGCAACACCGCGGGCCGCTTCCCCCGCATCGAGGTGTTCGAGCTGCCGTTCATGATGACCAACGCCGAGGCGACGTCCAAGGCGTATTGGGAATACGTGCAGACGATGGCGCCGGACGAATTCAAGGACACGCAGGTCATCGCGCTGCAGGTGCACGGCCCGGGCGTGATCCACACGGCCGACAAGGCCGTGAGGTCGGTGGGCGACATGCGCGGGGTCAAGGTGCGCGCGCCGACCCGCCAGGTCACCAAGCTGGTGGGCGCGCTCGGCGCGACCCCGGTCGGCATGCCGCTGCCGCAGATCCCCGATGCGCTGTCCAAGGGCACGATCCAGGGCTGCGTGATCCCGTGGGAAGTGGTTCCCTCGGTCAAGGTGCACGAGCTGACCAAGTTCCACGCCGAGTTCGACCCCGCCGGTGGTTCGCTCTACACCACCACGTTCGTGATGGCGATGAACAAGGCCAGGTACAACTCGCTGCCGCCCGACCTGAAGAAGGTGATCGACGCCAACTCCGGCATGGCCACCTCGGCCTGGCTGGGCAAGGTCCAGCAGGCCGGCGACGTCCCGGGACGCAAGGCGGCCGTCGATCGCGGCAACACCATCTTCACCGTCAGCGCCGCCGAGGCGCAGGAATTCCGCCGCCGCTCGCGCGCGATCGAGGTCGAGTGGGTGGAGGACATGAACAAGCGCGGGCATGACGGCCGCAAGCTGCTGCAGGCGGCTCGCGACCTGATCGAGAAGCACACCCGGTCGACCAAGGCCTGAGGCCCTGGATGGCCGAGGCAAGGCTCCCCCCGGGGAGCCTTTTTTTCACCTTACACTCGAAGCACATGCCGTTTCGCAGCCCCATCAAGCACTGCCGGAACTGCGGCAGCCCCGTGGTCTACCGCCTGCCGGACGACGGCGACACCAAAGAGCGCGCCGTCTGCCCCGCCTGCGACACCATCCACTACGAGAATCCGCTGAACGTGGTCGGCACCATCCCGGTGCTGGGCGACCGCGTCCTTCTGTGCAAGCGCAACATCGAGCCGGCCTGGGGCAAGTGGACCCTGCCGGCCGGCTTCATGGAGCTGGGAGAAACGGTCGCGCGGGGCGCCGCCCGCGAAACCGAGGAAGAAGCGGGAGCGCAGTTCGAGCTGCAGGATCTCTTCACCGTGCTGAGCGTGCCGCGGGTCGGCCAGGTCCACCTGTTCTTCCGCGCCCGGCTGCTGAACGACCGCTTCGATCCCGGCCACGAGACGATCGAGGCGCGGCTGTTTTCCGAAGACGAGATCCCCTGGGAAGAGATCGCCTTCAGGACCGTGAAGGAGACCCTGGTGCGCTTTTTCGAAGACCGCCGCAAGGGCCGCTTCGAGGTCCACACGCTGGAGATCGTCTAGCGCAAGCGGCGCCCGAAGGCGTCAGTTGCGGACCTTGCTTTCCTCGCGCAGTCGCGCTTCTTCGCGGAACTTGACGCAGATCTGCGTGTTCTGGAACGCCGGCTTGGCGCATTCCTCCTGCAGGCAGATCTGGCGGGACAGGAAGACGCGGTCCTTGCAGGTTTCGGACGGTGGCGGCGAGGCCGGTGCCCGTGCCGTCGCCGCGGCCGGAGGCGGCGAGGGACGCAGGGTGACAACCGTGTCGCGCGGCTGCGAGGGCGCCGGATTCGGCGCCGGCGCCGCCACGACGACAGCCGGCGTGGACGCCGCGCGCTTGGCAGCGCTCGCGGTCTTGCGAGGTGCGCTCGCGGCGGCGCGGGCGGCCGCCCTGGCCGTGGACGCGGCGACCACGGGAACGGCGGCGCCCGTCACGGTCGCGGCTTCGGGAGCGG
>JAQGNJ010000025.1 GCA_028291885.1 Ramlibacter sp. | reverse complement strand
CCATCAACAAGATGAACCGCATCTCGCGCCAGCACTTGCAGGAATTCGGCTTCGAGCCGGACGCCAGCATCCTGGCCGCCAAGATGGAGATCCCGGAAGACAAGATCCGCAAGATCATGAAGATCGCGAAAGAGCCGATCTCCATGGAAACGCCGATCGGTGACGACGACGATTCCCACCTGGGCGATTTCATCGAGGACACCGGCAACACGGCGCCTATCGAAGCCGCCATGCAGGCCGGCCTGCGCGACGTGGTCAAGGACATCCTGGATTCACTGACCCCGCGAGAAGCCAAGGTGCTGCGCATGCGCTTCGGCATCGAAATGAGCACCGACCACACGCTTGAAGAAGTCGGCAAGCAGTTCGACGTTACCCGCGAGCGAATTCGCCAGATCGAAGCCAAGGCGCTGCGCAAGCTCAAGCACCCGAGCCGCTCGGACAAGCTGCGCAGCTTCATCGACGCGCTGTAACGAGAAGAAGGCAGGGCGCCGAAGCGCTCTTGTCCTTGCAGAAAAAAAAGCGCCCACGGGGCGCTTTTTTTTCGTCTCGCCGCGCGCCGGCTGCGTCGTTCAGAACAGCGTTTCCTGATAGCGGTCCTGCTTGCCGTCGGTGCGCGGCTCCAGCAGATTCACCAGCGGCTCGAGCGCGGCGTGCACGACGTAATCCTTGCCGCACTCCGGGCATTCGTAGGGGTGCTCCTCGCCGCTGCCGACCTCGCGCGAGACGAACACCGCAAACCGCGCTCCGCAGTAATCGCAGGGCCTGACGAAACTGACGCGTTCGAACACCGTGTCCGGATCCCAGGGATTGCTCATGACCTTGCCTTCCGGCCGCTGGTGGGCGGCTCGATCCAGTATGCCAGCGGGGCCGGCCGCGTGGGATGCCCCCAACGGTCGCGCATGTACTCGCGCTTAAGATCGCAGGCCCGATGACGACCACCGCCAGCCCCGCTTCCATCGCTTCACGCGCGTCCAACCGCCGCGGCATCGCCGCCATGTCGCTGGGGATGGCGAGCTTCGTCAGCAACGACGCCATCGTCAAGTTCGTCAGCGATTCGCTGGCGCCATCGCAGCTGATCTTCCTGCGCGGGCTGTTCGCCACCGGGCTGCTGCTTGGCGTCGCGCACGCCATGGGCGCGACGCGCCGCGCGGGCGACCTGCTGCAGCCGCGGGTGATGCTGCGCGCGCTGATCGACGCCTTGGCCACGGTGACCTACCTCACGTCGCTGTTCCACCTGCCGATCGGGAATGCGACGGCGATCAACATGGCGACGCCGCTGTTCATCACCCTGTTCGCGGTGCTCGCCCTGGGCGAAAAGGTCGGGCCCGGGCGCTGGCTGGCGATCGCCACCGGCTTCACCGGCGTCCTGCTCGTGGTGCAGCCGACCACCTCCGCCTTCAACGCCTACGCCCTGCTCTGTCTCGCCGGCACGATGCTGCACGCCACGCGTGACCTGATGACCCGGTTCATCGACCGCGGCGTGCCTTCGATCCTGATCACCGTGAGCACCGCCCTTTCGGTGACCCTGCTGGCCGGCGGCTGGAGCCTGTTCCAGGCCTGGAAGCCCATGGCCTGGCAGCACCTGGCGCTGCTCGCGGCCGCGAGCGTGTTCCTGGGCGCCGGGTACTTCCTGCTGACCGTCGCCATGCGCGCCGGCGAGATGAGCGTGATCGCGCCGTTCCGCTACGCCGGCCTGCTGTTCGCGCTGCTGCTGGGGCGCGTCGTTTGGGGCGATGTGCCGAACGCGCTTGCCTGGGTAGGCATCACCCTGCTGATCGGCGCGGGGCTGTCCATGCTGCACGGCGAGCGGACACGTTCACGGCGTGCGCTGGAGGCGGCGCCGGACTGAGCCGCCGCGCCGCCGCACTCAAGGGGCTGTCAGGCCGACCTTCCTGACGAAGGCGTCCAGCGGCACCGACCACATGCGGCCGCCGTGCATCAGCAGCTGGTGGCCGTCGTGGCCCGGCACCGGTCCGGTGAAGACCAGTTCGGTATCGGTCCCGCCGGCCCGGTAGCTCGCGTGCCAGGCCTTTGGCATCTCCGGTCCCCAATACAGGTCGTTCTCGGCGTAGAGCCACAGACTGGGTCCCCTGGCCTGGCGGCCGAAATCGCCGTACACCTGCGCGAGGTTGGTGGGTCTGCAGCTCTTGCCGGGCGAGGCTTCCGGGTAACCGCCGGAACCGCCGGCGAAATTCACGGTCCCGATCACGCCGGGCAGATTGAGCGCCGCGGTCGCGACGGTGGTCATGCCGCCGACCGACTGGCCTTCCAGCAGCAGCCGGTCCTTGCGCACCCAGGGCTGCTTGAGCGCCCACTCGTAGGTCGCGACCACGGTTCGCCGCGCGTTCACGGCGACGCGGTTGAAGTCCGGTTCGGTGTAGCACTGCGAGCCCTGCCACTTGACGCCGGAATCCTCCACGTCCCTGCCACCTGTCTCGCCGTAGCCCGGGCGCACCGGCGCCACCAGCGCCACGCCCTTGCGCAGCCAGTAGTTGCCGTGGCCGACCGGCACCGGGTAGTCCATCTTCATCCGGTCGATGCGCGCGCCGGCGCGGCCGTGCGAATAGATCACCAGCGGAAACGGGCCGTCGCCCGGCGGCTTGTAGATGTGCGCCACCACCTCGGTGGTCTTGCCGTCCACCACCAGCGGCAGCCGCACGATCTCGGGCTGCACCCGCTCGGGCGCCGGTTGCTGTGCGCACGCCGGGCCGGCCAGCGCCAGCGCCAGCACTAAGCCGCCCAGGTGCATGCCAAGGGACAGCTTGGGTTTGTTGCGCATCGGACCCTCCTTCAGGATTCTTCGGTATCGACCTCGATGCGCCCCTGCTCGCTGTAACGGTGGCCGTGCACCGTTTTCTCGTTGATCAGTTCTTCCGCCCTGGCGATCACCTGCGCCGACAGCTTCACGTCGACCGCATCCAGGTCTTCGCGCAGGTGCTCGACGCTGGTCGTGCCGGGGATCGGGATGATGTGCGGCGCCTTGTGCAGCAGCCAGGCCAGGGCCAGCTGCGCCGGCGTGCAGCCCGCCTCCCGGGCCAGCGTCCGCAATGGCGGCAGCAGCTGGAGGTTGGCGGCGTAGTTGTCCGGAGCGAAGCGCGGCATCGCCTTGCGGATGTCCTTGGCGTCCAGCGTGCCCACGTCGTGCAGCGCGTCGCAGAGGAAGCCGCGCGCGACCGGGCTGAAGGCGACGAAGGTCGCGCCCAGCTCCTTGCAGGCGTCGAGCACGGCGATCTCGGGATTGCGTGTCCACAGCGAATACTCGGTCTGCACGGCGCCGATCGGATGGACCGCATGCGCCTTGCGCAGCGTCGCCGCCGAGACTTCGGACAGGCCGAGCGCCCGCACCTTGCCGGCCCGCACCAGGTCCGACATGGCGCCGACGCTGTCCTCGATCGGCACCTTCTTGTCCCAGCGGTGCAGGTAGTACAGGTCGATGACGTCGGTCTGCAGGCGCCTGAGGCTGTCCTCGCAGTTGCGCCGGATCGTCTCGGGCCGGCCGTCGATCACGCGGCGCGTGACGCCGTCCTCGCCCGTGACGCCCGCCAGGCCGCCCTTGCTGGCCAGCGTGAACCTGCGGCGGTGCGGCTTCATCACGCGGCCGACCAGCGTCTCGTTGGCGCCGAAGCCATAGAGCGCCGCGGTGTCGAACAGCGTGACGCCGGCGTCGAGCGCGGCCAGCAGCACGCGCTCGCCCTGCTCGGCCGACGGCGGCGTGCCGTAGGCGTGGCTCAGGTTCATGCAACCGAGGCCGATGGCGCTGGTCTGGAACGGTCCGAACTGGCGCTGCTGCATCAGGCCTCCAGCTGCTTCTCGAGCTGGGCCAGCACCTCGTAGCAGGGCAGCACCTGCGCCACGCTGGAATTGGGCTCGCGGCCTTCCTTGATCGCGGAGAAGAACTCGCGGTCCTGCAGCTCGATGCCGTTCATGCTGACGGCGACCTTGCTGACGTCGATCTTTTCTTCCTTGCCGTTGTACAGGTCGTCGTACTTGGCCAGGTAGGTCGCGGTGTCGCCGATGTAGCGGAACCAGGTGCCGAGCGGACCGTCGTTGTTGAACGAGAGCGACAGCGTGCAGATGGCGCCGTTCGCCGCCTTGAGCTGGATGCTCATGTCCATCGCGATGCCCAGCGCCGGATGGACCGGTCCCTGCACCGCGTTGGCCTTCACGACCGGGCTGCCGCACTGGTAGGCGAACAGGTCCACGGTGTGGGCCGCGTGGTGCCACAGCAGGTGGTCGGTCCAGCTGCGTGGCTGGCCCAGCGCATTCATGTTGGTGCGGCGGAAGAAATACGTCTGCACATCCATCTGCTGGATGTTGAACTCGCCGGCCTCGATCTTCTTGTGGACGTACTGGTGGCTGGGGTTGAAGCGACGGGTGTGGCCGCACATCGCGACCAGTCCGGTCTGCTTTTGCATCGCGACCACGGCCTGCGCATCCTCGAGCGAGTCGGCCATCGGGATCTCGACCTGCACGTGCTTGCCGGCCTTCATGGCCTGGATCGCCTGCGAGGCGTGCATCTGGGTCGGCGTGCAGAGGATGACGGCGTCCACTTCCTTGATCGCCAGGCTCTCCGCGAGATC
>JAQGNJ010000209.1 GCA_028291885.1 Ramlibacter sp. | reverse complement strand
AGCATGAACTGCGCGCCGTACTTCGCCGCGTTGGCGACCAGCACCGAGCGGCCCGGGATCACCTGGCTTTGCGGGCTGGCCCAGGCGCCAATGCGCGAATCGAGCGGCCGGCTGGCGAAATAGGCGTCGCTCTCTTGCGCCGAGGTCTTCTCGACGCGGCCCTCGATGCGGACGACGCGCTCCAGCTCCACCCAGTGGAACTGCAGGGCGGCGAACGGATTGCCGGCCAGCTCGACGCCCTTGCGGCTGGCGTAGTTCGTGTAGAAGACCAGGCCTTTCTCGTCATAGCCCTTGATCAACACGATGCGGGTGCTGGGCCGCAGGTCGCTGCCGACGGTGGCCAGCGTCATCGCGTTGGGCTCTCCGGCCTGGGCCTTGATCGCTTCCTGCAGCCACTGGTCGAACTGGCGCAGCGGGTCGGCGTGCGACGCCTCTTCGCTCAGCTCGGCGCGCTCGTAGCTTTTTCGCAGTTGGGAGAGGTCCGTCATCGGCGCAGTATAGGCAAGCCACCTGCTGTCTCAATTTGAGAATGGCTCAGCCATCGAGGGTTTAACCGGGCCAAGATCCGGTCACGAGCGAATAGCCTCGCGGTTGAAAAAAAAGTTGTGCAATGGGGAGTCGAAAAATGAGTGTCGCGGTCGTTGTGCTCGCCTCGGGGAGGGGCGATCGCTTCATTGCTTCGGGCGGCAAGGGCTCCAAGCTGCAGGCGCTGCTGGGGGGCAAACCCGTGCTGCAGCGCACGCTCGACGCCGTGCGCGCCAGCGGCCTGCGCTGGCACCTGGAAGACGCAGGCCATGAAGGCATGGGCGATTCGATCGCCGCCGGCGTGCGCGCCACACGGGACGCCGACGGCTGGCTGATCCTGCCCGGCGACCTGCCGCTGGTGCGGCCCGACAGCCTGCAACGCGTCGCCGCCGCACTGCCCGGAAACGGCGTCGTGCTGCCGACACACCGCGGCGTGCAGGGCCATCCGGTCGCCTTCTCGGCCGCCTGCCGCGACGCGCTGCTGCTGCTGACCGGGCCGCAGGGGGCCGCGCTGGTCGCACGGGCGCAGAAGATGGTGAACCGCGCGTTCGAACTCGCGCTCGACGATCCGGGCATCGTCACCGACATCGACACGGTGCACGACCTGGCGCGCGCGGAAAAGCTGCTCGGCCCGTCCTGACGCCTCAGCCCTGGTGCCGGGCCGCCCGCAGCAGCCGTTCGAGGCCGCGGTCGCGGATGTTGTGGCGCCGCAGTTCCTCCAGCGTCGCCTGCACATAGTCCAGCGTCGTGCCGTAGATGCCGCAGGCACTGGCGAAGATGCGCCGGTATTCCTCTTCGCTCAGCACACCGGTGTGGCTGGGGCTCTTGCGCGAGAGCGTGAATGCCAGCGCGCGGACCGGGCCGTGCGTCGTGTGGCAGACCAGGAACTTCGGGTCGTAGACGGCGGTGACCATCTCGCGCTTCCACAGCCGCGCCAGCGTCTCGTGGCCCTGGCTCTTCGGGATCCGGAACACCATGCCCTGGCAACTGCCGCCCGACAGCATGCCGAACACCAGGCCCGGACATTCCGGCGTGCCCCGGTTGATGCGGCTCCACATCTTCAGCGCGCGGTGCCAGCCGTGGACCCGCGCCGGCCGCCGCTCGGCGAACTCGAAGTCCGGCCGCCAGATCAGGGACGCATAGCCGAAGACCCAAAGGTCGCTGTGCCCGCCCCACTCGCGCAGGCTCCTTTGCAGCAGCGGCTCGGGGTCGCGCAGGGGCTTGAGGCTCTCGCTCATGCTGCAACTTTACCGCTGCGCATGCGGGCGGTTGCGGTGACGGCACGGTAACGGCGCGGTAACCGCGGGCACACGGCCGGCGGGTGTGCGCGGTAGGATCGAATCCCCATTCGGAGCCCCCTCGCATGAAACTCCATCCCGCGGTGGCCGCCGTCACCGACCGCATCCGCAAGCGCAGCGAAAAGACGCGCGGCGACTACCTGAGCCTGGTGGAGCAGGCCGCCGCTCGCGACCGCGGTTCGGACCGGCTCGGCTGCGCCAATGTCGCCCACGCGTTCGCCGGCCTGCCGGCGTCCGACAAGTTCCGGGTGGTGGTGGAGCGCGCGCCCAACATCGCCATCGTCAACGCCTACAACGATATGCTGTCGGCGCACACGCCGCTGGGCGCCTTCCCCGAGATGATCAAGGACGAGGCGCGCCGCCATGGCGCGACGGCCCAGGTCGCCGGCGGCGTGCCGGCGATGTGCGACGGGGTGACCCAGGGCACGTCGGCGATGGAGCTGAGCCTGTTCAGCCGCGACGTGATCGCGATGGCGACGGCCGTATCGCTCAGCCACGATGTGTTCGACGCGGCGCTGATGCTCGGCGTGTGCGACAAGATCGTTCCCGGCCTGCTGATCGGCGCCTTGCATTTCGGCCACCTGCCGACCGTGTTCGTGCCCGCCGGACCGATGACCAGCGGCCTGTCCAACAGCGCGAAGTCCAAGGTGCGCGAGCAGGCGGCGCAGGGCTTGGTCGGCCGCGCCGAACTGCTCAAGGCGGAGCAGGAGGCGTATCACGCGCCCGGCACCTGCACTTTCTACGGAACGGCCAACAGCAACCAGATGCTGCTCGAGGCCATGGGCCTGCATGTGCCCGGCACGGCCTTCGTCAATCCGGGCAACGAGTTGCGCGAGCAGCTCACGCGGGAGGCGGCGCGGACGGTGCTGGGCATCGTCAAGGCGCGGCGCTTCACGCCGATCGGCAGGCTGGTCGACGAGCGCGCGATCGTCAACGCGATGTGCGCGCTGCTGGCCACGGGCGGCTCGACCAACCACCTGATCCACTGGGTGGCGGTGGCGCGTTCGGCCGGCATCGCGATCGACTGGGACGATTTCGCGCAGCTGTCGGGCGTGGTGCCGCTGCTGGCCCGCGTCTACCCGAACGGCGCGGCCGACGTGAACCAGTTCCAGGCCGCGGGCGGCCCGGGCTACGTGATCCGCGAACTGCTCGACGCGGGCCTGATGCACGAGGACGTGCTCACCGTGCGCGAAGGCGGCCTGCGCGAATACACGCGCGAGCCCTCTCTGCTCCCTCCCGTTCCGGGCGAAGGCGGGGGTCACGGCCGCCTGCACTGGACCGACATCGGCCCGTCCCGGGACGACAGCGTCGTCCGCCCGGCGTCCGATCCCTTCAGCGCCACAGGCGGGCTCAAGCTGCTCACCGGCAATCTGGGACGCAGCGTGATCAAGATCTCCGCCGTGCCGGACGACCGCCACGTGATCGAGGCGCCGGCGCGGGTGTTCGACAGCCAGGACGAACTGCTCAAGGCCTTCGCCGCCGGCGATCTGGAGCGCGCCTGCAACGCCGGCGCCGGGCGCGGCCTGGTTTGCGTCGTGCGCTGGCAGGGCCCCCAGGCCAACGGCATGCCGGAACTGCACAAGCTGACGCCACCGCTGGCCGTGCTGCAGGGCAGGGGCTTCCAGGTGGCGCTGGTCACCGACGGCCGCATGAGCGGCGCTTCGGGCAAGGTGCCCGCCGCCATCCACGTGTCGCCGGAAGCGGCGGCCGGCGGCCCGCTGGCGCGGCTGCGCGATGGCGACGTGGTGCGGCTCGACGCTGTCGCCGGCACGCTCTACGCGCTGGTCTCGCAGGAAGACTGGGACGCGCGCCCGCTGGCCGAGATCTCGAAGGAGCAGGCCGAGGCCAACACCCACGGCGTCGGCCGCGAGCTGTTCGCCGGCATGCGCCGCAATGCGCTGGAAGCAGAACAGGGAGCGTGCACATGGCTGTGAGCCTGCAAACCGGGCAACTGCCCACCTCGA
>JAQGNJ010000266.1 GCA_028291885.1 Ramlibacter sp. | reverse complement strand
CGACCCGGCAGCGCCGGCCGGGACCGCGGGCGCGCCCTCCGGCCCCACGGGGCCTGCGTCGCCCACGGCGCGCAAGGAGATGGACCTGCGCGTCGACGAGTCGATGTTCGACAGCCTGAAGCCGGCGCCGCGCGGCCCGCAGCCGCTTGCCACCGCCAAGCCGGCGGTGACTCCGACTCCCACGGCGCCGCCGGCGGTGCCGGGCGTGATCCGGGCCAAGTCGCACGCCGACAGCCGCGGGGGCCCGCCGTCGTCGTTCCATTCGAGCTTCAACTCCAGCCAGATGGCCAGCATGCGCATGGTCAGGGCCGAGGAGCTGGTGGACATCCAGCAGCAGGCCGACTTCTTCATGTCGCTGGGCCAGACCGAGCAGGCGATCGAGGTGCTGGAGAGCCATATCCAGAACAACGCCGAGACCAGCGCGCTGGTCTGGCTCGACCTGCTGGCGATCTACCGCGGGCTCAAGCGGCGCCAGGACTACGAGTTGCTGCGCTCGGATTTCCAGCGCGTGTTCAACGCGGAGGTGCCCGGCTACGACAGCACGCCCACCGTCAGCGGCGGCCTGGAAGACTATCCGCGTGCGCTCTCGCGCATCGCCGCGCTCTGGCCGTCGCCCAAGGTGATGGACGTGATCGAGGAATCGATCTTCCGCAGGCCCGGGATGGGCGAGGGCGAGCCATTCGACCTGGAGGCCTATCGCGAGCTGGTGATGCTCTACAACCTCGGCCGCGAGGTGGTGCAGCCGGAGGCGGTGCCGGTCCAAGAGGAGTGGGTCGTCTCCGAGCCGAGGTCGAGTTTCTTCGAAACCTCGATGCAGCCGCTCTCGGTCACCCGCAGCGACGGCGCCTCCCAGTTCCTCGCCAGCGTGGACCTGGACGTGGAGAGCGAGCTGGGCGGACCCACCAATCTCGGCGTGCTGGACGAGCAGCCGCTGGACCTGGACTCGCTGGTGCAGGACGAGGAACCCCACACCACCACGAGCGGCTACGCCGATCCGCAGATGCCGCGGCCCTCGCCGCGACTGGGGCTGGACATCGATCTGTCCGCGCCGCCCGAATCCGAGAGCCGGCCGGCGGCCGACACCCACAGCATCGACTTCGAGTTGTCCGGGCCGGACGACGAGCACAAGCCGGGCAAGCAGTAGCGCCCGCCAGCCGCGCTCAGTCGCGGTGGCTCGTGCGGTGACTCGCGGCCCAGGCGCTTGCCGCCATCGCCAGCAGCAGCATCGCCAGGCCGGCCCAGTGCAGCAGGTGCATCTGCCCGCGCGCCACCAGAGCGCCGCCGCTGGCGGCTCCCAGGGCCTGGCCGGCATACATCGCGGACGAATTGAGCGCGATCGACCCCGACGCGAGCGCCGGCGCGATGCCGACGAGCCGGGCCTGCTGCGCCGAGTTGGAGGAGAAGCATCCCAGCCCCCACGGCACCATCACCAGCGCCGCGAGGAGCAGGCTGGTGCCGAGCGGCCAGAGCAGCAGGCTCAGCGCCATGGCGGCGATGGCGATCATCACGGCGCGGTGGGCGCCGATGCGCTCGATGTGGCGCGACATCAGCATGTTGCCCAGAAAACCAAAAGCGCCGAACCAGACGAACAGCAGGCTCAGTTGCAGCGGCGTGATGGCGATGGCCTGCCTGTAGTACGGGGCGAAATACGAGAACAGCACGAACTGGCCGGCGGAAAACAGCACCGTCACCACGATGCAAAGCATCAGGGCGCGCGACCGCAACGTCGCGCGCCAGTCGGCCCGCGTCAGCGCCGCCGGCCGGACGCCGTCCGGCATGGCGCGCCAGACCCAGGCGGCGCTCGCGAGGCTCAGGACGCCGACCAGCGCGAAGGCGCTGCGCCAGCCCACCAGGCCGCCGACGAAGGCGCCGATCGGCATCCCCAGCACCGAGGCCAGCGACCAGCCGAGGAACACGAAGGTGATGGCGGGGCCGCGCTGGTCGGCGGGCACCAGCAGGCCGACGCAGGCTGCCGCTTGCGGCGTGAAGATGGCGGGCGCGATCACCGCCAGCATCCGCACCGGCAGCAGCGTGCCGAAGCCGGGCATCGCAGTGCACAGCAGGTGGAGCGCGCCGAACCAGAGCAGCGAAAGCGTCAGCAGCCGGCGCCGGTCCCAGCCGGCGACCACGGCCGCCAGCAGCGGCGCACCCACGCACATCACGACGGCGGACGCGGAGATCAGCTGGCCGGCGGTCGCGACCGACACCTGCAGCGAGGCGCTCAGCTCGTTGAGCGTGGCCGGCACGATCATCACGCCGGTGCCGATGACGAAGTTGCCGAACAGCAGGGCCCACATCACCGCCGGAAAGGCGGGGGCGGTGTGCGCCGCGGCGGTGCCCGTGCCGGCCGTCATGGCGCTCGCGGGGCGCCGGGGCGCCCGCCCTCAGCGCCGCACCTGGAGCGCGCCAGGATTGACGATGTTGGTCGGCGTACCGCGGATGAAATTGACCACGTTGTCGAAAGCCGCGCCGAAGTACAGCTCGTAGCTGTCCAGTTCCACGTAGCCGATGTGCGGCGTGCAGATGCAGTTTTCCAGCCGCAGCAGGGCGTGGCCCTGCAGGATGGGCTCGCTTTCGAACACGTCGATCGCCGCCATGCCGGGCCGGCCGCGATTGAGCGCCGCGATCAGCGCCTCGGGCGCGACCAGCTCGGCCCGCGAGGTGTTGACCAGCAGCGCCGTTGGCTTCATCCGGCCCAAGTCCTCCAGCGTCACGATGCCGGTGGTCTCCTCGTTCAGGCGCAGGTGCAGGCTGAGGACGTCGCTCTGCGCGAACAGGTCCTCACAGGTCGTCGCGGCCTGGTAGCCGTCGGCGACGGCTTTTTCGCGCGCGGCCTGGCGGCCCCACACCACCACCTTCATGCCGAAGGCCTTGCCGTAGCCGGCCACCAGCTGGCCGATCTTGCCGTAGCCCCAGATGCCCAGCGTCTTGCCCTGCAGCACCATGCCGAGGCCGAAATTCGGCGGCATCGACGCCGACTTCATGCCCGATTGCTGCCACCCGCCGTGCTTGAGCGTGGAGATGTACTGGGGCAGCCGCCGCATCGCCGCCATGATCAGCGCCCAGGTCAGTTCGGCCGGCGCCACCGGCGAGCCGACGCCCTCGGCCACCGCGATGCCGCGCTCGGTGCAGGCCTCGATGTCGATGTGGCTGCCGACGCGGCCGGTCTGCGCGATCATGCGCAGCCGCGGCAGCTTTTCGACCAGCTGGCGGGTGATGTGGGTGCGTTCGCGGATCAGGACGATGATGTCGGCGTCGCGCAGACGCACGGAGAGCTGGCCGATGCCCTTGACGGTGTTGGTGTAGACCTTGGCCGGATACGCCTCCAGCTTGGACGCGCTCTGCAGCTTGCGCACGGCGTCCTGGTAGTCGTCGAGAATCACAACGTTCATGCGCCAATTGTGCCTTGAGCGCAGTGCCCCGAAACGGCCGCGCCCGCCAACCGCTAGCATTGCAGTCTTTCAGACGGACCAGGAGACCCAATGACGATTTCGATGTACTCGGCCAGCGTGCCGGTTTTCAAGAACATGCTCGGCAACCTGAGCCACTTCCTCGACAAGGCGCAGGCCCATGCCGAAGCCAGGAAGTTCGACCCGCAGGTGCTCGTCGACTACCGCCTGGCTCCCGACATGCTGCCCTTCAAGCGCCAGGTGTTGATCGCGTGCGACGCGGCCAAGAACGGACTGGCCCGGCTAGCGGGCGTCGAGGCGCCGAAATTCGAGGACAAGGAAAACAGCTTGCCCGAGCTCAAGGAGCGCATCCGCAAGACGCTGGACTACCTGGACAGCGTTCCGCGCGACAGCATCGACGGCTGCGAAGACAAGGAGATCACCTTTCCCTCGGGCCGCGACAGCACCCGCACGATGAAGGGCGAGGCCTACCTGCTGAACTGGGCGCTGCCCAACCTGTTCTTCCACGTCACCACCGCCTACGCCATCCTGCGGCACAACGGGGTGGAACTGGGCAAGGGCGACTACCTGATGGGCCCCCGGGCCTGAGGGCCCGCGCGATCCGCTAACAGGGCTCGGCCTCCAGCGCCGCCAGCCGCTCCAGTTCGGCGCAGACATCCGCCATGCGCCCGGAGATCACCATGCGGCCCGCGTGGGCCGGCGCCTGGCAGGCATCGACCACCCGCACGACCCGCACCGGCCGGCGCAAAGGCCGGGCGCGGGTTGCAGCGCGCCAGCTGCCATGGGCGCGGCCGCTTGCGCTCCTGGTGGCGGGCGACGCAGTGGCACGCATGGCGCCGCCGCGCGGGCGGCTGCGCGCCGGTGCGGACGCCAGCCAGCCGGCGAACTGCTGCAGCGGCGCCAACAGCCCGCTGAAGGTCGACAAGGTGATTCCCATCTGATGCTCCTGTGAAAGCTTGAACACAGGCAGGATTGCAAGTACAGGCCGGCCGCAGGGTGATGGCGCTTGCCGCGCCATACGCCCGCCACCTGCAGCGGCCTGGATGCGCTGCTACATCAGCATGGTGTTGCGGATCAGGCCGACGGCCAGACCCTCGATCTCGAACGGTTCGCCCGGCTCGACGATGATGGTCTGGTAGTCCGGGTTCTCCGGGTGCAATTCGATCAGGTGCTTGTTGCGGCGGAAGCGCTTGACGGTGACGTCGTCGCCGAGGCGGGCCACGATGATCTGGCCGTTCTTCGCTTCCTTGGTGGCTTGCACCGCGAGCAGGTCGCCGTCCATGATGCCGGCGTCGCGCATCGACATGCCGCGGACCTTGAGCAGATAGTCGGGCCGGCGCTGGAACAGGCTGTTCTCGACGTAATAGGTCTGGTCCACATGCTCCTGCGCCAGGATGGGCGAGCCCGCGGCCACGCGGCCGATGAGAGGCAGGGCCAGTTGCGCGAGGCCCTGCAGGGGCAGTGCGAACTGCTTGTTGCGCGACTCGTGGATGGAGCGCAGCGTTTCGCTTTGCAGGCGGATGCCGCGCGACGTGCCGCTCACCAGCTCGATCACGCCCTTGCGGGCCAGCGCCTGGAGGTGCTCCTCCGCCGCGTTGGCGGATTTGAAGCCCAGCTCCGCCGCGATCTCGGCCCGGGTGGGGGGCGCGCCGGTGAGCGCGATGGCGCTCTGGATCAGGTCCAGAATCTGCTGCTGGCGGGCCGTGAGTTTGGGCGTCTCGATCATGGGCGGCTCCTGTTGGGTGGGCACACTTGGCGGGTGACTGTCTTAATATCCAGTGGCTGTATTTTTAACCAGTTCGGGAAAGATTGCAAGTGAATCGGCCAAAGATTGTGGTACTGGGCACCGGCGGCACACTCGCAGGCACGTCGCCCGCGATGCACGACAACATCGGCTACACCGCGGCGCAACTGGGGATCGCGCAGCTGCTTGGCGCGATCCCATCGCTCGAACGCGTCTCGCTGGAGAGCGAGCAGGTCGCGCAGATCGACAGCAAGGACATGGACGAAGCCGTGTGGACGGCCCTCGCGCAGCGCTGCGCCCACTGGCTCGCGCAGGAGGAGGTGGAGGGCATCGTGATCACCCACGGCACCGACACGCTGGAAGAGACCGCGTACCTGCTGCATGCGCTGCTCATGCCGGCCAAACCCGTGGTGCTGACCTGCGCGATGCGGCCGGCCACGGCGCTGAGTCCCGACGGGCCGCAAAACATCGTCGACGCGATCGCCGTCGCCGGCTGGCCGGGCGCGCGGGGCGTGGTCGCTGTGTGCGCCGGCGTCGTCCACGGCGCGCCGGACGTGCGCAAGGAGCACACCTACCGGCTGGACGCCTTCGGCTCCGGCGACGCGGGGCCGATCGGCTACGTCGAGGAATCGAAGCTGAGACTCCTGCGCAGCTGGCCCGAAGCACTGGCTGCCGCGCCGCATCCGCTGCTCAGCGCGCCGGCAAGCGGCGCGCCCTGGCCGCAGGTGGACATCGTCACGAGCCACGCGGGCGCCAGTGCACGGACCGTGCAGTCGCTGGTGGCGGGCGGGACGCGCGGCCTGGTCGTCGCTGGCACCGGCAACGGCACGATCCATCACGCGCTCGAGGCGGCGCTGCTCGAGGCGCAGGCGCAAGGCGTGCGGGTCATGCGCACGACGCGCTGCCCGCTGGGCGAGGTGATCGGCGCGGAGGGCGGCGCTTTCGAGACGGCGCACGGCCTGTCGCCGGTGAAGGCGCGGATCGCGCTGCAACTGGAGTTGATGGGGCGCGCGGCCTGATGTTCACGGCGCTCCAATCCAATCCCTGGGCCTATCCGGTCCTCGAAATCGTCCACATCTTCGGAATCGGCCTGCTGCTGGGCAACCTGGTCCTGCTCGAACTGCGGGTGTTCGGCCGCGGCGCCGCCCTGCCGGTGAAAGAGCTGGCCAGGCTCAGCCTCGGCTTGGCGGGCGCGGGCTTTTGCCTGGCCGCCGCCTCGGGGCTGCTGATGTTCTCCACCCAGCCCGGCGAGCTGCTGGCGAATCGCGCGTTCACCCTCAAGATGCTGCTGTTATTCGTCGCGGGCTGTAATGCCGCAGTGTTCCATGCGCGCGGCTCGCTGCAGCGGCTGGACCGGACGGCGAGGGTGCTGATGCTGCTGTCGACGCTGGTCTGGCTGGGCGTGCTGTGCTGCGGCCGCTGGATCGCCTACCGCTGATCCCATTTTTCCCCAAGGAGCTTCGATGAACAGACGCGAGATTCTCGGCGCCGCGCTGGCGCTGCCGGCCTGCGGTGCCTGGGCCCACCATGGCTGGAGCAGCTTCGACCAGGAGCGGCCGATCTACCTGGAAGGCCGCGTGACCGCCGTGCGCTGGCAGAACCCCCACGTCGAACTGGAGCTCGAGCTGCCGCCGGCGCTGCGGGTTCCGGCCGACCTGGCCTCGCGGGCGCTGCCGCCGCAGTCGGCCCAGGTGGACGGCAAGGCGCTGCTGGCGAAAGCGCAGCTGCCGACCCGCAAGGACCGCAAATGGGAGATCGAGCTGGCGCCGCTGACGCGGATGGAGGCCTGGAAAGTGGCCCCGATCAAGCCGGGCGCCAGCATCTCGGTGGTGGGTTTCACCCCCAAGGGCGAACAGCAGGCTGTGCTGCGGGCCGACTACCTGTTCGTCGACGGCAAGGTCTACGCGATGCGGTCCAGCCCGGCCTGAAAGCGCTTCAGGAGGACAGGGCGGCCAGCGCGCGCTGGGTGATTTCCTCGACCGTCCCGGTGCCGCTGATGCGGTGGTATTTGGGCGCGTTCGCCGGGTCGGCCTTGGCCCAGCCCGAGTAGTACTCCACCAGCGGCCGGGTCTGGTCCGCATACACCTGCAGCCGCTTCTTGACGGTCTCTTCCTTGTCGTCCTCGCGCTGGATCAGCGGCTCGCCGGTCACGTCGTCCTTGCCGTCGACCCTGGGCGGATTGAACTTGACGTGGTAGGTGCGGCCCGAGGCCGTGTGCGAGCGGCGGCCGCTCATGCGCTCGATGATGGCGTCGAAGGGAACGTCGATCTCCAGCACGTGATCGAGCTTCACGCCCGCGTCCTTCAGCGCGTCGGCCTGGGGGATGGTGCGCGGGAAACCGTCGAACAGGAAGCCGCGCGCGCAATCCTGCTGGGCGAGGCGCTCCTTGACCAGGCCGATGATGATGTCGTCGCCCACCAGCGCACCCGAATCCATGACCTTCTTCGCTTCGATGCCCAGCGGCGTGCCGGCCTTGACCGCGGCGCGCAGCATGTCGCCGGTGGAGATTTGCGGGATGCCGTATTTCTGGCAGATGAAGGTCGCTTGCGTGCCTTTGCCAGCGCCGGGCGCGCCCAACAAAATCAGTCTCATGGATGTCCTCGGATGGTTTGAATCTGGGCAGCTTCCTGGATCGGGGGCGGTCGGCCGCGCCGCTGCGCTCGTTGCCGCAAAGGATAGCATGCAGCCTTTCCCCAGCCTGACGCCCGCGCGCCTGCGCGAGGGGCTAAAACAGCTGCCGGACGCGCTCCAGATCGGCCGGCGTGTCGACCCCCGGTCCGGGCGCGTGGTCGCTCACGTGGACGGCGATCCGGTGGCCGTGCCAGAGCGCTCGCAGTTGCTCCAGCGCCTCGCAGATCTCGACCGGCGCCTGCGCCAGCGCGGGGAACTGCTGCAGGAACGCGACCCGGTAGCCGTAGATCCCGATGTGCCGCAGCGGGGCCGGCGTGGGCAGCCGCGAAATGCCGCCGCCGAAACCGTCGCGCCACCAGGGCAGGGGCGCGCGGCTGAAGTACAGCGCCATGCCCTTGGCGTCGAGCACGGCCTTCACCACATTGGGATTGACGAACTCGGCCAGGTCGGCGATGGGATGCGCTGCCGTGCTCATGCTCGCATCCGGACGCTCGTCCAGCATCGCCGCCACCGCGTCGATCAGCGACGCCGCGATCAGCGGCTCGTCGCCCTGGACGTTGACGACGCGGTCCTGCGGCGCGAGGCCGAGGATGCGACTGGCTTCGGCCAGGCGGTCGCTGCCCGAGGGATGGTCATCGCGCGTGAGCACCGCCTCGACCCCGTGAGCGCGGCAGGCCTGGACGATCTTGCGGCTGTCGGCCGCCACGACGACCCGTGTCGCATTGGACTGCATGGCGCGTTCGGCGACGCGCACCACCATGGGCTTGCCGGCGATGTCGGCAAGCGGCTTGTCCGGAAGGCGGGTGGAGGCCAGCCGCGCCGGGATCAGGACCGTGTAGCCCATCTCGGCGGCTCAGACCAGCGGCGTGCGCGTGGGCAGCTGCTCGAGCTCGTCGTCGGTGAGCGTGCGCGCCTGTTCTTCCAGCAGGACCGGGATGCCGTCGCGGATCGGGTAGGCGAGCCGGGCGCTGCGCGAGAGCAGTTCCTGCCGTTCGCGGTCGTAATCGAGGTGGCCCTTGGTGACGGGGCAGACCAGCAGCTCAAGCAGTTTCGGATCCATGGGTCGATGATAGCTTTGCGTCCAGGCGGCGGTCGAACGCCGGCCAGAAGGCGGCGTCGATCCGCACCACCAGCGGCACGGCCCAGGCGTCGGGCCGGCTGCGCCACAGCTTGACGGCGTCCTTTTCGGTGCAGACGACGGCGCTCGCCGGATCGAGCGGCAGCGGCGCGCCGAAGTCGTAGTGGTCGGGCAGGGCAAAGGTGCACTCGAGCGCCAGGCCCTGCTCGCGCAGCATGCTGAAGAAGGCCGGCGGATTGGCGATGCCCGCCACCGCGAGCAGGGGCCGTCCGCGCAACGAGGAAAGCGGCACGCGCTCGCCCTTGCTGTTGCAGACCAGCGGCGCCAGCTCGCGCTCGACGCCGAAGCCTTCGCTCGCGGCCGCGAATTGCGCAGGCGCCAGCACGAAATCGACCGGCCGCGGCCAGGGCTCGCGCAAGGGACCGGCGGGAAGCACGAAGCCGTTGCCGACACCGCGCGCATCGAACACGCAAAGCTCGATGTCCCGCTGCAGCGCGAGGTGCTGCAGGCCGTCGTCGCAGACGATCACCCGGACCTCGGGATGGGCCGCCAGCAGGGCCGCTGCGGCCTCGGCGCGCCTGCTTGCCACGACAACCGGCACGCCGGCGGCGCGCTGGATCAGCAGCGGCTCGTCGCCGACCTCCTCGGGCTGGCTGGTGGCGGTCACTTCCAGGCAGCCGCGCGAGCTGCGTCCGTAGCCGCGGGAGATCACGCCGGCGCGCAGGCCGCGCGAGCGCAGGTGCTCGAGCAGCGCCAGCAGCACCGGCGTCTTGCCGCCGCCACCCGCAACCACGTTGCCGACCACGATCACGGGAACGGGCAGCCGCCGGCTTTTGAGCCGTCCCGAGCGATACAGGCCGCGCCGCAACGCCACCAGCATCCGGTAGAAGAGAGAGAGGGGCCACAGCAGCCAGGCGAGGGCGCCGCGGCGCAGCCAGGCGCTCTGCAAGGCCTGCCGCATGCTCAGCGGCTGCCGGCCTGTGCCGACGACTGGGTGGCGAAGGTGATGTGGTTCAGGCCGCTGCGGCGGGCCGCTTCCATCACGGTGATCACCGACTGGTGGACGGCCGCGGCGTCGGCGCTGATGATGACGACGCTGTCCTTGCCGTACTTCGCCGCTTCGGCCAGGGCCAGGGCCACGGCTTCGACGCTGCGGCCGGCGACCGGCACGCGGTTGATGGAGTACTTGCCGTCGCTGCTGACGGTCACGATCACTTCCTTGGGATAGTCGCGCTGCGCTTCCGCGTCGGCGACCGGCAGGCGCAGTTGCAGCTCGGTGAACTTGCTGTAGGTGGTGGACAGCATCAGGAAGATCAGCACCACCAGCAGCACGTCGATGAACGGGATCAGGTTGATCTCCGGCTCTTCCTTGGCCCGCGGACGGAAATTCATCGCGGCCATCCTATCGGCGCAGCTGGTTGAGGTGGCGCACGAAGCGTTCGGCCGACAGCTCCAGCGTCAGCAGGTACTCGTCCACGCGGGCCCGGAAGTAGCGCCAGAAGATCAGCGACGGAATGGCGACGATCAGGCCGAAGGCCGTGTTGTAGAGCGCCACCGAGATGCCGTGGGCAAGCTGCGCCGGATTGGCGCCCCCGGTCCCGGTGACCGCGCCCTGGGAGCCGAAGATCTCGATCATGCCGATCACCGTGCCCAGCAGGCCCAGCAAAGGCGCGGCGGAGGCGATGGTGGCCAGGGCGCTCAGGTAGCGTTCCAGCCGGTGCGCCACGGCCCGCCCCGTGTTTTCCATCGTCGCGCGCAGGTCGTTCTCGCTGCAGCGCGGGTCGGAATTCAGGGCCCGGAAGCCGCTGGCGAGCACCTCGCCGAGGGCGGAGTTCTGTTCCAGCTGCTTGACGACGTCCGGCGCCGGCACGGTCGTGCGGGACACGGCCAGTGCCTCTTCCAGGAGCTTGGGGGGCGCCACCTTGGCTGTCTTGAGGCTGGCGAACCGTTCAATGATGAGCGCAAGCGCGAGGATTGAGCAGGCAACCAGCGGCCAGATCGGCCAGCCTGCGGCTTGTATGATCGAAAGCAAGGACTCTCCGCAAGGGCGTTGTAGTGGGCCGATTATGGCCCAGCGGTCGCGGCCGTTTTCCGGCGCCGGCACCGCAAGCCTGATAGGGCAATTCCGTAGGACGTGAACTTAGGTGTCGTAGGACACGACCCACAGAACCTGTGGATAACTTTGGGGAGAAGTCACCCCCAATCGGCCGCAAACCCGCACCAATGCTTCACCGTGACAAATCGATGACAAATTGAGCAGGAAAATCTTCAATGAAATCAAGGACTTGCTCGACACAATGGGCTTCCGGCCGGCAAACCCCCGGCAAACCCGCGTCACCACAGCCTCTGTGGACTAAATTCCCCACCAAAACCGCCGGGAAAGCCCGGTCCTGCTGATGTCCGCCGTCGCACCCCCAGGATCGACGCCGCGAATCTGGCAGGTCGGGGCGCTATGCCGCGCCATTGCTGATGCCCTGGAGTCCCGCTTCAACCCGGTGGCGGTCCGGGGCGAGGTTTCGGGCTTCTCGCGGGCCGGCAGCGGGCATTGCTACTTTTCGCTCAAGGACGGCGACGGCCAGATCCGCTGCGCCATGTTCCGCCGCGCCGCCGGCCTGCTGGACTTCATGCCGCGCGACGGCGACAGCGTCGAAGTGCTCGGCCGGCTGGACGTGTACGGGCCGCGCGGCGACCTCCAGCTGATCGTGGAGAGCCTGACCCGGGCCGGCCAGGGCGCGCTGTTCGAGCAGTTCCTGCGCCTGAAGGCCAGGCTGGAGGCGCAGGGGCTGTTCGATCCGGGGCGCAAGCGGCCGCTGCCCGTCATGCCGCGCGGCATCGGCCTGGTCACCTCGCTGGGCGCCGCGGCGCTGCACGACGTGGTCACCTGCCTGACCCGGCGCGTCCCCCACATCCCCGTGGTGCTGGCGCCGGCGGCGGTGCAGGGCGCGCAGGCGCCGGGCGACCTGGTGCGGGCGCTGACGGGGCTCTACGCCTTGGCCGAGGCCGGAACCATCGACGTGATCCTGCTGGTGCGGGGCGGCGGCTCGATCGAGGACCTGTGGGCCTTCAACGACGAACAGCTCGCCAGGACCATTGCCCTGAGCCCGGTGCCGCTGGTCAGCGGCGTCGGCCACGAAACCGATTTCACCATCGCCGACTTCGTCGCCGACCTTCGAGCGCCCACGCCGACCGCCGCGGCGGAGCTGGCCGCCACCTCCCGCTCTGAATGGCTGTCGCAACTGGAGCAGTCGGCAGCGGTGCTGCGCTCGGTGGCGAGCCGGCGGATCGATGCGGAAAGCCAGCGGGTCGACGTGGCGGCATCGCGCCTGGGCCGGCCTTCGGCGCGCATCGGCCTGCAACACCTGAGGATCGCCGGCGCCGCCCACCGGCTGCGCTATGGCGTCGCCGCGCGGGTGCAGGCGGCGCAGGGCGCGCTGCCGGCGGCGCGGACAGCGCTGTCCTCCGCGCTCGCAACGCGGCTGCGCCGCTCGCACGAGGCGCTCGATCGCCAGGGCATGCGGCTGGAACT
The DNA here is from genome assembly GCA_028291885.1 of Ramlibacter sp. Lineage (GTDB taxonomy): Bacteria > Pseudomonadota > Gammaproteobacteria > Burkholderiales > Burkholderiaceae_C > Ramlibacter. The sequence continues at coordinate 4,487 of JAQGNJ010000266.1, read as the reverse complement.
GCTCGATCCGCGCCTGGTGCTGCAGCGGGGCTATGCGCTGCTCACCGACCTGGAGGGAACGGCGATCGTCCGCGCCTCGCAGACGCGCACCGGACAGGCCTTGCGCGCGACCCTCGCGGACGGCGAGGTTGATCTCACTGTCGCGCCGCGGCGCCTGATTTAGTCCCTAGAATCAGCTTCTGCAAAGCAATAACTCCCGAGGAAACCATCATGGAACATACCCTGCCCCCGCTGCCGTATCCGTACGATTCGCTGGCTCCGCATTACTCGAAGGAAACGCTGGAGTACCACCACGACAAGCACCACAACGCGTACGTGGTGAACCTGAGCAACCTGCAGAAGGGCACGGAGTTCGAGAACATGCCCCTGGAGGAGATCATCAAGAAATCCTCCGGCGGCATCTACAACAACTCGGCCCAGGTCTGGAACCACACCTTCTTCTGGAGCTGCATGAAGCCCGCCGGCGGCGGCGAGCCCAAGGGCGCGCTGGCCGACGCGATCAGCAAGAAGTGGGGCAGCTACACCGCGTTCCGTGAAGCCTTCGTCAAGTCCGCGGTCGGCAACTTCGGCTCGGGCTGGACCTGGCTGGTGAAGAAGCCGGACGGAACCGTCGACATCGTCAACACCGGCGCGGCCGGCACGCCGCTGACGACCGCCGACAGGGCGCTGATGACGGTGGACGTGTGGGAACACGCCTATTACATCGACTACCGCAACATGCGGCCGAAGTTCGTCGAGACCTATCTCGACAAGCTGGTGAACTGGGACTTCGCCGAGCAGAACTTCGCCTGACCGGCGCCTTTTCCCGACCAACAAAAGGGCCGCTCGAGCGGCCCTTTTTCATTTCTGCGCCAGCGGCAGGCCCGCGATCTTCGCGCCCGCCTTGATGCCCTTCCTGGCGAACCATCCCTGGTTCATCTCCAGCACGTAGCGCACTTCGCGCAACGAGCAGTGCGAGTCCAGCGTCTGCGGCCGCATGTCCTCGACATTCACCACGGTGCCATCGTCAGCCACGAAGGCCGCGCTCAGGGGCAGCAGCGTGTTCTTCATCCAGAAGCACTGCTTGCTGGGCTGCTCGAACACGAACAGCATGCCCTCGTGCTGCGGCATTTCCTTGCGGTACATCAGGCCGGTGGCGCGTTCGTCGTTGGTGCGGGCGAGCTGGGCGTCGATCTGGTGCATGCCGACGGACAGCTTCACTCGCGGCAGGTTCATCTGCGCTTCCTGGGCGAACGCCGCACAGGAGACCAGCGCCGCCAAGAGGAGGGAGAAGAGGTTTTTCATGGATCGTATTGTGCTGCTCATGAAAAATGCCCGCGCGGGGCGGGCATCGATGTGTCGGGCAAGTGCGATGCGGCTCAGGACTTCGTCTCTTCCTTGCTGGCCTTCTTGGCCTTGCTGGTCTTGGTCTTCTTAGTGGCGGCCTTCTTCGCCGGCTTCGCGTCGGAGCTGGCCGCGGCGTTGGCGCCGGAAGCACCGGCCATCGGGGCGCCGGCGTGCGAGGCCGCGAATGCCGTCGAGACGGCGAAGAACGAGGCGATCAGGGTGAGGAGGAGCTTGTTCATGGTCGGGTCCTTGGCGTTGAAATTCGATCATTTCCTTCCGCGACGGAAGGCTCATCCGCAACGGGATTGCGGCTGCGCCGGTTGACGCCGCGACGGGAAAAATTCCAGCGCCGCGCACTGCCGCGCAGGCGAAAAAAAACCCGCCGCAGCGGGTGCTTCGTCAAGCGCAGAAGGATTACTTCTTGGCTTCTTCCTTCCTGGCTTCGGCCTTCACTTCAGCCTTGGCTTCCTTCTTCTCGGCCTTTGCGTCGGCCTTGGCGACCTTCTTGTCAGCCTTGGCATCGGCCTTGGCTTCGGTCTTCTCGGCCTTGGCGTCAGCCTTGGCAACCTTCTTCTCGGCCTTCGCGTCAGCCTTGGCTTCGGCCTTCACGTCGGCCTTGACTTCGGTCTTGGCGGCCGGTGCGGCGGCGGCAGCCGGGGCAGCGGGCGTGGTCTGGGCCGAAACGGCGGCGGCGAAGAGACCGGCGACCAGGGTGGCGAGCAGCTTGTTCATTTTGAATTCCTCAGGATGTTTTGAAAATGCCTCCCGCTCCATGCGGGAAACCAACTCGCAAACGCGCCGGAGCGCGAGCCGGTTGACAGCTGAGCCGTGCGCCGATGTTCGGGCGACGCCCGGGCATGGGCTGTGCCACTGGCAATCGCCGCTAGAATCGTCGGGTTTCGCACGGCGTTCGCTGCGGACGAAATTTCTTTCATCTCCCGGAGACGATTCCCCCATGTACCAGCACATCAAGGTGCCCGCCCAAGGCCGGAAGATCACCGTCAACGCCGACATGTCGCTGAACGTGCCGGACCAGCCGATCATTCCGTTCATCGAGGGCGACGGCACCGGCGTCGACATCACGCCGGTGATGCTGAAGGTAGTGGACGCCGCGGTGGAGAAGGCTTACGGCGGCAAGAAGAAGATCCAGTGGATGGAGATGTACGCCGGCGAGAAGGCCACCAGGATCTACGGGCCGGACGTGTGGCTGCCGGAGGAAACCCTGCAGGTTTCGCGCGAGTACGTGGTCTCGATCAAGGGCCCGCTGACCACGCCGGTCGGTGGCGGCATCCGCTCGCTGAACGTGGCGCTGCGCCAGGAGCTCGACCTGTACGTCTGCCTGCGCCCCATCCAGTATTTCAAGGGCGTGCCGTCGCCGCTGAAGGAGCCCGAAAAGACCAACATGGTCATCTTCCGCGAGAATTCCGAAGACATCTACGCCGGCATCGAGTTCGAGGCCGAGTCGGACAAGGCGAAGAAGCTGATCAAGTTCCTGCAGGACGAGATGGGCGTCAGGAAGATCCGCTTTCCGGACACCTCCGGCATCGGCGTCAAGCCGGTCTCGCGCGAAGGCACGGAGCGCCTGGTGCGCAAGGCCCTGCAGTACACGATCGACCACGACAAGCCCAGCATGACCATCGTGCACAAGGGCAATATCATGAAGTTCACCGAAGGCGCCTTCCGCGACTGGGCCTACGCCCTGGCGAAGAAGGAATTCGGCGCGGTGGAAATCGACGGCGGCCCGTGGATGAAGTTCAGGAACCCGAAGACGGGCAAGGACATCACCGTCAAGGACGCGATCGCAGACGCCTTCCTGCAGCAGATTCTGCTGCGTCCGGCCGAGTACAGCGTGGTCGCCACGCTGAACCTCAACGGCGACTACATCTCGGATGCGCTGGCGGCGCAAGTCGGTGGCATCGGGATCGCCCCGGGCGCCAACATGAGCGACTCCGTCGCCATGTTCGAAGCCACCCACGGCACCGCTCCGAAGTACGCGGGCAAGGACTACGTGAACCCCGGTTCCGAGATCCTGTCGGCGGAGATGATGCTGCGCCATATGGGCTGGACCGAAGCCGCCGACCTGATCATCAGCTCGCTGGAGAAGGCCATCCTGTCCAAGAAGGTCACCTACGACTTCGCGCGCCTGATGGACGGAGCGACGCAGGTCTCGTGCTCCGGCTTCGGCCAGGTGATGATCGAGAACATGTAAGGGGTTCACCTCAAAAACGCTGGAGCGTTTTGAGGTGGCTGATCAGATGAAGAAAGCCGGGCAGAGCCCGGCTTTCTTCATGGGGGGACCGCATCGCGCGATGCGCGTGCCGGTCCATTGAGGTGAGACATCCTTCCATCTCGTAAAATGGTTTCTCATCGTCCCATAACGACCCCCAATTCCAGAGAGAGACATCCTGTGGCTGCTGACCGTTCCAAGATCATCTACACGCTCACCGACGAAGCTCCGTACCTGGCGACGCACTCGTTCCTGCCCATCGTCCGCACCTTCGCGGCGGCGGCGGGGGTCGACGTGGTCGAGAGCGACATCTCCGTGGCCAACCGGGTCCTGGGCGAGTTCCCCGAGTTCCTGAACGACCAGCAGAAGGTGCCCAACACCCTGGCCGGACTGGGCAAGAAGACGCTGCAGGCCGATGCCAACATCATCAAGCTGCCCAACATCAGCGCTTCGCAGAACCAGCTGGTGGCCGCGATCCGCGAGCTGCGCGGCAAGGGCTACATGGTCCCCGAGTTCCCGGACAACCCGAAGACCGACGAGGAAAAGGCGATCCGCCAGCGCTATGCCAAGCTGCTGGGCTCGGCGGTGAACCCGGTGCTGCGCGAGGGCAATTCCGACCGCCGCGCACCGAAGGCCGTCAAGGAATACGCGCGCAAGAATCCCCACAGCATGGCCGAGTGGAGCCCCGCCTCGCGCACCCACGTCTCGCACATGGTCGGCGGCGACTTCTACAGCAGCGAAAAGTCGATGACGCTGGACAAGGCGCGCGACGTGAAGATGGAGCTGATCACGAAGTCGGGCAAGACCCTCGTGCTCAAGCCCAAGGTCTCCCTGCTCGAAGGCGAGATCATCGACTCCATGTTCATGAGCAAGAAAGCCCTGCTGGCCTTCTACGAAAAGCAGATCGAGGACGCCAAGAACACCGGCGTGATGT
>JAQGNJ010000243.1 GCA_028291885.1 Ramlibacter sp. | reverse complement strand
GCCGCGGCGGGTGTCGCCGCCGTTGGGGAGCCAGCCGTTGGAGACGCCGCTGTGGGTGTCGCCGGCAGCGAGGGCACGACGGGGCTGGCCACCGACGGCATGCCGGCCGGGAAGGGCGAGGGCGACGCGAGCCCCGCGGCGCTCGGCCCGCCGGGAGCGGGCGTGATGGGCGTGTTGGCGGCGGGAGCCGGCCGCTGTGGGACCTGCTGAATCGGGCGGCGGGCCTGCTGGGCCTGCACGGCGCCGGCGGCGATCAGCAGCGAGGCGGCGAGACAGATTGGGCTGACGCGATGGTTCATGGCTTCTCCTGGGCCCCGTGCCGGGGCGAGCGACGCGACCATGCTGCGCCCGGCAGCCCGACGCACCACCCCGCCGAAGCCGCGAAACCCTGTAGGACAGCCGTACCGAAGAGGATTGGGCTGGCAGGCTCAGCTATTGGATCGACTGGTCGAACTCGGCCCGCGACAGCACGCCGTCGCGATCGGTATCGGCGTTGTCGAAGTTGCTGGCCAGGCCCTTGGACCGGCTGGCCTCCTGGCGCGAGATCCTGCCGTCGCCGTCGGCGTCGGCCTTGCGGAAGAAGTCGGCGAGTTGCTGGGGCGTCCAGGTGCTGGCGGACGCGGACGCGGCGTTCTTCGCGGGAGCCGCGGACGGTCCGGGCCCGATGCTGAACTGGGCGACGACGAGACCGCTGCCGAGCGCCAGGGAGGCGAACAGCGCGAGGCTGCGAGGGGAGACTCTGAAGTGTTTCATCTGCATCTAAGGACCGTCAGGCAAGTTGGGGAAGCCGCATTCCATCCGATTGCTCCCGGCGAGGCCAGCACTCTTGCCCGCTGTTGCCTCAGTCACATCCGCATGCGGCAGGTAACGGGCAGATAGCAGGCACTGCGCGTCGGCCACAATTGCAGTCCGGCTCCGATGAAAGAAGGTTCCCATGGGCAAGCGCCTGACGCAGATCGCCACCCGCACGGGCGACAACGGCACGACCGGCCTCGGCGACAACACCCGCGTGTCCAAGGACAGCCTGCGCGTGCACGCGATGGGCGACGTCGACGAGCTCAACTCGCAGATCGGCGTGCTGCTGTGCGAGGACATGCCGCCGGGCGTGCGCGAGCTGCTGGTCGAGATCCAGCACCAGCTGTTCAATCTCGGCGGCGAGCTGTCGATTCCCGGATTCGAATTGCTCAAGGCCCAGGCGCTGCTGGCCCTGGACCAGGCGCTGGAGCAGTACAACGCCGAACTGCCGAGGCTGCAGGAATTCATCCTGCCGGCCGGCAACCGCCCGGCGTCCCAGGCCCACGTCTGCCGCACGGTTGCCCGGCGCGCCGAGCGATCCGTCGTGGCCCTGGGCGCGGCGGAGTCCCTGAAGGACACGCCGCGCCAATACCTCAACCGCTTGTCCGACCTGATGTTCGTGCTGGCGCGGGTGCTGAACCGGATGAACGGCGGCGACGACGTCTACTGGAAGAGCGAGCGCCTCGCGCGCGGCGAGGCGGAGTAGGGCTCAGCGCGGGGCCAGGATCGCCAGCGTCAGGCGCGAGACGCAGGTCAGCTCGCCGGCGTCGTTGGTCAGGTCGATCTGCCAGACCTGGGTCGTGCGGCCGATGTGCACCGGCCGCGTGATGCCGGTGACCCAGCCCGAGGTCGCGCCCTTGATGTGGTTGGCGTTAATGTCGAGCCCTACCGGCCGGTGGCCTTCGGGGCAGGCGTAGGCGGCGCCGCAGGAGCCCAGCGTTTCGGCCAGCACCACGGAAACGCCGCCGTGCAGCAGGCCGTACGGCTGCTTGGTCCGGCCGTCGACCGGCACCCGGGCCCGGATGAAGTCGTCGCCGACCTCGAGGAATTCGATCCCCAGGTGTTCCGGGGCTGTGTTCTTGTGGATCGCGGCGAGTTCTTCCGTCGAGACGGGCTTTTTCCAGATGGACATGGGATCTCCTTGCCCGGGGAATTCTAGAGCCCGTCCCGGACCGGTTCAGGGGCCGGGGACCGGCGTGGTCGCCGGGCGGCCGCGGCTCAGGAGCGCATGGAGCAGGATCGCGCCGAAGGTCGCGGTGCCGATGCCGCCCAGCGCGAAGCCGCCGAATTTGAGCGTGAAGTCGCCGGTGCCCAGCACCAGCGTGATCGCGGCCACCAGCAGGTTGCGGTTGTCGGAAAAGTCGACGCGGTTGTCCACCCAGATCTTGGCGCCGGCCACCGCGATGAGGCCGAACACCACGATGCTGACGCCCCCCATCACCGGCAGCGGGATCGCCTGGATCACGGCGCCGAACTTTGGCGAGAAGCCAAGCACGATCGCGATCACGGCGGCGACCACGAACACCGCCGTCGAATAGATCTTCGTTGCGGCCATCACGCCGATGTTCTCGGCGTAGGTGGTGACGCCCGTGCCGCCGGCCGAGCCGCTCACCACGGTCGCGACGCCGTCACCGATGAAGGCGCGGCCCATGTACCGGTCCAGGTTGCGACCCGTCATCGCGGTCACCGCCTTGATGTGACCCAGGTTCTCGGCCACCAGGATGATGGCGACCGGCGCGATCAGCAGCATCGCACTGCCCTGGAACACGGGCGCCGTGAAGCCGGGCGCGCCCACCCAGGCCGCGCCGGCGATGCCGGACAGATCGATCGCCTTGCCCAGACCCATGCCGTTGGTGAGCACGGCGTAGACGATGCTGGCCAGGACCAGGCCGACCAGGATCAGCAGCCTTTGCACCATGCCGCGCGTGAACACCGCGACCAGCGCGACGCTCACGAAGGTGACGACCTGCATCCAGGAGTCGAAGTTGCTGGCCGCCATGTTCTTGATCGGGATGCCGGCCAGGTTCAGGCCGATCACCGCGACGACCGCGCCCGTGACCACCGGCGGCATCAGCTTCTCGATCCAGCCGGTGCCCGACGCCTGCACGATCGCGCCGATCACGATATAGACGACGCCGCAGGCGACGATGCCGCCCAGCGCCACGGCGATTCCGGTGTTGGGGCCCTTGCCGGCATAGCCGCTGGCCGCGATCACCACGCCGATGAAGGCGAAGCTGGAGCCGAGATAGCTCGGCACCTTGCCGCCGGTGATCAGGAAGAACATCAGCGTGCCGATGCCGCTCATGAGGATGGCGATGTTGGGATCGAACCCCATCAGGATCGGCGCCAGCACGGTGGCGCCGAACATCGCGATCACGTGCTGCACGCCCATCGCCGCGGTCTGCGGCCAGGGCAGGCGTTCATCGGGCGCGATCACCCCGCCCTGGCGCAGGACATCGGAGGACTTCTCCGTCCAGTCGAACATTCCCATCTCTCGCTCCTCGGTTGTTGGTGGGGCGATGCTATGGGCAATGATTGCGCCGTGCAAGGACGCCGCGGCGGGAGCCGGCCGGTGTTCAGGCGGGTGCCAGGAAAGCAGCAACCCGCCCCAGCACGCCCTCGTCCTTCAGGATCTTCCTGTGACCCAGGCCGTCCGTCGCGAGCAGTTCGGCGCCGCCGATGGAGCGGGCGTAGGCCTGGCCGTCGGCGAAGCGGTTGATGCGGTCTTCGCGGTCGTGCACGACCAGCGTCGGGATGCGGATGCGCGCGCCGACCGCGTCGGGCTCGAACTGCGCCAGCAGCACGCCTTCGCGCGTCTCGATCCTTGTCTGGATGCCGGCGATCGTGGCTTCGGAGAGGCCGAACACGTAGCCGAACAGGCGCACGTAGCCGCGCGGCGAGGCTGGGGGCGCCAGCAGCACCAGCCGCTCCACCGGCAGGCCGCGGCTCGCGGCGTACGCGGCGGCGTTGGCGGCGAGCGAATGCGCCACCACTGCACGCAGGCCATGGCCTTGCTGGCGCAGCGTCGCACAGACGTAGTCGATGGCGCGCGCGAACTGCGGCAGGTTGCTCACCGAGCCACCGCTGCGGCCGTGCGCCGGCATCTCGACCAGCACCGGCCGCAGGCCCTGGCCGGCGAGTGCCTGCGCCAGCGCCAGCATCTGGCCGGCGTGGCCGCCCCAGCCGTGCAGCAGCAGCACCACCGGCCCGTGCGGCGCGGCCGGCTGCGCGTAGACGGTGAGGCTGGCATCCTCGAACGGCCAGCGCTCGACGCGCCACCCGGCGTCCCAGGGCTTGCGACGCTGCAGCCAGCGCGGCGGCAGCGGCGTGCCGAACAGGCGGAAGGCAAGGCGCACGCCGAGCGCCGGCCAGACGCGCTGGAAGGTGCGCAGCGCGAGCCGGAAAACGCGCACGCCGGGACTGGTGTCGTAGAACGCCGAGGCCGCTTCGAGGCTGGTCTGGTGCATCGCGGCTCCTAGTAGAAGACCATGTCTTCGTTGCTGCGCGGCAGGCTGTGCAGCGAGTCGATCGCGGCGTCCGCCACGCACCAGACAGCCCAGAGCAGGGCAAAGATCAGCAGGATCAGCATTTCAGTTCCTTTCTCGCACGATCGTGCGAAATACGGACGGACACACGCGCGAACGCGTCACGGGGCACTCTTTACTTCCGGTAGCTCTGGAGCAGGCGGTTCCACGTCGCCTGGGCGCGCTCGGCGGCCTTGGGCTCGCGCAGGAACCGCGTGTCGTGGAGCAGGCCCAGAGCCAGCGCGCTGATCTCGCTGACCATCTGTTCGGGGTCGGTGTCGGCCTGCAGGTCGCCGGTGTCGATGGCCTGCTGCACCGTGCGGCGCAGGGCGGCGCGCCAGCGCGTCACCTCGCCGTGCAGCAGGTCGCGCAGCGGACCCTCGCGGTCGTCCAGCTCGAAGGCGCCGGCGCTGTAGATGCAGCCGTGCTCGGCCTCGACGTCGCGCATCCGGACGATCCAGCGGCGGACGATCTCGTTGAGCCGCGGCAAGCCCTTGGGCAGTTGCATCGCGGGAACGAACACGTCGGCGATGAAGCGGCGTCCGAATTCTTCCACCACCGCCTTCTGCAGCGCCTCACGCGAACCGATGCGCGAGAACACGCCGCTCTTGGACAGGCCGATGCGATCGGCGACCGCCTGCAGCGTGATCGCCTCCAGCCCTTCGGCCGACGCCAGGTCGATGCCGGCGCCGACGATCGCGGCGCGGGTCAGTTCGCTTTTCTGGGTCTTGGCGTCCATGGCGGTAAATATAGCACGCTCGTGCGAAATAGCAAGAACGTCCAGGCCGAAGCCGCCGCGGCAGGGATTCCCGGGGGGCCGGAGCGCCCGGCGTGGCGTTAAGCTTTTCCTCCATGAGCGCTCCCCATGTCCCCCAGATCCGCCGCTACCAGGACTGGCTGCGCGCGCAGCACGGCCTGGAATTCGACAACTACCAGGCGCTGTGGCAATGGTCCGTTTCGGATCTGTCCGCGTTCTGGCAAAGCATCTGGGACTACTACGACCTGCGGTCGCCGACGCCGCACACCGCCGTGCTCGCCGACCGGAGGATGCCCGGCACGCGCTGGTTCGACGGCGCACAGCTCAATTACGTGCAGCAGGTGTTTCGCCACGTCGACAAGGCGCACGCCGCCGGCTTGCCGGCGCTGGTCAGCCGCGACGAGAAAGGCGAGCACCGCGAGCTGGGCTGGCCCGAGCTGCGGCGCCAGGTCGCATCCATGGCCCTGCACCTGCGCGAGCAGGGCCTGCAGCCGGGCGACCGGGTCGCAGCCTACCTGCCGAATATCCCGGAGGCGATCGTCGCTTTCCTGGCCGTCGTCAGCATCGGCGGTGTCTGGAGCATCTGCGCGCCCGACATGGGTACCAGCGCCGTGCTGGACCGCTTCCGCCAGATCGCGCCCAAGGTGCTGATCGCCTGCGACGGCGTGCGCTACGGCGGGCGCGACTTCGCCCGCCTCGACGTGGTGGCGCAGCTGCGCGAGGCGCTGCCCAGCGTGCGCCACCTGATCGTCCACAGCAATTGCGGCAGCGGCGATGCACTTGCCTCGCTGGCTCCTTGCGTGGAGATGGCCGCCACGACCGGGCGCAGCGGCGCCCAGGTCGATGCCTTCGAGCCGCTGTCGCTGCCGTTCGACCACCCGCTGTGGATCGTCTATTCCAGCGGCACGACGGGACTGCCCAAACCGATCGTCCACGGCCATGGCGGCACGGTGGTGGTGGCCCTGCAGATGGCCAACCTGCACAACGACATCGGCTGCAGCTACGACGCCAACAGCCTGGGCGAGCGCTATCACTGGTACAGCTCCACCGGCTGGGTGATGTGGAACGCGCAAGTCGCCGGCCTGCTGCTCGGCACGACCTGCTGCATCTACGACGGCAATCCGGGCGGCTCCAAAGACAGGCCCGACTGGACGACGCTGTGGCGCTTCGCCTCGGACCTGGGCGTCACCTTCTTCGGCGCCGGCGCGGCCTTCTTCGCCAACTGCATGAAGGCCGGCGTCGACCTCGCCTCCTGCGGCGATCTGTCGGCAGTGCGCGCGCTCGGCACCACCGGCTCGCCGCTGTCGCCCGAGGTGCAGAACTGGGGAACGCAGCAGTTCGAACGGATCGGGACGCCCGCCATCTGGTGGTGCAACATCTCCGGCGGCACCGACTTCGCCGGCGCCTTCATCGGCGGCAACCGCGAGCTGCCGCAGACGCCGGGAGAGATGCAGTGCCGGCTGCTCGGTTGCGCCGTCCACGCATGGAACGAGCAGGGCGAGCCGGTGATCGACGAGGTCGGCGAACTGGTCTGCACCGAACCGATCCCGTCGATGCCGCTGTACTTCTGGGGCGACCAGGAAGACAAGCGCTATCTCTCCAGCTATTTCGACACCTATCCCGGCGTCTGGCGCCACGGCGACTGGCTCAGGATCACGCCGTCGGGCAGCTGCATCATCTACGGCCGCAGCGACGCGACCATCAACCGCTACGGCCTGCGCATGGGAACCAGCGAGCTGTACAGCGCCGTCGAGGCGCTGCCCGAGGTGCTGGACTCGATGGTCGTGGACCTCGAATACCTGGGGCGCGACAGCTACATGCCGCTGTTCGTCGTGCTGCGTCCCGGCATCGAGCTGGACGCCGCGATGAAGGCCAGGATCAACGACGCGATCAAGACCGCGGTCTCGCCGCGCTTCGTCCCCAACGACATCTTCGCCGTGCCCGAGGTGCCGCGCACGCTCTCGGGCAAGAAGCAGGAGCTGCCGATCAAGAAGCTGCTGCTGGGCCAGGCGATCGAGAAGGTGATCAACAAGGAGGCGATGGCCAACCCGGCCTGCCTCGACTGGTACCTCGCTTTCGCCAGGCGCAGCAGCGCCTAACGCGCCGCCCGGCGGTTCACCAGCACGATCCCGACGGCAACGCCGCACAGCGCAAGCATGAGCTGCAGCGTCAGCGGCTCGTTCAGCAGCACCACGCCGAACACCAGGGCGAACACCGGCGTGAGGAAGGTGAAGGACGACATCTGCGTCGCCGGGTAATGCCGCAGCAGCCACATCCAGGCCAGATAGCTGGCGAAGGCGCCGATGACGGTCTGCAGCGCGATCGATCCCCAGGCATGACCCGAATACGACAGCGACCAGGTCTCGCCCAGCAGCAGCGAGAGCACCGGCGCGACGACGGCGGTGACGGCCACCTGGTAGAACAGCGTCTTCTCGGCGCTGGCGGTCGCCATCGCGCTGGCCCGGATCACCAGGGTGGTCAATCCCCACAACGTGCCGGCCGCCAGGGCCATGGCGTCGCCGCGCAGCTGGCGCGGGCCCGCATGGCCGGAGACAAAGCCTTCGGCAAACGCCAGGGCGACGGCGCCGAACGCGATCACCAGCCCGACCCATTGCACCAGCCGCAGCTTCTCGGCCACGACCAGGCGCGGCAGCAGCAGCGCGACGACGAAGGGCGAGGTGTAGAGGAACACCGTCAGCCTGGACGCCGTCGTGTCGCGCAGCCCGAGGTAGATGAACGAGAACTCGGCGGCGAAAAGTACGCCGGCGAGCAGGCCGGCCTTCAACGTACCGTCGCGCTGGAACAGCTTCACGCCGCGCACCGCGCACCAGAGCCACAGCAGGGCGGTGGCGCCGACAAAGCGGATCGACGCCTGCCACAGCGGCGGGACTTCACCCACCGTGGTCTTGATCAGGATCTGCTGGAAGCCCCAGAACACGCAGCACACCAGCAGCAATGAAATGGCCAGGGCATCGAGATGTTGTTTTCGTTCTGTCATGGAAGGCGATGGTAGCGGGACCAGCCCGGCAGCCCGGCAGGCCGGCAGGCGAACCATGGTGCTATTCCACACGCGGCCCGCCCACGGTGCGAAACTCGCGCAACCCCCTTTGAACGAGACCGAGCAATGAAAACCAAAGCCGCAGTCGCCTGGAAAGCAGGCGCCCCCCTGACCATCGAAACCGTCGACCTCGACGGCCCGCGCTTCGGCGAGGTGCTGGTGGAAATCAAGGCCACCGGGATCTGCCACACCGACTACTACACCCTGTCCGGCGCCGACCCGGAAGGCATCTTCCCGGCGATCCTGGGCCATGAGGGCGCGGGCATCGTGGTCGATGTCGGGCCCGGCGTCACGTCGCTCAAGAAGGGCGACCACGTCATCCCGCTGTACACGCCGGAATGCCGCCAGTGCAAGTTCTGCCTGTCGCGCAAGACCAACCTCTGCCAGCTGATCCGCGGCACGCAGGGCAAGGGCCTGATGCCCGACGGCACCAGCCGCTTCAGCCTGGACGGCAACCCCATCGCGCACTACATGGGCACGAGCACCTTCAGCAACTACACGGTCGCGCCCGAGATCTCGATGGCGAAGATCCGCGAGGACGCGCCCTTCGACAAGGTCTGCTACATCGGCTGCGGCGTCACCACCGGCATCGGCGCCGTGATCTTCAGCGCCAAGGTGGAGGCGGGCGCCAACGTCGTCGTGTTCGGCCTCGGCGGCATCGGCCTGAACGTGATCCAGGGCGCCAAGATGGTCGGCGCCGACAAGATCATCGGCATCGACATCAACCCGGCGCGCGAGGCGATGGCGCGCAAGTTCGGCATGACGCACTTCCTCAACCCCAAGGACCACGAGAACATCGTCGACGCCATCGTGCAGCTCACCGACGGCGGCGCCGACTACAGCTTCGAGTGCATCGGCAACACCAAGGTGATGCGCCAGGCGCTGGAGTGCACGCACAAGGGCTGGGGCCGCAGCATCATCATCGGCGTGGCCGAAGCCGGCGCCGAGATCAGCACCCGGCCGTTCCAGCTGGTGACCGGACGCCACTGGGAGGGCTCGGCCTTCGGCGGCGCGCGCGGCCGCACCGACGTGCCCAAGATCGTCGACTGGTACATGGAGAACAAGATCAACATCGACGACCTGATCACGCACACCATGCCGCTGGAGGACATCAACAAGGGCTTCGACCTGATGAAGCGCGGCGA
>JAQGNJ010000242.1 GCA_028291885.1 Ramlibacter sp. | reverse complement strand
GAAGCGCACTCGTCCCTGACGCCCCAGTCGGTCAACGCGATCGAGATGGCGGCGCGGCTGGTGGGCAAGGTACGCGACATGGCGGAGGGATTCGAGCGCAGCGAACCGCGCTACGACGGCTTCGACGTGCCGTTTTCCACCGCCAGCGTCGGCCAGTTCCACGGCGGCATCGCCGACAACGTCGTGCCGCGGGACGCCGAGTTCCGCTACGAGTTCCGCGACTTGCCGACGGCCGATGCCGCGGCCATGCAGGCGCAGGTGGTCGCCCATGCCCGCTCGCTCGAGCCGGCCATGAAGAAAGTGGCGCCGGACGCGGGCTTCCGGTTCGACACGATCTGCGAGATCCCGAGTTTCCTCGGTTCGGTCGCCGACGGCGTCACCCGCCTGGCGCAGCGGCTGTCGGGCGAGCGCGGCACCACCCTGGTGGCCTTCGGCACGGAAGCGGGGATCTTCAAGAAATCCGGCATCCCGACCGTCGTCTGCGGGCCGGGGAGCATCGAGCAGGCGCACCAGCCGGACGAATACGTCAGCCTGGCGCAGCTTGCGCGCTGCGAGTCTTTCCTGCGCGGCCTGGCAGCCACGCAGGAAATCGCCTGAGCTGCGGCTTTACTGCTTGATGCCGCCGGCGGGCGCCGGCTCGGGCGGCAGCTTGCTGCCGATCTTGTTGCCGGTGTTGCGCACCGCGTCGGCAACCTTGTGGCCGGTCTTCTTGACGGCGCGCTTGGTCTTCTTGGCGACGCGCTTGGTGGCCTGGGCCGGCCGCGAATCTTGGACCTTCTGGACCACCGCCGGCTTCTGCCGGTTCGCGGCCGCGTTCGCGTCGTTCGGATAGGCTTCACCCGCCTTGTTCGAGTTGGTGTTGCCGGGACCGGTGGGACTGGCGGACTGGGCGCCGGCGTTCATGGCGAAGAGGGCGGCACTGACCGCCAGGATCGCCGAAACGGTGCGCAGGGTGTTGTTGTGGGTCATCTGGAAGCTCCGTTGGGTGGATGAGCTACCAGTATGAGCGGCGCTCGTCCGTTGCAGGGGCCGCAGCGGGGCAATGCAGCGAAAAGGGAAGCCGGCTGACAGGGCGCGTAGGCGGCCACTGACAGCGGCTAGGTGCGGACCCGGCCATCGCCCATCAGCATCGACAGTTCGACGAAGGTCGACGCGACGTGATCGGCCGGCGAAAACGACACCGAGAAGCCGCCGTAGGACTGGTTGCCGATCGACTCGAGTCCGGTGACCAGCGACTCCCGGCCCGGTTTGTTGCCCGCGCGGCGCAGGCCGTCGACGATCACCTTGGCGGCCAGGTAACCCTCCATGCTGGAGAAATTGGCCTGGTAGTCGCCGCCGCCCTTCTTCACGGCGTCGATGAACTCGCGGGCGAGCGGCTTGGCGGCGCTGTAGGGCGAGGGGACGACTTGGGACACGACCACACCCGCGCCATCCTTGCCCAGTTCGTCGGCAAGCGCCTGCGTGCCGACGAACGACACGTTGTAGAACGTCCCGCCGTAGCCTGCCTTGCGGGCCGCGCGGATGAAGGCGGCGCAGGCCTTGTAGGCGCCGATCTGCACGATCGCATCCGGGGCCGCCGCCATCAGTGTCTTGACTGCGCTCGCCACCTCCACCGAGTTGCGCTCCACGGTCGCCAGGGCGACCGGTTTCAGGTTGAGCTTGCCGAGTGCGAGCGTGACGCCGTCCAGGCCGGCTTTGCCGTAGGCATCGTTCTGGTAGAAAACGCCGATCTTCTTGAGCTCCAGGCTGGTGAGCTGCTTGACGATCAGCGCGGTCTCGTCGTTGTACGACGCCCGCACGTGGAAGGCATAGCGATTGCCCGGTTGGCGCAGCGCCATCGCGCCGGTGAACGGACCGAAGAAGGGCGTCCTGGCGGCGGTCGCCAGCGGCAGGGCGGCAACGCTGGTCGGCGTCCCGATGTAGCCGAACAGCGCGAAGGTGTCGTCGGCAAGCAGCTTGCGGGTGTTCTCGACGCAGCGGTCGGGCTCGTAGCCGTCGTCGAGGTGCACCAGGCTGATGTTGCGCTTGTTGATCCCGCCCAGGGCGTTGACCTGTTCGAAGTACAGCTTCGCTCCCAGGTTGAACTGGATACCCAGCTGGGCTGCGGGACCGGTGAAGGGAGCGGACTGACCCAAGACGATCCTGTCGCTCTGGGCCCGGACGGCAGGTGCGCCGAGGACCGCGAGCGCGCCCGCGGCGCGAGTGAAGTGACGACGATTGAGCATGAGCTATTTTCGCGGTTAGGTCCGGGTTACCCCTACTGGGACGGTCATGTAACCGGAACGGGCGAAGTCTACGTCGGTTCATGGACGGCTACCATCGGCAGATGCCCGGCCCCAGCCCCGTTTCCGCCCCCCACCCCGCCGGCGATGCCCGTGAGGTGCGGGGCGCCTGCCCGCACGATTGCCCGGACACCTGTGCCCTTTTGACGACGGTGCGCGACGGCGTGGCGATCCGGGTCCACGGCAACCCGGAACACCGGCCGACCGACGGCGTGCTGTGCACCAAGGTGTCGCGCTACACCGAGCGCAGCTACCACCCCGAGCGGCTGCTCCAGCCGCTCAAGCGGGTCGGTCCCAAGGGCTCCGGCCGCTATGAGCCTGTCGGCTGGGACGAGGCGCTGGACGCGATCGCGGCGCGGCTGAAGGACATCGCTGCCCGGGACGCCCAGGCCATCCTTCCCTACAGCTATTGCGGCACCATGGGCCTGGTCCAGGGCGAGAGCATGGCCGGCCGGTTTTTCCACCGGCTCGGCGCTTCCTTGCTGGATCGCACCATCTGCGCCACGGCCGGTGGCGAAGGCCTGACCCAGACGCTCGGCGGCAAGGTCGGCATGAAGGTGGAGTTTTTCGCCGAATCGAAGCTGATCGTGATCTGGGGCAGCAATTCGATCGCGAGCAACCTGCACTTCTGGCGGCTGGCGCAGGAAGCCAAGCGCAACGGCGCCAGGCTGGTGTGCATCGATCCGCGCAAGACCGAAACCGCCGACAAGTGCCACGAACACCTGCAATTGCGCCCCGGCACCGACGGCGCGCTGGCCCTGGCGTTGATGCATGAACTGGTGGTCAACGACTGGCTGGATCACGACTACATCGCCCGCAACACGGTCGGCTGGCAGGGGCTGCGCGAACGCGCAATGGGCTGGACGCCGGAGCGGGCGGCACAGATCTGCGGCATCCCGGCGCAGCAGATCCGCGACCTGGCGCGTGACTGGGGGACCACCCGTCCGGCGGCGATCCGCCTGAACTACGGCATGCAGCGGGTCCGCGGTGGCGGCAACGCCGCCCGGGCGATCGCTTGCCTGCCGGCGCTGACCGGTGCGTGGCGGCATCGCGCCGGCGGACTGCTGCTTTCCAGTTCCGGCATGTTCCCGATCGACAGAGCCACCCTGCAGCGGCCGGACCTGCTGGCTGGCCGGGCCCCGCGCACCATCAACATGGTGACGATCGGCGACGACCTGCAGCGGCCCTCGTCGGCGCAATTCGGGCCGCGGGTCGAAGCGGTCGTGGTCTACAACTCGAATCCACTGGCCGTGGCGCCTGAATCGGCAAAGGTCGTGCAGGGCTTCGCCCGCGAAGACCTGTTCACCGTGGTGATCGAGCACTTCCAGACCGACACCGCGGACTATGCGGACTACATCCTGCCGGCGACCACCCAGCTGGAACACTGGGACATCCACGCCTCGTACGGCCACACCGACGTGTTGCTGAACCGGCCCGCGATCGCGCCGCTGGGCCAGGCCTGGACCAACACGGCGGTGTTCCGCGCGCTCGCCGCGCGCATGGGCTTCGATGAACCGTGCTTCGCCGACGACGACCAGGCGCTGTGCCGCCAGGCGTTCGGCGCGCGGGTCGATTTCCAGCAACTGCTGGACGTGGGCTTCGCGACGCTGCGGATCCCCGATGCGCCGTTCGCCGATGGCGGATTCCCGACGCCCTCGGGCAAATGCGAGTTCTTCAGCGAGCGGCTGGCGCGCCAGGGCCTGGACGGCCTGCCCGACCACCTGCCGAACCATGAACTTGCCGGCTCTTCCAGCGTCTATCCCCTGGCGATGATTTCACCTCCGGCCCGCAACTTCCTCAATTCCACCTTCCCGAACGTGCGCAGCCTGCGCGACATCGAGGGCGAACCGCTGCTCGAAATCTGCGAAAGCGACGCGCTTGCCCGCGGCATCGTCTCGGGTTCGGTCGTGCGCGTGTTCAACGACCGCGGCGAGTACCGCTGCAAGGCGCAGGTGTCGGACCGGGCGCGGCAGGGCGTGGTCAACGGGCTGGGCATCTGGTGGCGCAAGCTGGGGCTGGACGGCACCAACGTCAACCAGCTCACCAGCCAGAAGCTGACCGACCTCGGGCGCGGGCCGGTCTTCTACGACTGCCTGGTGGAAGTGCAGGCGGCGTGAAGGCGGGAGTGTCGATGGCGCTGGCAGGTGTGGTGACGGTTGCGATGGCGGCGGCGCTGTGCCTGACGGGCTGCGCCAATCTCGGCTACTACTGGCAATCCGCGTCCGGGCATCTCGGCCTGATGCGAGCCGCAAGGCCGGTCGGCGACTGGCTGGAAGATGCCCGCGCGCCGGAACGGCTCAAGGCCCGCCT
Source organism: Ramlibacter sp. (assembly GCA_028291885.1). Taxonomy (GTDB): domain Bacteria; phylum Pseudomonadota; class Gammaproteobacteria; order Burkholderiales; family Burkholderiaceae_C; genus Ramlibacter. The sequence continues at coordinate 3,304 of JAQGNJ010000242.1, read as the reverse complement.
GGCCCTGAGCCAGCGGATCCGCAGCTTCGCCGTCAGCGAGCTGCAGTTGCCCGACAACCCCAGCTACCGGCGCTATGCCGACCTGAATCGCAGCGCCGCGGTGTGGAACGTGGTCGCGGCGCCTGAGTTCTCCCTCACGCTCAAGACCTGGTGCTTCCCGGTGACGGGTTGCGTCGGCTACCACGGCTATTTCGACGAAGCACAGGCGCGCGCCGAGGCCAGGCAACTCGCCGCCGATGGCCTGGAGGCTTCGGTGTACCCGGTGCCGGCGTATTCGACCCTGGGCTGGATGAACTGGGCCGGCGGCGATCCGCTGCTCAACACCTTCATCAACTACCCGGAAGGCGAGCTGGCGCGGCTGATCTTCCACGAGCTGGCGCACCAGGTGCTGTACGTCGCCGGCGACACCGCGTTCAACGAATCGTTCGCGACCGCCGTCGAGCGCGTCGGGGGCGCCCGGTGGCTGGCAACCCAGGCGGACGAGACCGCGCGGCGCGACTACGCCGAGTACAACGGCCGGCGCAACCAGTTCCGCGCGCTCACGCAGGCCACGCGGCGGCGGCTGGCCGCGATCTACGCGAGCCAGGAGCCGGCGCCGCAACTGGCGGCGAAGAAGCAAGCGGCCCTGGACGATTTCAGACGCGATTACGCGCGCCTGAAGGAAAGCTGGGGCGGCGATGCGGCGCGCTTCCGCGCCTACGACCGCTGGGTCGCCGAGGCCAACAACGCATCGTTCGGAGCGCAGGCCGCGTACGACGACCTGGTGCCCGGCTTCGAGGCGCTGTTCCGGCGCGAACAGGGCGACTGGCAGCGGTTTTATGATGCCGCCAGGCAGCTGGCCGACCTGCCCAAAGAACAACGACACACACTGCTCAAGGAGATCCGGTGAACCCCCACGCCCACATTCGTTCGCTGCCACGCAAGGGGGCGCATGCCTGCCTCGAGGCGGCTCGGCGGGAGGCCGCCGGTGCCTGACATCCACATCCAGCGCGAACACAGCCTGGGACTGCCCGAGGCGCGCAAGCTTGCCTTTCGCTGGGCCGAACTGGCGCAGGAGAAATTCGAGATGGCCTGCAGCTACGAGGAGGGCAAAAGCTCGGACCTCGTCACCTTCAACCGCTCGGGGGTCAACGGCGAACTCAAGGTGACGGCGGATGCGTTCGAACTCGACGCGCGCCTGGGCTTCCTGCTCGGCGTCTTCAAGGACCGCATCGAAACCGAGATCACGAAGAACCTGGACCAATTGCTGACGCAGGAAGAGCCGCTGAAGGCCTTCGAGGAAGCGGTGGTCAAGGCGACGGAAACATCCGCGGCCAAGAAAGCCGCGCCCAGGAAGAAAAAGGCCTGAGCCATGGAGACATCCCCATCGATTCCCCAGGGCGGTCCGCTCGCGGGCCTGAAAGTCCTGGAACTGGGCCAGCTGATTGCCGGCCCGTTCGCCGCCAAGACCCTGGCCGATTTCGGCGCCGATGTCGTCAAGATCGAGCCGCCCGGCGATCCGGCCCGGCCCGGATCGGGCGGCGACCCGCTGCGCAAATGGCGGCTGCTCAAGGACGGCACGTCGGTGTGGTGGCAGGTGCAGTCGCGCAACAAGCGCTCGGTGGCGCTGGACCTGAAGGATCCTGCGGCGCAGGAGATCGTCCGCACGCTGGCCGCCGACGCCGACGTGCTGATCGAGAACTTCCGCCCCGGCGCGATGGAAGGCTGGGGTCTCGGGCCCGACGCGCTGCAGGCCATCAATCCCGCGCTTATCGTGCTGCGCATCAGCGGCTACGGCCAGACCGGCCCGTACCGCGACAAGCCCGGCTTCGGCGTCGTGGCCGAGGCCATGGGCGGGCTGCGCCACCTGACGGCGGAACCCGGACGGGTGCCGGTGCGCGTGGGTATATCGATCGGAGACACGCTGGCCTCGTTGCACGGCGTGATCGGCATCCTGATGGCGCTGCACCACCGGCAAGGCACGGTGAGCGAGCGGGCGCCCAGGGGCGTCGGCCAGGTCGTCGACGTGGCGCTCTACGAGGCCGTCTTCAATTGCATGGAAAGCCTGCTGCCGGAGTACAGCGCTTTCGGCGCCGTGCGCGGCCCGGCCGGCAGCGCCTTGCCCGGCATCGCGCCGACCAACGCCTATCCTTGCAAGGACGGCGGCTATGCGCTGATCGCCGGCAACGGCGACAGCATCTACAAGCGGCTGATGGGCGTGATCGGCAGGCCGGACCTGGGCGCCGATCCGGCGCTGGCGGACAACGCGGGACGGGTCCTGCGCGTGGACGAGATCGACGCAGCCATCGGCGAATGGACGGCGCAGCGCAGCGTCGCCGAGGTGCTGGCGGCACTGGACGCGGCGCACGTTCCCGCCGGCCGCATCTACACCATCGCCGATATCGCGGCCGACCCGCACTACAAGGCGCGGGGCATGCTGCAGGACCTGCGGATGCAGGACGGCAGCACGATGGCCGTGCCCGGCATCGTGCCCAAGCTGTCGCTCACCCCGGGCGGCCATCGGCGCAACGCGCCGGCGCTCGGCCAGGACACGGATTCGGTGTTGCGGGAGATCGGTCTCAGCGCGCAACAGATCCGCGCGTTGAAGGAGCGGGGCATCGTCGCCGGAGAAGCATCATGAAGCGCATCTATTTCAACGAGGTCGCGCCGCGCGACGGTTTCCAGATCGAGCCGGAATTCATCCCCACCGACACCAAGGTGGAACTGGTCGACGCGATGAGCGGATGCGGCTACGCCAAGATCGAGGTGACGTCGTTCGTCTCGCCCAAGGCGATCCCGATGCTGCGCGACGCCGAGGAGGTCATGGGGCGGATCCGCCGCGTGCCCGGCGTCGAATACACGGTGCTGGTGCCGAACCTGCGCGGCGCCGAGCGCGCTCTGGAGTCGCGCGCCGACGAACTGAACCTGGTGATGTCGACGTCGGAGACGCACAACCTGGCCAACCTCAGGATGCCGCGCGAGAAAAGCTTTGCCGGCCTCGCTGAAGTGATCCGCACGGTCGACGGCCGCACGCCGGTCAATGTGTCGCTGTCCACGGCATTCGGCTGTCCCATGGAGGGCGACGTGCCGCAGGAAGAAGTGCTGCGCTGGGCGGAGCGCTTTGCCGCGCTGGGGGTTCGCGGCCTCACCGTCTGCGACACCACCGGCATGGCGCATCCGGCGCAGGTGAGCCGGATGGTGCAGGCCTTGCAGCAGCGGCTTTCCGGACTGCAGCTGACGCTGCACTTCCACAACACGCGCGGCATGGGCCTGGCCAATGTGCTGGCCACCGTGCAATCGGGCATTGATCGCTTCGACGGCTCGC
>JAQGNJ010000226.1 GCA_028291885.1 Ramlibacter sp. | reverse complement strand
GCTGGTCAAGCAGCGCTGGTACCAGCGGCTGCTGCACACCCATCGCGCGCGGCGGCTCCGGCGCAAGCTGCTCAAGCACGGCGGCTCGCGCCTGACCATCATCAACGTGCCCTGGCACCTGGAAGAGGTCAGGTTGCCGGAGGTCGTTCCGGAGGCGGGCTGAGTCGGATCATGTTCCAGGAAGCCGGCGCGAGCGTGGCGCGCAAGCGGCCGGCGCTCATGACGACGTCGCGCAAGGGCTGCGGCTTCACGCGCTCCGGCTCGTCGCGGGTGTTGGCGGCGTCCAGGTCCGGGTCGCACAGCTGCTGCGCGCCGGCGATCACTGGCGAACCCAGGCCCTCCAGGCTCACCTCCAGCGCCATCGGCTGCTCGAGGTCGCGGTTCAGCGCGAACAGCGTGAGACTTCCCCCGTCCTGCACGGCGGCCAGCTTGAGATAAGGCACGGCCGGCAGCGCAAACCGCAGGTCAACGCCGAACATCGGGTCGTGGCACACCGCCGCGTAGGTCGGCGAATCGACCTGGGCCCGCAACACCCGGCCGCGGCCGAAGCGGCTCAGCTGCGCGAAAGGATGGAAGATGGTCTGGCGCCAGGCCGGGCCGCCGGTCTGCGTCATGATCGGCGCGATGGCATTCACCAGCTGCGCGAGACACGCGACCTTCACCCGGTCCGCATGATTGAGCAGCGAGATGCCGGCGCCTGCGAAAGCCAGCGCATCCTCCATCGTGTAGACCTCTTCCAGCAGCGCCGGCGCCACCGGCCAGGCGGGGTGCGGACGGACCGCATCGATCTGGCCGCGCGTGCGGTACCAGACGTTCCACTCGTCGAAGCTGAGCATGATCCTCTTGCCCGACTGCTTGCGGGCCGCGACGGCGTCGGCGATGGCGACCACCTCGTCGATCAGGCTGTCCATCAGGTCGGGCGCAGCCAGGAAAGCCGGCGTGTCCCGCCCATAGTTGTTCAGGTAGTTGTGCAGCGAGATGAAGTCCACATGCTCGAAGCAGTGCTCGAGCACCGTGGCTTCCCACTCGCCGAACCACGGCATGTTGTGGCCGGAGGAACCGCAGGCGACCAGGGCCAGGCCGGGGTCGGTCCACTTCATCAGCTTGGCGGCCTCCGCCGCCATGCGGCCGTACTCCTGCGCCGTCTTGGTTTCCATCTGCCAGGGCGCGTCCATCTCGTTGCCCAGGCACCAGAGGTTCACGCCATGCGGCTGCTCCCAGCCATGGCGGCGGCGCAGGTCGGACCAGGCGGTCCCGCCCGGATGGTTGCAGTACTCCAGCAGGTTGCGCGCCGCATCGCCGCGGCGCGTGCCGAGATTGACCGCCAGCATCGGTTCGGCGCCGGCCAGCCGGCACCAGTCGATGAATTCGTTGGTCCCGAAGCGATTGGTCTCGGTCGAGGCCCACGCCAGGTCCAGCCTGCGCGGCCGCTCCGTCGGCGGCCCGACGCCGTCTTCCCAGTTGTAGCCGGAGACGAAATTGCCACCGGGATAGCGCATCACCGTGGGCTGCAGTTCCCGCACCAGCGCCAGCACGTCGCCGCGAAAGCCGTTGCCGTCGGCCGTGGGATGGCCGGGCTCGAAGATGCCGCCGTAGACGCAGCGGCCCAGGTGCTCGACGAAGGCGCCGAACAGGCGCGGATCGGTCTCGCCGACGACCTCGTCGTGCCGCAGCAGCACCGAGGCCCGCCGCATCAGCCGCCTCGGCCCGGCCCCTGGAGGTACAGCTCCTCGAGCCGGGCGCGCTGCGCTTCCCGCAGTCCCAGGCCGTCGCGAAAGTAGGCCTCGACGCCGCCGAACTTCTGGTCCACCGCTTCGAACGCGGCATGGAGGAAGTCCGGCTGCACGCGATACAGCACGGACGCGACCTCGGGCGTCAGTCCCTTCCACTCGCTCTTGGGCTTGAGCCGCTCGTTGGTCAGCATGTAGTCGCGCATCACGTCGTCTTCCGGGACGCCGAGCGCGAGCAGGATCAGGGCCGCCGCGAAACCGGTGCGGTCCTTGCCGGCCGTGCAGTGGAAGACCAGCGGCCCGTCCGATTCGAGCAGGTGGCCGAACAGCGCGGCGAAGCGATGCGTGTTGTCGCGCACGAAGCCGCGGTAGGTGTCCTGCATGTGGTGCACGACGTCGGCCTGGGTCAGCTTGTGGCCGGCGTCGGTGAGGTCGGCCAGCACCTGCACGATCGTCGGCTCGATGGACAGCGAATGGACCGGAACGCCCGGCCAGGCGCACACGGCTGTTTCGCGCTCCGCCACGCCGCGCAGGTCGAGCACCCTCACCTTCTCGCGCAGCTTGCCGGAAAGCAGCTGGACGTCTTCTCCCGCCAGATTGCCCAGGTGGTCGGAACGGAAGATGTGGTGCCGGCGGACCGCGGCGCCGTCATGGGTCCTGTAGCCGCCGAGGTCGCGGAAGTTCGGGGCGCCGGTCAGGGTCAGGGAGGAATGCATGGGCCCATTCTAGGCAGGGCGCGTGCCTGCCCGACCCGGTCGCCGAAGGCCCCGCTTCAGGCGCCGGTGACCGGATGCTTCAGCCCGTTCATGACCAGTTTCTTCTGCGCCTCCAGCATCAGGTCGATCCCGAGCTTGTCGGCGAGCTGCAGCAGGTAGAGGAACACGTCGGCGATCTCCTGGCCGACCGCCTGCTTGCGTTGCGGATCGAGCCTGCGACTCTGCTCCTCGGTCAGCCACTGGAAATGCTCGAGCAGCTCCGCGGCTTCGACCGAGAGCGCCGAGGCGAGATTCTTCGGCGAGTGGAACCGCTCCCAGTTGCGCGCGGCGGCGAAGTCGCGCAGTTGCAGGGTGAGCGCATCGAGGGGCTTGTCCATGGCCGGAGTATCCCCCGGCCTGCGGGACCACGTCCCTGCGTGTTACTTGCCGCTCTTGCCGCCAGCGGCCTTCTTGTCGCCGCCGGAAACGCTTGGCTTGGCGCCCGTCGCACGGCCCTTGCCGGACGAGGTCGAGCCTTCGTTGGCCTTGCTGTCGACGCTGCCGCTGTTGTCCATGCCGCCGGTGCCGCGGCTGCCGGCATTGCCGCTGCTTTTGCTGGTGGAGGGCCTGCTGCCGTTGCCTGATTTCATGATGCTTGCTCCTGGTG
>JAQGNJ010000195.1 GCA_028291885.1 Ramlibacter sp. | reverse complement strand
CGCGCGGATCGTTGCACAGCAGGGCCGGCACATGGTCCTGGTCCCGCTGCGCCGGTGTCAGCGCCACGAGCCGGGCCGCGAAGGCCGCGCCCGCCAGCGGGCCCATGCCGCCGAGGATGCCGAGCAGGCCGCCGCCGCTTGCGGTGTCACGCATGGGCGGTGCTCCGTTCCAGCACGCGCCCCGGCACGGCGCCGGTGGTGCGCTCGCCGTCCCACACGCAGCGGCCGTTGACGAAGACGCGCTCGATGCCGACGCTGGCCTGGATCGGTTTTTCGAAGGTCGCGAGGTCGGTCACCTTTTCGGCGTCGAACACCACGACGTCGGCCATCTGCCCCGGCGCCAGCAGGCCGCGGTCCGCCAGGCCGTAGTTCTTCGCCGCCAGGCCGGTCATCTTGTGGATGGCGGCTTGCAGCGACAGCACGCCCTGCTCGCGCACCAGCGTTCGCAGCACGTTGGTGAAGGTGCCCCACTGGCGCGGATGCGGATGCTTGTCGAACGGCAGGCCGTCGGAGCCGACCATCGCCAGCGGATGCGTCATGATCCGCCGCACGTCCGCCTCGTCCATCAGGAAGTAGATGGCGCCGGCGGGCGACAGGCGCTGCAGCGTCTGCTCGTCGTCCAGTCCGAGCTCGCGCTGCACGTCGGCGAAATCGCGGCCTTGCGCCTGCGGATAGCCGCCCGACCAGGTGATCATGGTGCGGCGCGCGATGCGCACGCGGTCCAGCCGCAGCATCGTCGACGTCGCGGGATAGGGGTGGCAGTCCAGGCACACGGGCTGCAGGCGCGCGGCCCGGTCGATCAGCGCCAGCGTTTCGGCCGAACGGCCATGGTTGCGGCCACCGGCCAGCTTGTGATGCGAGAACACGACAAGGCAGTCGAGGGCGCGGCCGATCTCCAGCGCTTCTTCCATTGCCGGAACGATCTCGTCGGCTTCGTCGCGCAGGTGGGTCGCATAAAGGCCGCCGTGGGTGCGCAGCGGCTGGCCGACCCGGATGATCTCCTCGGTGGGCGCATGCGCGGCGGGCGGATAGAACGTGCCCGTCGACATGCCGAATGCGCCGGCCTGCAGCGCCTCGGTCAGCAGCTCCTGCATGCGCTCGACCTCGGCCGGCGACGCGGCGCGCTGGGTGTCGTCCATCGCGGCGACGCGCAGCGTCGTGTGGCCCACCAGCGGGATCACGTTGACCGCGGCCGGGGTTTCGCGCAGCGCGTCGATCCAGCTGCGGAAGCTGGCAAAGCGGAACAGCGACGCCGGGCCCAGCAGGTCCAGCGGTTGCGGCAGCGATTCGCGCACCAGGGGCGCCAGGCTGATGCCGCAGTTGCCGGTGACCACCGTGGTGATGCCCTGCGACACCTTGGGCCGCATGTCCGGATGCGCCAGCAGGTAGCCGTCGTCGTGGGTGTGGGAGTCGATGAAGCCCGGCGCCACCACGCGCCCGGTCACGTCGATGCGCGGCGCGTCCTGCGGCATGGTGTCGGCGGGGCCGACGGCGGCGATGCGGTCGCCGTCCAGCAGCACGTCGGCGCGCCTGGGCGACGCGCCGCTGCCGTCGACGACCAGGCCGCCCGCCAGCACCAGGCGAGCGGCGTTTACAGCGGCTTGCATGCTCAGTCCAGCTTCTCGATCCTGGCGCTCTCGACGATGCCGGCCCAGCGCAGGGTCTCGCGGTCGATCAACTGCTTGAACTGCTCGGGCGTGCCGCCGGCCGGCACGGCGCCCAGCTTGGCCAGGCCTTCGCGCACGGCGGGGGTCTTGAGCGCCTGCTGCATCGCGGCGTTCAGCTTGTCCAGGATGGGCTTGGGCGTGTTCTTCGCCGCGACGACGCCGCCCCAGGCGACGGTCTCGTAGCCCTTCAGGCCGGCCTCGTCCAGCGTGGGCACGGCGGGCAGCAGCGGCAGGCGCTTCAGGCTGGTCACGCCCAGGGCGCGGACCTTGCCGCCGGCGACCAGCGGAACGACTTCCGAGCTGTTGGCGAACAGGAAGTCGGTGCGGCCGCCCATCAGGTCCTGCAGCGCGGCGGGGCCGCCGTTGTAGGGCACGTACAGCACGTCGATCTTGGCCATCGAGCGGAACACCTCGCCGCTCATGTGGCCGGTGGTGCCGACGCCAGGAGCGCCGAACGACAGCTTGCCGGGCGTCTTGCGGGCGGCGGCGATCAGCTCGCCGGCCGTCTTGTACGGCGAGTTGGCCGGCACGATCAGCACGTTATAGAGGTCGAAAGCATGCACGACCGGGGTCAGGTCGCGGTCCACGTCGTAGGGCAGCTTCTTGAACAGCACGCGGTTCACCGCCAGCGTGTTCACGTTGCCGTAGCCGATGGTGTAGCCGTCGGCCGGCTTGTTGATGATCTGCAGCAGGCCGATGTTGCCGGCCGCGCCCGGCTTGTTCTCCACCACCACCGGCGTGTTGAGGATCTTGGCCAGTTCGTTGGTGATCACTCGCGAAAGAACGTCCGGCGAGCCGCCCGCGGCCGAGGGCACGACGAAGTTGATCGGACGCTCCGGCCAGTCGGCCAGTGCGGGCGTCGCCGCCACGAGGGATGCCGCGGCGGCGATGCCGGCGAGCCATTGGGACAGCTTGTTCTTGCGCATGGAGATGGTGGGTCGTTGAGTGGTTATGCCATTTTCGAGAATAGCCATGCAGCGCCGGAATGCCCCATACATTAATGTCTGCGGACAATAAGCTGGTGTTATGAGCGGAAGCGATTCGACCTTGGAAGACGATTGGGCAACCGGCCGGGAAGAAGGCGCCAGCGCGCCGCGCCGCAGCCTGAACCTGCGGCAGATCGAGGTGTTCCGCGCCGTCATGCTGGCCGGCTCGGTCAGCGGCGCGGGACGCATGCTGCACGTCTCGCAGCCGGCCGTCAGCCGCATGCTGTCGCTGACCGAGGACCGCCTGGGCTTCAAGCTGTTCGAGCGCCAGCGCACCCGCCTGTTCCCGACCGCGGAGGCGCGGCGGCTGTTCACCGAGGTGGAGGGCCTGTACCGCGGCGTCGAGCGGGTCAACGACCTCGCGCGCAACCTGGCGCGCAGCGGCGCCGGCAGCCTGCGGATCGTGGCCAGCGCCAGCTACGGCGAGCGCCTGATCCCGATGACGCTGCAGCGGCTGCTGCAGCGCAACCCGGGCGCGCCGCTGTCGTTTCGCAACGTCACCTACGACGAACTGACCGCGCGCTTCCTCACGGGCGACGCCGACATCGGCATTTCGATGACGGCGCCGGAGCACGCCAACCTGAAGTCGGTGGAACTGGGACGCGACGCCCTGGTCTGCCTGTTGCCGGCGACACACCCGCTGGCGAGCCGGCCGGTGCTGCGGCCGCAGGACCTGCCCGGCACGGCCTGGATCGGTTATCCGCCGGTGGCGCCGCTCGGTCGCGTGCTGGCGGGCTGGATGGGTCAGGAGGCCGCCGCGTCGGCGGCGATCGAGGTGCATTCGCCGACCAGCGCCGTCGCGTTCGCGCAGCAGGGCCTGGGTGCTGCCCTGGTGGTGCGGTGGAGCCTGCCGGCCGCTCTCGCGGAGGGCATGGTGGTGCGACCGCTGGAGCCGCAAGCCTCGGTGGGCATCTGGGCGGTGTCGTCCCGCATCGAACCGCTGCCGGCGCTGGCCAAGCGTTTCATGACCGCCCTGGGCAACGTGCTGGCCGCCGGCCCCTCCCATCAAATTTAGGCGGCGAGCCATAACCTGGGGCTATCCCGTGGCGGCGGCCCGGGGTGCGCGCGGCCAGCATTGGCGCGGCCGCGCAGCCCGGCGACGGATCCTG
>JAQGNJ010000190.1 GCA_028291885.1 Ramlibacter sp. | reverse complement strand
CGAGCGTCCAGCCGTGCGACGCGGCGACCGCTTCGAGTTCTTCCGCGGTCTCGGCCAGGGTGATGTAGGCCACGGATTCGCCGTTGCGCACGCCCTCGGCCAGGAACTGCAGGCCGGTGGTGGTCTTTCCCGTGCCGGGTTCGCCTTCGACAAGGTAGGTGCGAAACGGCGTCAGGCCGCCGCCCAGAATGGCGTCCAGACCTACGATGCCGGTCGAAATGAGAGGCAGCTGCTCGTTCTTGCTCATAGTCCCCCAGGAATGGACGATGCGGATGGTAGTCGCCTGGCAAGAAAAACCGTGTTCCGGCCCTGACTCGACAGCGATCCCAGATTAGCAGCGGCTACCCGCCGGGCATGTAAGAAAAGTCCCAATGCCGAGCTCGGACGGTGCTGCGCCCGTCGCCGGATCGCACGCCGCGCGCCGTCAGTCGCGGCGACGGGGCGGTCCCGTGATCCCGGACAGCGAGAAGCCCAGCGCGGTGGCCGAGAAGGAGCGCGTCAGCTGACCGCCGGCGCGGCCTGGCCGATGGCGTTGTTGATCGCGACGTGGGTGAGCGTTTAGCCGATCCGACCGGCAGGCTGGCTGCATAGAGGCCCGCCATCGGCACCACGCGGGTGTATCGGCTGGCGTATCCTGAGCCTCCGCGACTCGCGGCAGGAGCAACCATGAGCACCGACAACCACGTCTACAAGAGCATCGAACTCACCGGCTCGTCGCCTACCGGCATCGAGGATGCGGTGAGCACCGCGATCGCCAAGGCCAGCGAAAGCCTGCGCAACATCCACTGGTTCAACGTCGTCGAAACCCGCGGCCACGTCAAGGACGGCAAGGTGGCGCACTGGCAGGTCACGCTCAAGGTCGGCTTCACCCTGGAATAACAAAGGCGCACGCCAGCCGCGATGAGTTTTCCGCAATTCCTGCAGTCGTTCGGCCTCGACATCCCGAGCGTCGCCTACATCGTCGGCGCGCTGCTGTTCGGCGTGATCGGCCTGATCGCCTGGCGGCACGGCCGCCGCGCCAGGCGACCCACGCCCAAGTGGCTGGGCGTGGCCCTGATGTTCTATCCCTATGCGACGCCGCAGACCTGGCTGATGTACCTGGTCGGCGCGGCGCTGTGCGTGTGGCTGTATTTCGCCTGGAACGGCTAGCGGCGCACGGGAGCCGGCAAGCGCGCTTCCAGCGAGCGCAGCCGGCGCTCGAGTCCGTCGATGCGCTGCAGGTAATCGAGCAGGAGCGAGATCGCGACCAGGTCCAGGTCGAAGTCGCGGCGCAGCCTGGCCGCGGCGCGCAGCGGCATCACGCAATCCGCGCTGAACAGCGGTTCGCGCTCCGGGGCGCGCAGTGGCTCGATGGCGCCGTAGCCCACCAGTTCGTCCAGTTCCGCGGGGGTCAGGGCGCAGACGCGCGACAGCTCGGTGATGGTGATGGTCGCGCCCTCGTCGAGCCAGTCGAGGTCAGGACTTTGCGTTGCCATGTTGTCCTCCATGCCCGCCGCCGCGGGGATTGAAGTTCGAGACGGCTGCGAGCTGTTCGAACAGCTCGCGCTCCTTGTCGGTCAGGCTGCCGGGCACGTCGATGGCGGCGACGGCGTAAAGATCGCCGCGCCCGCCCCGGCCGGCGGCCAACCCCCGCCCGCGCAGCCGCAGCTTGCGGCCCGCGCGGGTGCCGGCCGGCACGGTGAGCACCACCGGGCCGTCCAGCGTCGGCACCTCCACCTCCGCGCCCAGCGCCGCTTCCCAGGGCGCGAGCGCGAGGTCGAAGTACAGGTCGTGCCGGTCGGCGCGGAACACCGGGTGCGGCGCCAGCGTCAGGTGCAGGTAGATGTCCCCGTCCTCGCCGCCGTTGCGGCCCTTGCCGCCCTTGCCCTTCAGGCGCAGCTTCTGGCCGTCGCTCACGCCCGGCGGGATGGTGATCTCCAGCGTGCGGCCGCCCTCGCCGTTGCCGACCTCGAGGTTGACGGTGGTGCCGCGATGCGCGTCCTCGAGGCTGAGCGACACGGTGGTTTCGTAGTCGCGGCCCGGCGCCGGCCGCGGTGCGCGGTGGCTGGCGCCGCGCCCGCGCCCCATCGACGCCAGCAGTTCCTCCAGGTCGATGTCGCCGAAGCCGCCGTCCCGGCTGCCGAAGTGCTGTTCCCACTGCGGCGGCGGCGCGAACTCCTCGCCGGCCGGGCGGCGCCCGAGTTCGTCGTAGGCCTTGCGCTTTTCCGGGTCCTTCAGCGTCGCATAGGCTTCGGCCACTTCCTTGAACCTGGCCTCGCCGCCCTTGGCCTTGGACACGTCGGGATGGTTCGCGCGCGCGAGCTTGCGATACGCCTTCTTGATCTGGTCGGTGTCGGCGTCCCGGGGGACGCCAAGAACCTCGTAGTAGTCCTTGAATTTCATGTCTGGTTCGCAGCCTCGGGTCATCGCATTCGGCGATTTCGCATCCTACCCGCGAGACGCGCGCCCTTGGGCCGCTCCGCTGGAGCCGCGGGGGGGAACCCCATCGCGGATGCGCGCCTGCCGTGTTTAGCGCAAAATACCTCATGCCCCGCGCCCACACCCCTTCCCGTCACCTGATCGGCAACCGCGTTGCCAGCGCCAAGTCCAGGACCGAGAAGGTGCAGGAAGACATCCAGCTCGCCGAAGCGGAGCTGCACCTGGCGAGCAAGGTCATCACCGACAAGCTGGCGGAGAAGGCCACCGACGCCGACCTGGCCAAGGCCGTTGCCCACAACGACCAGATCGAGGAAAAGCTGCGGGACGCCGGCGAGGAGCTGAAGGTCGTCAACGAGCTGCTGACTTCGGAGGAGCGGGACCGCAAGCAGCTGGAGCAGTCGCTGCAGGAATTGCGCGAAGGGGACGGTCCTTCGCTGGCGGGTTCCCGGTCGGGCGAAGGCTCGGCCAGCGTCATCGACCACCTGCGCGAACTGACGCGGCACAAGCTCAATTCCGACCACGCGGTGCAGCCCGCCCGCGACGCCGCGAGTCCGGGCAAGCTCTAACGGCCTTCGTCCTCCAGCGCCGCCGCCCTGGCGAGCACGTCTTCCACCGTTTTCAGGATCCGCGCCGGCTCGACCGGCTTGACCAGGTGCGCGTCGAACCCGGCCAGCGCCGCGGCCTCTTTGTCGCGCAGCTGGCCGTAGCCGGTCAGCGCGATCAGCGGCACGAACTGCGTCGACGGGTTGGACCGCAGGCGCCGCGCCACCTCGTAGCCGTCGATGTCGGGCAGGCCGATGTCCAGCAGCACGGCGTGCGGATGCGTCGCCAGCACCGCCGGCAGCACGCCCTTGCCATCCGGCACCTCGACCACCTCGTAGTCGCAGGAGCGAAGCAGCTCCGCCATGGTGGCCCGCGCGTCCTCGTTGTCTTCCACATAGACCAGGGTGCGCCGGGTCGAGACGATCAGGCCGGGGCGCGGCGCGGTGTCGACCGGCGCCTCGATGCGCGGCAGCCAGAAGGCGAAGCGGCTGCCCCGGCCCGGGCCGGCGCTGGCGGCGCTGACGTCGCCGCCGTGCAGCTGGGTCAGTTGCCGCACCAGCGCCAGGCCGATCCCCAGTCCGCCCTGCGCCCGGTTGGGCGGCTGCGGGCCCTGGAAGAAGGGGTCGAAGACGTGCGGCAGCAGCGCCTCGTCCATGCCGACGCCGAAGTCCTGCACGCTCACCAGCGCCCGGTCGCCCTGCGCGCCGACATCGACGTGGACGTCGCTGCCCGCGGGCGAGAACTTCAGCGCGTTGGTGATCAGGTTGTTGAGGATCTGCTCGATCCGGACCGGGTCGCCGTCCACCCACACGGGCGCCGCCCGCACGACGATGCGAAAGCCGATCGCCCGCTCCGTCGCCCGCAGCGATTCGACGCAGCCGGCGACGCATTCCGCCAGGTCCAGCGGCTGGCGCTCCAGCGTGATCTTGCCCGCCATCAGCCGGCTGACGTCGAGCAGGTCGTTGATGATGTGGGCCAGGTGCCGGTTCTGGCGGCGGATGATGTCGTGGTACCGCCCTTCCCGCTCGGGCTGCATGCCGCCCATCTCCAGCAGCGAGATGGCGCCGGAGATCGCCGCCAGCGGATTGCGCAGCTCGTGGCCGAGCATGGCCAGGAACTGGTCCTTGGCCACGTTCTGCGCCTGGGCCGCCTCGCGCGCGGTCATCTCGCCGGCCAGCAGCCGCTCGCGCTCGGACTCGGCCGCCTGGCGCGACCTGCGTTCCGCGTCCAGCAGCTCGCCGGCGCCGACCAGCGCCTGGTTCAGCGCGTCGACCTCGTGCAGCGCCGTCGGCCGGACCACTGGCCGCTCGCCGCGGCCCAGCGCCACGGCGGCGCGGCCGGCACTGCCGATCGCGTGGATGAAACGGTGGCCGAACGCGGCCGCCGCCAGCATCGCGGCCAGCACCGCCGTCGCCAGTCCACCCAGTGCCAGCAGCATCGCATGGCGGGCCGGCCCGTCCACCAGTTCGCTCGGCGCGGCGATCGCGATCGTCCAGCCGGTCAGCTCCGAATGGTTGAAGGCATCGTAGGCGTCGATGCCTTCGATGGTTGAATGGCGCAGCAGTCCGCTGTCGGCCCTGGCGGCCGCGGCGACGAGGTCGGCCCGCGCCTGCTGGCCGACCAGCTGGCCCGGCCGGTGGCTGCGGGCGATGAACTTTCCCTGCCGGTCGATCACCGCCACGATCCAGTCGGGCGGGATCTGCTGCGCCAGCGCCGTGTTGCGCCAGTGGTCGATGGAGAACGCCTGGGCCACCACGACCGGGCGGCCGCCGGGCCCCTGCGCCGGCACGTACATCGTCGTCAGCATCCTGTTGGTGACCGGGCCGAGGATCAGGTCGGTCACCATCGGCTTGCCGGTCGCAAGGACGCGCGCGACCCGCTCGCGCGCCGCGGCCGGCGGCAGCGGGGAGCCGTAAGGCACGATCGTGTTCAGGATCTGCCGGCCCTGTTCGTCGAGCAGCAGGGTCCAGACCTCGGGCAGGCGGTTCTGGGCCGCGGCCTGGTCGTAGAAGGCCCGGAAATTGCCGGTCCGCAGGTGCTCGGAACCGCCGAGCGCCTTCAGCCCGGAGAGCGCGCCCTGCGCTTCGCGGTCGACGATGAGGGCGGTGGCGCGGGCCGTCTCCTGCAGGCCACGCAGCGCGGCCTTGCGCTCGCCGTCGCGGATCTTTTCCAGCGCGATCACCGACGCCAGGACGACGGGCAACAGGACGGCGGCGGCCATCAGGACCAGCAGGGTGCGAATGCGCATCGAAAGATTATGGCCACGAAGAACGCCAGCTGGGCAGCACGCGGCCCGCAGGCAACTCATCAATGAAAACCGACCCCAAGCTGGTGCAGCGCTGTATAGACTGATTCCGTCGCGCTGGATAACAACGGGAGAGAGGCTCGATGACAGTTAGCTTGGTCAGTGGCGTGCGTCTGGCTGCACTGCTCGGCCTGGTCGCTGCGTGCGTGGGCGGCCCGGCCGCGCCTGCCCTGGCCCTGGCGCAGGCGCCGGTGGACGACGGCCAATGGGTGCGTCCCGCCAAGGACCTGGCCAGCACGCGCTTCAGCGGCCTGGACCAGATCAACACCCGCAACGTCGCCCAGCTGCGGCCGGTGGTGCAGTTCTCGACCGGCGTGGTGCGCGGCCACGAAGCGGCGCCTATCGTGGCCGAGAACACGATGTTCATCGTCACGCCGTACCCGAACACCCTGCTCGCCCTCGACCTGACGAAGCCGGGCGCGCCGCTCAAATGGAAGTTCGATCCCAAGCCCGATCCCAGTTCGCAGGGCGTCGCCTGCTGCGACCTGGTGAACCGCGGCGCGGTCTACGCGGACGGCCGGGTCTTTTTCAATACGCTGGACAACCAGACGCTGGCGATCGACGCGAAGAGCGGCAAGGAGCTGTGGCGGGTCAAGCTCGGCAACATCAAGCTCGGCGAGTCGATGACGATGGCGCCCCTGGTCGTGAAGGACAAGGTGCTGGTGGGCAACAGCGGCGGCGAGTTCGGCGTGCGCGGCTGGCTGATCGCGCTCGACGCCGCGACCGGCCGCACCGTCTGGAAGGCTTTCAGCACCGGCCCGGACAAGGACGTTCTGATCGGGCCCAACTTCAAGCCCTACTACGCCAAGGACCGCGGCAAGGACCTGGGCGTCAGCAGCTGGCCGGGCGAAGCCTGGAAGATCGGTGGCGGCACGGTGTGGGGCTGGATCTCGTACGACCCCGAGCTGGACCTGATCTATTACGGCACGGCCAATCCCGGCCCCTGGAACCCGGAGCAGCGCCCCGGCGACAACAAGTGGACGTCCGGCGTGTTCGCCCGCAAGTCCGACACCGGCGAGGCGGTCTGGTATTACCAGTACAGCCCGCACGACCTGCACGACTACGACGGCGTCAACGAGCACGTGCTGCTCGACGCCAACGTCAACGGCCAGCCGCGCAAGCTGCTGGTCCACCCTGACCGCAACGGCTACATCTACCTGATGGACCGCGCCACCGGCCAGGTGCTTTCGGCCAGCGGCTACGTCCCGATCACGACCTCGACCGGCGTCGACCTGCAGACCGGCATCCTCAAGTACAACGCGCTCAAGGATCCACGCACTGGCGAGACCATCCGCAACATCTGCCCCGCCTCACCGGGCGCCAAGGACTGGCAGCCGTCGGCCTATTCGCCGCGCACCGGCTTGCTCTACATCCCGCACCAGAACCTCTGCCAGGACGCGGAGACGTCGCAGGTCAGCTACATCGCCGGCACGCCCTACGTCGGCGCCGACATCAAGATGAACCCGGGCCCCGGCGGCAAGCGCGGCCTGTTCACCGCATGGGATCCGCTGACCGGAAAGAAGGCCTGGGCCATCGACGAGTTCTTCCCGGTCTGGAGCGGCGCGCTGGCCACGGCCGGCGACGTCGTGTTCTACGGCACCATGGACGGCTGGTTCAAGGCCGTCCATGCCAGGACCGGCGAGCTGCTCTGGAAGTTCAAGGCCGCGTCCGGGATCATCGGCCAGCCGGTGAGCTACCGCGGCCCGGACGGCAACCAGTACATCGCCGTGCTCGCCGGCATCGGCGGCTGGGCCGGGGCCGTGGTGGCCGGCAACCTGGACACGCGCGACGGCACCAGCGCCGGCGGCTTCGTCAACGCGATGAAGGACCTGAAGGCGTACACCACGACCGGCGGCATGCTCTATGTGTTCGCCTTGCCGCAGGCGGGAGCGAAATGATGGTGCGCCTGCGCTTGCTACTGCTGATGTTGCTTGCGGCCGGTGGCGCGGCGCCGGCCCAGGCCGTCGACGGGCCGCAGCCGGCGCAGGCCCTGCGCGTCTGCGCCGATCCCGACAACCTGCCTTTCTCGCGCGAGGACGGCAGCGGCTTCGAGAACCGCATCGCCCGCCTGCTGGCGGACGAGCTCGGCCTGCCGCTGCAGTATGCGTGGCTGCCCGACCGGCGCGGCTTCGTGCGCAAGACGCTGGGCTCGCAGCTGTGCGACCTGATCGTGGGCGTGCCGGTGGAATTCGAGCGCACCATGCCGACCCTGCCCTACTACCGCTCGACCTATGTCTTCGTCGAGCGCGAGCCGGCGCCGGGACGACAGCCGCTGTCCGGCTTCGACGACCCGCGGCTGCGGCAGCTGAAGATCGGTGTGCAGCTGATCGGCAACGACCTCGCCGCGTCGCCGCCGGGCCTGGCGCTGGCCCGCCACGGCGCGGTCGACAACGTGGTCGGCTACATGCTGATCGGCGACACCCCGTCGGCACAACGGATGGTGCACGCCGTCGCCGACGGCAGCATCGACGTCGCCGTGCTCTGGGGGCCGCAGGCCGGCTACTACGTGCGCAATTCGCCCGTGCCGCTGCGCATGAGCCGCGCCGTCGCGCCGGCCGATGCGCCGCAGCCCTTCGAGTTCTCGATCGCGATGGGCGTGCGGCGCGGCGACAAGGCGCTGCAGCAGTCCATCAACGAGATCATCCGCCGCCGCCAGGGCGACATCGACGCGATCCTGGCGCAATACAACGTGCCGCGCGTGACGGAGCCCAGGCCATGATGCGCAGCGCTCGCCTGCCCCTGTGCCTTGCCGCCGTCGCGGCCGCGCTGCTGGCGAGCGGCTGCGAGCGCGAGGCCCGCCGCTTCTCCACCGCGCCGTCGCAGCCGACGGCAAGCGCCGCGCGGCTGGGCTCGCTGCAGCCGGGCGCCGAGCAGCAAGGCGGCGTCCAGCTGGCCCCGGTCAAGGACGCGCCGTACGAGGGCAACGCCTGGGGCGTGAACCAGGGCAAGCGCCTGTTCCGCTGGTACAACTGCAACGGCTGCCACGCCATGGGCGGCGGCGCGATCGGTCCGCCGCTGATGGACGCCGAATGGAAATACGGCGGCGACGCCAACAGCATCTACATGTCCATCATGCAGGGCCGCCCCGAGGGCATGCCGTCCTTCGGCGGCCACATCCCGGAAGACCAGGTCTGGCAGATCGTCTCCTATGTGCGCTCGATGAGCGGGCAGCTGCGCAAGGACGTCGAGCCGAGCCGGTCCGACACCCTGGGCGGCGGCGAAGCGGAGAACGCGCGCAAGCCCGAGCAGCCCCGCCCGGCGGCGCCCCCGCCCAAGCCGGCCCTGGGAGCAAGCCAATGAACGCACTGCACGACGTTTTCGACGCGGCCGGTGTCCAGGCCGCGCAGATCCTCGGCCTCTGGCACGTGTTCGTGTGGACCTGCACCGCCGTCTTCACCGCGATCCTGCTGGTGCTGATCGTGGCCTTGTGGCGCGCCCCGCGCAGCAGCGGCGAAACGCCGCCCGACCTGGCCAGCGTCGACGCGCCGGAACCGGGGCCGCGCCGCAGCGTGACGACCGCCGCCATCGCCTCCGCGCTGGGCCTGGTCGCCCTGGTGGTCGCCAGCGTCTTCACCGACCGCGCGCTGGCCCGGATGTCGCTGGTCGACGCGGTGAACATCGAGGTCACGGCGCACCAGTGGTGGTGGACCGCGCGCTACCTCAACGGACCGGTGTCGGACTCCTTCGTCACCGCCAACGAGATCCACGTGCCGGTCGGCAAGCCGGTGATCGTGACGCTCAAGGCCGACGACGTGATCCACAGCCTCTGGGTGCCCAGCCTCGCCGGCAAGAAGGACCTGATCCCGGGGCGGACCTCGAAGATGCATTTCCGCGCCGACCAGGCCGGCGTGTACCGCGGCCAGTGCGCCGAGTTCTGCGGCTACCAGCACGCGCTGATGGGGCTGCTGGTGATCGCGCAGCCGCAGGCGCAGTTCGACGCCTGGGCCGCGGCGCAGCGCAAGCCCGCCCCCGAGCCGGCCGATGCGCGGGCCATCCGCGGCAGGGACCTGTTCCTGAGCCAGAGCTGCGCGATGTGCCACGCGGTGCAGGGAACGCTCGCGAACGCCCAGCGCGCGCCCGACCTCACGCACGTCGCCAGCCGGCAGACGCTCGCCTCCGGAACCCTGCCCAACACGCCATCCGACCTCGCGGCCTGGATCGCCGATCCGCAGAAGATCAAGCCCGGCACCAACATGCCCGCCACGCAGCTGTCCAGCGAGGACCTGGCTGCCCTCGTGGCCTACCTGGGGACCCTCAAATGAGCCGCCAGCCCAGCGAACAGGAAATCCGCGACGCGGCGCCCAGGCTCAAGGACGGTCCGGGGCCGGGCTCGGCCGAAGCGCTCGCGCTGGACCGCGCCTGGAGCGACGACCCCGGCTTCGTCGGCTGGTTCACCGCCGTCAACCACAAGACCATCGCGCGCCGCTTCGTCATCACCACCCTGGTTTTCTTCCTGGCCGGCGGCCTGCTGGCGGCGGCGATGCGGCTGCAGCTGGCCCGCCCGGACGGCAAGCTGATGGGCCCGGACATGTACAACCAGGTCTTCACCATGCACGGGACGACGATGATGTTCCTGTTCGCCGTCCCGGTGATGCAGGCGATCGCGGTCTACCTGGTGCCGCTGATGGTCGGCACGCGCAGCATCGCCTTCCCGCGGCTCAACGCCTACGGCTTCTGGATCTTCCTGTTCGGCGGGCTGATGCTGTACATCGCCTTCCTCGGCAACGCCGGGGCGGACGCCGGCTGGTTCGCCTATCCGCCGCTGTCCGGACCGGACTATTCGCCCGGCAAGCGGGTCGACTTCTGGGCCCAGATGATCACCTTCACCGAGGCGTCGGCGATCGTCGAAGCCATCGTCGTCATCACCACGGTGTTCAAGCTGCGGGCGCCGGGCATGACGCTGAACCGCATCCCGCTGTTCGCGTGGGCGATGCTGGTCACGGCCTTCATGATCCTGTTCGCGATGCCGGCGGTCATGCTCGCCAGCACGGCGCTGATCATGGACAGGCTGGTCGGCACGCATTTCTACAACCCGGCCGAAGGCGGCGACGCGATCCTGTGGCAGCACCTGTTCTGGTTCTTCGGCCATCCCGAGGTGTACCTGATCTTCATCCCGGGCCTGGGCTTCATCTCGGCCATCCTGCCGACCTTCGCGCGGCGGCCGCAGTTCGGCTACACGGCGATGGTGCTCTCGCTGATCGCCACCTCCTTCCTGGCCTTCGGCCTGTGGGTCCACCACATGTTCGCGACCAACCTGCCGGAGCTGGGCAAGAGCTTCTTCACCGCGGCCAGCCTGCTGATCGCGATTCCTTCGGCGGTGCAGATCTTCTGCTGGCTGGCGACGCTGTGGACCGGCAGGCTGAACTTCAAGACGCCGCTGCTGTTCGTGCTCGCCTTCTTTTTCATCCTGGTGCTGGGCGGGATGACCGGCCTCATGCTCGCGTCCGTGCCGCTGGACCTGCAGGTGCACGACACGTATTTCGTCGTCGCCCACCTGCACTATGTGCTGATCGGCGGTTCCGTGTTCCCGCTGTTCGGCGCGATCTATTACTGGTACCCCAAGGTGGTGGGCCGGCTGATGAACGAGCGGCTGGGCCACTGGAGCTTCTGGCTGATGTTCGCCGGCTTCAACATCGCCTTTTTCCCGATGCACCTGCTGGGCCTGCAGGGCATGCCGCGCCGCGTCTACACCTACCAGGCCGGCATGGGCTGGGACAACATGAACCTGCTCTCCAGCATCGGCGCCTTCATCCTGGCGGCCGGCGTCTTCGCCACGCTGGTCAACGTCGTCCGCAGCCGGCGCCACGGCCAGACTGCGGGCAACAATCCCTGGGGCGCGGGCACGCTCGAATGGGCGACGTCGTCGCCGCCGCCGCCGTGCAACTTCCACCAGATCCCGGTGGTGCATGGGCGCGACCCGGTCTGGCAGCCGCTGCCGGCCGGGCCGACGACGGGCCATGTCACCACGCACGTGCAGGGCCTCGCCGCCGATGCCCGGGAGGTGCTGGTCACCACCGTGATCGACGCCCGCCCCGACCTGCGGCACCGGTTCCCGGGGCCGTCGATCTGGCCCTTCCTCAGCGCCGTCGCCACCACGGTCTTTTTCGTCGGCTCCATCTTCACGCCCTGGGCGATCGTCTGGGGCGCGCTCCTGATCGCCGTCGTCGTCACGATCTGGTTCTGGCCGACCCGCAAGCAGGTGGCGCAGGACCTGGCCCTGGAGCGCAAGCCATGAGCCGCACGGCCCTGGACAACGCAGCGCTCGACGTCTCCACGCTCCCGAGCATGGGCTTCTCGCATCGCAGCCTGGTGTGGTGGGCGACGCTGGGGATGATCGCCGTCGAGGCGACCGTGTTCGCGCTGGCCGTGGCGGCCTACTTTTTCCTGCGCAGCCACTCGGACGTCTGGCCGATGCAGGGCAAGCCGCCCGACCTGCTCTGGGGCACGCTCAACACGGCGATCATGGTGCTCAGCGCGATCCCGAACCACCTGACCAAGAAGGCCGCCGAAAAATTCGACATGAAGCGGGCGCGCTTGTGGCTTTGCGTCTGCGTCGTGCTGACCGTGGCCTTCCTGGTGCTGCGGGTCTTCGAGTTCATGTCGCTCAACACCGGCTGGGACACCAACGCCTACGGCTCCATCACATGGACCCTGCTGGGCCTGCACACGGCGCACCTGGTCACCGACTTCTGGGACACGACGGTGCTCGCCGTCATGCTCTTCGTCGCCCCGCTGGAGGGCAAGGCCATGGTGGACGTCAGCGAGAACGCCTTTTACTGGTACTTCGTCGTGCTGGCGTGGATCCCGATCTATTTCGTCATCTACTGGGCCCCGCGCCTGCACTGACCATGCGGATCTGGCTCGCACTCCTCGTCGCTCCCTCGCTGGCCCTGGCCTGCCAGTCCATCCTCTATGCGATGGTCACGCCCGCCTGCGGATTCCAGTCGCGCAACGGGCTGCACCTGGTGGCGGCCGGCTCGCTGGCGCTGGCCGGGATCTTCACCCTGCTGGCCTGGCACGAGTGGCGGCTGCGCGCCACCAGCCCGGGCCGGACGGCGGACAGCGACGACGCCGACCCGTCGACGTCGCGCCGCTTCCTGGCCATCGTCGCAACCGCGGTCGGCGTGCTGTCGTCGCTGACGATCCTGACGATGTGGATGGCGGTCTGGGTGCTCTCGCCGTGCTGGCAATGACGCGGCGGGGCTGGCTGGCGGCCCTGGGGGGCGTCTGCGCGCACGGCGCGGCGCTGGCCCATGGCGGCGCGGCCGGCGTGCCGCCGGCCCTGTGGTCCTGGTCGTTCGAGCCCTGGGTGCTGGGACCGCTGCTGCTGACCCTGGGCCTGTACGTGACCGGCGCCGCCCGGCTGTGGCGCCACGCCGGCGCCGGCCGCGGCCTGGGCTGGTCGCAGGTCGCGGCATTCGCGGGCGGCTGGCTGGCCCTGGTGGCCGCCCTGGTGTCGCCGCTGGACGCGCTCGGCGACCGGCTTTTTTCCGCCCACATGGTGCAGCACGAGGTGCTGATGCTGGTCGCCGCGCCGCTGCTGGTGCTGGGCCGGCCGCTGGCGGCCTGCGCCTGGGCCCTGCCGCAGCCGCTGCTGCGCGCACTGGCGGGATCGACGCGCGGCCGCTGGCCGGCGCGCGCCTGGTCGGCCCTGACCGATCCCTTGTCCG
>JAQGNJ010000153.1 GCA_028291885.1 Ramlibacter sp. | reverse complement strand
TGCTGGAGAACCTGCCCGAGGTCGACCAGCCCTTCGAGCTAGAGATCTTCACGACCTGCGCGCCGTCCAAGAACACCAAGCTGATGGGCCTGTACGGCAGCAAAGAATCGTTCTTCACCCAGTGCGAAGCCGAGGGCTTCCGCCGCATCACCTACTTCCTCGACCGGCCCGACGTAATGGCCAGCTACACGGTCATGCTGCGCGCCGACAAGGCCCGTTACCCGGTGCTGCTGTCCAACGGCAACCTGGTGGAGCACGGCCAGCTGGAGGGCGGCCGCCACTTCGCCAGGTGGGTCGACCCGTTCCGCAAGCCGAGTTACCTGTTCGCGCTGGTCGCGGGCGACCTCGTGTGCCGCGAACAGCGCATCACCTCGCGGGCCGGCAAGGAGCACCTGCTGCAGGTCTACGTGCGCCCCGGCGACCTCGACAAGACCGAGCACGCGATGAATTCGCTGATGGATTCAGTGGCGTGGGACGAAGCCCGCTTCGGCCTGTCTCTGGATCTCGAACGCTTCATGATCGTCGCCACCAGCGACTTCAACATGGGCGCGATGGAGAACAAGGGCCTGAACATCTTCAACACGAAGTACGTGCTCGCCAGCCAGGCGACCGCGACCGACACCGATTACGCCAACATCGAATCGGTGGTCGGCCACGAGTACTTCCACAACTGGACCGGCAACCGCGTGACCTGCCGCGACTGGTTCCAGCTCTCGCTGAAGGAAGGACTCACCGTTTTTCGCGACCAGGAGTTCTCGCAGGACCTGGCGGGCGAGCCGTCGGCGCGAGCGGTCAAGCGCATCGAGGACGTGCGCGTGCTGCGCACCGCGCAGTTCCCGGAAGACGCCGGCCCGATGGCGCATCCCGTGCGCCCCGACCAGTACATGGAGATCAACAATTTCTACACCGTCACGGTGTACGAAAAAGGCGCCGAGGTCGTGCGCATGATGCAGACCCTGGTCGGCCGCGAAGGCTTCGCCAGGGGCATGACGCTGTATTTCGAGCGGCACGACGGCCACGCCGTCACCTGCGACGACTTCGCCCAGGCGATCGCCGACGCCAATCCCGGCTCGCAGTTCGCGCAACTGCTGGCGCAGTTCAAGCGCTGGTACAGCCAGGCCGGCACGCCGCGGGTCAGGGCCACCTCGCAGTACGACGCCGCGACCGGCGTCTACCAGCTGACGCTCTCGCAAAGCTGCCCGCCCACGCCGGGGCAGCTGCAGAAGGAGCCGTTCGTGATCCCGATCGGGCTCGGCCTGCTGGGCGCGGACGGCGGTGAGCTGGCCAGCCGCATGCACGTGCTGACCCAGGCCAGCGAAACCCTGACCTTCACCGGCATCGACCAGGAGCCGGTGCCGTCGATCCTGCGGGGCTTCTCCGCGCCGGTGATCCTCGAGCACGGCTACACCGATGCGCAGCTGCTCACGCTGCTGGCGCACGACAGCGACCCGTTCAACCGCTGGGAAGCCGGCCAGCGCCTGGCCGTGAACCGCGCCCTCGCCTTCATCGCCCAACCGGGGCTGGCGGCGGGGGACATCCGGCTGGACGAGCCCTATGTCGACGCGATGCGCACCATCCTTCGCCACCCGACGCTGGATGCGGCATTCAAGGAGCTGGTGCTCACGCTGCCGGCCGAAACGTACATCGCGGAGCAGCTGGACGAAGTCGATCCGCAGCGCATCCACGCCGTGCGCGAAGCCATGCGCCAGCAGCTGGCGCAGGCGCTGCACGCCGACTGGGAATGGGCTTTCGAAACCCACCGCGACACGGGCGGCTACAGCCCCGACCCGGTGTCGTCCGGCCGCCGCGCGCTCGCCGGGATGGCGCTGACGCACCTGTGCCTGGCGGCGCGCCCCCATCCTTCGACAGGCTCGGGACGATCGGATCTCTGGCCGGGCAAGGCCTACCAGCGCTTCAAGGACGCCAGCAACATGACGGACCGCTTCAACGCGCTGTCCGCCCTGGTGGTGAGCGGTCATGAGCTTGCCGCGCAGGCGCTGCTGCGCTTCCACGCCTTGTTCAAGAACGAGCCGCTGGTGCTGGACAAGTGGTTCGCGCTGCAGGCCGGCGCCCCCGACCGCGGCGGCAACGTGCTGCCGGCGGTGAAACAGCTGATGAACCATCCGGATTTCAACATCCGCAACCCGAACCGCGCCCGCAGCGTGATCTTCAGCTACTGCAGCGCCAACCCGGGCGCGTTCCACCGGCCCGACGCCGCCGGCTACGTGTTCTGGAGCGACCGGGTCTTGGAGCTCGACGCGATCAATCCACAGGTCGCGGCGCGGCTCGCCCGCGCGCTGGACCGCTGGAAGAAGCTGGTGGAGCCGCTGCGCGGCGCCGCGCGCGAAGCGATCGCCCGCGTCGCGGCCAAGCCCGACCTGAGCAACGACGTGCGCGAGGTCGTGACCCGCGCCCTGGCCGACTAGGAAGACACACATGTCGCAAAAGATCTCCCTCACCCGCTACCTCGTCGAGCAGCAGCGCGTCGACGGCCTCATCCCCGCGCAACTGCGGCTGCTGATCGAAGTCGTCGCGCGCGCCTGCAAGGGCATCAGCCAGGCCGTCAACAAGGGCGCGCTGGGCGGCGTCCTCGGTTCGGCCGAAAGCGAGAACGTCCAGGGCGAAATGCAGAAGAAGCTGGACATCATCGCCAACGAGGTGCTGATCGAAGCCAACGAATGGGGCGGCCACCTGGCGGCCATGGCCTCCGAGGAGATGGAAGGCATCTACGTCGTGCCCAACCGCTATCCCCAGGGCGAATACCTGCTGCTGTTCGACCCGCTGGACGGCTCGTCGAACATCGACGTCAACGTCAGCATCGGCACCATCTTCAGCGTGCTCAAGAAGCCGGAAGGCCATCCCGGCGTCACTGAGCAGGACTTCCTGCAGCCGGGGCACCGCCAGGTGGCGGCCGGCTACTGCATCTACGGGCCGCAGACCACGCTGGTGCTCACCGTGGGCGACGGCGTCGCGATGTTCACGCTGGACCGCGAGCAGGGCTCCTTCGTGCTGACCCAGGAAAATGTCCAGATTCCCGAGGACACGAAGGAATTCGCGATCAACATGAGCAACATGCGGCACTGGGACGCGCCGGTGCGCCGCTACATCGACGAATGCCTGGCCGGCAAGGAAGGCCCGCGCGGCAAGGACTTCAACATGCGCTGGGTTGCCTCGATGGTGGCCGACGTGCATCGCATCCTGACGCGCGGCGGCATCTTCCTGTATCCCTGGGACAAGCGCGAGCCGGAAAAGCCCGGCAAGCTGCGCCTGATGTACGAAGCCAACCCGATGGGCTGGCTGGTCGAACAGGCCGGCGGCGCGGCCACGAATGGCATGCAGCGCATCCTCGACGTGCAGCCGCAGAAGCTGCACGAGCGGGTCTCCGTGATCCTGGGCAGCCGCAACGAAGTCGAGCGGGTGACCGGCTACCACAAGGGGACCTGAGGCAGCCGGGCGGGACCGTGCAGCCGCCTTTCGTCCACGCTATAATCGTGGGCTTCAGCCGGTGTAGCTCAGTCGGTAGAGCAGCTCATTCGTAATGAGAAGGTCGGGTGTTCGATTCATCTCTCCGGCACCAAGTCAGTCAGGAAAAGCCCGCTATCCAAAAGATGGCGGGCTTTTCTCTTGGCCGGCTGCGGCCGATCGTCGATCACGCCGCGCAACGGGCCGCGTAGACTCGCAGCGACGGTCACCGATCAGCAGGCCAGGCCCCGAATCGGACCGATCCAACGACCTGGGCCGCTCATGATCGCCTCCATTCTTTCCATCTGCACTGGAGCTTCCATCGGCGCGCTGCTGCGCTGGTTTCTCGCTGGGCGCTTCAATCCCGCCCACCCTTTGCTGCCGCCCGGCACGCTGGCCGCCAACCTGATCGGCGGCTACCTGGTGGGAGTGGCGGTGGCGCTGTTCGCGGCAATGCCGGACCTCTCGCCGCAATGGCGGCTGTTCGTCGTCACCGGCTTCCTCGGTGGGCTCACGACGTTCTCCACCTTCTCCGCCGAAGTGGTGACGCAACTCCAGCAAGGCCGCCCGGGATGGGCGCTGGCGACGGCCGTCCTTCACCTGGCGGGCTCGCTGGCGCTCACCGCGCTGGGCATCGCGACGGTCGGCTGGCTGCGGGACTAGGCTCCCTCGGAAACTGCATCGATAGGTTTAGGCAATCAGCCTAGCCTAACTCGACCATTCTCCTAATCCTTGGCGAGCCGGCTGCACGACACTGCAGCCATGTTGTTCTCCGCCAATCGCGCGTGATGCCGAGCGCCATCCACCCCTTTGCCGCCTGGGCCCGTCGATCCTCCAGTTTCCTGGCCGAGTTGTTCCGCAAGGACCAACAACCGGAAAACGCCGCGGACCTCCTGATCTACCGTCTCAAGCGCTGGCCCAAGCTGCCGTCTTCCAGCATGAGCACCGACATCTACCGCACCCTGTCGGTGATGAGCACGCGGCCGGTCAACCGGCGCTGGATCCTGAACAACTCGAGCCTGCAGGCGGACCAGCTCGACTTGCTGCTGCACCGACTGATCGAGCAGGACGCGCTGGACGTGACGGACGCCGCGAAGTACCGCCCCGACACCCACCGCGGCCTGAACGCCTAGCCCGGACGCGGAGCGGGCTCCAGCAGGCTGCGGCGCGCCGCCATGCGGTCGACCAGCTTCTGCATGTTCGACAGCGACGCCAGGTGCATCGAGACCAGGTGCAATTCGCCGGAGCGAAACAGCGCCAGTGCCGCGGCGTCCGGCAGCGCCAGCAGCTTCTTTTCGTCGACCACCATCAGGCCGTTGATCGTGAAGCTGCGGCCGTCGACCAGGTCGGCCTTCGCGTTCATTTCCATCAGCAGCCCGGCCTGCTCCAGCCGCCGGCAGAAAGCCTCGGTCCGCCGGTATTGCGCCTGGTAGCGGCCCAGGAAATCCAGCGCGTTCTGCAGGAAGGCGGTGTTGCCGCCGGCCACGTCGAACAGCGGCTCGCCCTCGACCGGATTGAGGCCCTCGAAGGCCTCGTCCACGCAGACCGCCATGTCGGTCCGGCCGGGAAGGTCGGCCAGCACGAAGGGATAGCGCCGCACGAACGCGGGGATGTAGCTCGCGCCCCACTTGCCCTCGTCGTCGACGAACAGGTTCTCGCGGCTGCGCAGGCCGAGCATCGCGACCGGCACGGTCCTGTCGCCGACGCGGGTGAAGACGATCGCGTATTCCTTGCAGGCCTCGTTGAACTCGACGCCCGCGAGGTACAGCGAGTTGGCCTTGCGGGCGAAGCCGAAGCTGGCCGTCGCGCGGACCTTGCGGTCGCGGTGCTTGTCGCGATCGAGCAGCACGGGCTTTTCGTAATACACGGCGTCGGACATCGCGTTCCCTCCCGTGGCGTTCATGCCTGGCTCAGGGCTTGCGCCTGCTCGGCGCCCGCTTGCGGCCGCCGCCAGGCCAGCACCTTGTCGATCCGCCGGCCGTCCAGGTCGACCACTTCGAATTCCCACTCGCCGCAGTCGATGCGCTCGCCGACCTGCGGCAGGTGGCCCGAAAGCGCCAGCAGCAGGCCGGCGACGGTGTTGTAGCGCCCGCGCTCTTCCTCGGGCAGTTCCCGGATCTCCAGCCGCGCCTTCAGTTCCGAAACCGGCATCAGGCCGTCGAGCAGCCAGGAGCCGTCGTCGCGGCGCGTCGCCCAGGCATCGGCCTGCGCGCCCGGCTGCAGCTCGCCGGTGATCGCCTCGAGCAGGTCGTGCGGCGTCATCACTCCCTGGACCACGCCGTATTCGTCCACCACGAAGACCATCCGGCCCGAGCGCTGGCGGAACTGCTCGAGCAGCTCCATGCCGCTCAGGGTCTCCGGCACGAAGAGCGCGGGCTGCGCAAGCGCGCCCACCGGCCCGTCATGGTCCTGCCCGAGGTGCAGCAGCTGTGCGACGCTGATCACGCCCACCACGTCGTCGAGCGAGCCCCGGCAGACCGGGTACCAGGAGTGGGAGCCGTCCTCGCCGGCCTGGCGCATGCATTCCGACACCGACTGGCTGGCTTCGAGCCAGTCGATGTCCGAGCGCGGCACCATCATCGAGGTCAGCGGGCGCTCGTCCAGGTCGAACAGGTTGCGCACCATCTGGCGCTCGTGCTGCTCGATCACGCCGGCGTCGACGCCCTCCTCCAGGCTGTGGTCGATCTCCTCCTCGGTCATGCCGCGGGTCTGCGTGGTGTCGATCCGCAGCAGCTTGAGCACGCCCTGCGTCGTCGCCGACAGCAGCTTGACGAACGGGCCGGCGGCCTTGGCCAGCCATGCCATCGGCCGCGACACCCAGCAGGCGACCGGCTCGGGATACAGCTGGCCGATGCGCTTGGGCACCAGCTCGCCGAAGATGATGGTGACGAAGGTGATCACCGTCACGACGATGGCGGTGGCGGCGATCGCCGCCGGCCGGTCGGCGATGCCGAAGCCGTGCAGCCAGCGCGCCAGGTCGTCGCTGAAGGCGGCCTCGCCGACGATGCCGTTGAGGACGCCGATGGAGGTGATGCCCACCTGCACCGTCGACAGAAAACGCGTCGGATGCTCCAGCAGCCGCAGCGCCATGCCTGCCCCGCCGTTGCCGTCAGCGGCGAGCGCCATCAGGCGCGCCTTGCGGCTCGAGGCCAGGGCCAGCTCCGACATCGCGAAGACGCCATTGAGCAAGGTGAGCAGCGCGATCAGCAGGAAATCCATGGAAGGCCAGGAGAGTCGGACACGCAGGCACTTTACTTGATCCTTCCCGGTCGCCGCGGCCGGCTTTTTACCGGTGCGAAGCAGCAAGCCGGGCCCGAGTGCCAAGTAGTCCCTTTACTTTGGCCGCCGTGGCCGCGACCCTCATGGCTGCGCAAACGCAAGAGGGCCGGCACTTGCCCACAAGACAAGACAGCAACGCCACAAGCGAAGAACTCCACGAGGTCCGCACGGCACTGGCCGACGCCGAGCGGCAGCTGCGCCACGCGCGCATGCTGCACGCCATGCATCGCGGGCCGCCCCCGCATGGCCTGGAGGAAGACGTCGCCGTGCTGCGTGCCGAGGAACACAGGCTGCAGAACCAGCCTTCGTGAGCCGCGGCCAAGCACAATCGGCCCATGGCCACCTTCCTGATCGGCGACGTGCAGGGCTGCGACGACGCGCTGCTGCGACTGCTCGAAACAATCGATTTCTCTCCCAGCCGCGACACCGTCTACCTGCTCGGCGACCTGGTGAACCGCGGTCCGGACTCCGCGGCGGTGCTGCGCCGCGTGATGGCTCTGGACGGCTC
>JAQGNJ010000137.1 GCA_028291885.1 Ramlibacter sp. | reverse complement strand
AAGAAGGTCGCCGTGACCATGTGCATCGGCGGCGGCATGGGGGCGGCGGGCGTTTTCGAGGTGCTCTGAGCCGCTGCGCGCCATGTCGTCCCTGCGTCCCACCCTCGACTTCCTCCTTTACGACTGGCTGCAGGCCGAGACGCTGACGCAGCGCGAGCGCTTCGCCGACCATTCGCGCGAAACCTTCGACGCGGTGCTCGAGACCTGCGAGCGGATCGCGCGCGAGAAGTACGCGCCGTTCAACCGCACGGTCGACACGGACGAACCGCGCTTCGATGGCGAGAAGGTGATCCTGCCGCAGGCGACGCACGACGCGCACAAGGCGTATGCCGAATCGGGCATGTTGAGCGCCGCGCAGGACCATGACGAGCGCGGCATGCAGCTGCCCTACACCATCGAGGCGGCGGCCGACGGCTTCTTCGGCCTGGCGTCGGTCAGCATCGGTTCGGCATTGCTCACCAAGGGCAACGCCAACCTGCTGCTGGTGCACGGCACGCAGACGCAGAAGGCGGTGTTCGCGCGCAACGAATTCGCGGGCCGCTTTTCGGGAACGATGTGCCTGTCGGAGCCGCAGGCCGGCTCGTCGCTCTCCGACATCGCGACCCGCGCCGTGCCCGATGGCGACGATTTCGAGAGCGATCCGCTGGGTCCGCGCTACCGGCTCAAGGGCCACAAGATGTGGATCTCGGCCGGCGAACACGAGCTGACCGAGAACATCGTCCACCTGGTTCTGGCGAAGATCCCCGGCCCGGACGGCAAGCTGATCCCCGGCACCCGCGGCATCTCGCTGTTCATCGTGCCCAAGAAGATGGTGGACACGCAAGGGCGGCTCACCGGCGTGCGCAACGATGTTGCACTCGCGGGCCTGAACCACAAGCTGGGCTGGCGCGGGACGACCAACACGCTGCTCAATTTCGGCGAAGGCAGGTTCCCCGTCGATGGCCAGGCCGGCGCCGTCGGCTACCTCGTGGGCAAGCCGCACGAAGGCCTGCGCTGCATGTTCCACATGATGAACGAGGCGCGCATCGGCGTCGGCACGGCCGCCGTGGTGCTCGGTCTGGCCGGCTATTACGCGTCGCTGGAGTACGCCAGGAACCGGCCGCAGGGCAGGCCGGTGGGCCTTCGGCCCAATGGGCCGGTCACAGGAAACGACGCAAGCGTCGTGGGCAAGGCTCCGGCGCAGCCGCAGGTGCGCATCATCGAACACGCCGACGTCAAGCGCATGCTGCTGGCGCAGAAGTCGTACTGCGAGGGCGCGCTGGCGCTGGAGCTGTACTGCGCCCGGCTGGTCGACGAGCAGCGCACGGGCGAGCCTGCCGCCGCGGACGAGGCGCGGCTGCTGCTGGAAGTGCTGACGCCGATCGCCAAGAGCTGGCCGAGCGAGTGGTGCCTGGAGGCGAACTCGCTGGCGATCCAGGTCCACGGCGGCTACGGCTACACGCGCGACTTCCCGGTGGAGCAGTACTGGCGCGACAACCGGCTGAACATGATCCACGAAGGAACGCACGGCATCCAGGCCGCCGACCTGCTGGGGCGCAAGGTGCTGATGGAAGGCGGCAAGGGATTGCAGCTGCTGGCCGGCCGCATCAACGGCACGATCGAGCGCGCCATCCGGCAGCCGGAGCTGGCGGAATACGCGAATGCGCTGGGACAGGCGCTGGAGCAGGTCGGCTCCGCCACCAAGGCGGCCTGGGCCACCGGCAACCCCCGCGACGCGCTCGCCAATGCCGTCCCCTACATGCAGGCCTTCGGCCACACGGTGCTGGCCTGGATCTGGCTGGACGTTTCGCTGGTGGCCGCGGCGATGCCCGAGAGCGCCGCCCGCGATGGGCGCCTGCGCGCCACGCGCTACTTTTTCCATTACGAGCTGCCCAGGATCGGCGCCTGGCTGCGGGTGGTTTCCTCGCGCGATCCCACCTGCGCCGACATGCCCGAGGAGGCGTTCTGACCATGGCCTCCCAGCAAACGCTCAAACGCCTGGATGCGCTCGCGTGGACGCTCATCTACGCCGGCCTCTTCATGCTGATCCTGGGCATTGCCGCGCACGGCCAGGCGCGGGTGGCGGGCTGGAGTCTTTCCGTGCTCGGCTCGCTCGCAGCTTCGGCGGGAGTCGTGCTCATCCTGGTGCGCGCGCGGCTGACGAAGCAAGACGCCCCGGACCGGCGCCGCTGACACCCACAGCGCCGCCGTGCCAGCGGTTGCAGGGGTTTCTCATCGTTACGAAAGCATGAGGAGGCCGCCCTTAACCTGCCTCGAATCGTTCCGGTGTTCACGATGGCCCCGTCGGGCCGCGGCCGGGCGTCGCCGTCGCGCAGATGAAAGTCCTGATCACGGGTGTCGCCGGTTTCATCGGCATGCACGTCGGCTTGCGCCTGCTGGCGCGTGGCCACGCCGTGGCCGGCATCGACAACCTGAACCCTTACTACGACCCGGCGCTCAAGCGCGCGCGGCTGGCCCGACTGCAGGAGCATCCCGGTTTCAGCTTCCGGCAGCTGGGCGTGGAGGACTGCGATGCCGTTGCCGCGCTGTTCGAGCGTGAGTCACCGTCGCGGGTGCTTCACCTGGCGGCGCAGGTCGGCGTGCGGCATTCGGTGGTCGATCCGCAGGCGAGCGCGTCCAGCAACCTGCAAGGCTTCGTGAACGTGCTCGAGGGCTGCCGCCGGCAGGCGGTGGAACACCTCGTCTTTGCCAGCAGTTCCAGCGTGTACGGCGCCAACGCCCGGCTTCCTTATGCGGAGGAGCAGGGCGCCGACCACCCCGTCAGCCTGTATGCGGCCACCAAGCGCGCCAACGAGCTCATGGCGCATTCCTACAGCCAGCTGTTCGGCCTGCCGGCGACGGGCGTGCGGCTGTTCACTGTCTATGGTCCATGGGGGCGGCCCGACATGGCCCTGTTCCGTTTCACCCGCGCGATCCTGGACGGTTCGCCGCTCGACCTGTACAACGAAGGCAGGATGGTGCGCGACTTCACCTACATCGACGACGTCGTGGAAGCGATCGTGCGGCTGCTGGACAAGCCGGCGACTCCTTCCCCGCGTTTCGACCGCGCCCACCCCGATCCGGCCGAGAGCGACGCGCCGTACCGCGTGTTCAACGTGGGCGGCGGCCAGCCGATGCAGCTGCTGGAGGTGATCGGGCTGCTGGAAGCGGCGCTGGGCAAGAAGGCGCTGCGACGCCTGCTGCCGATGCAGCCCGGCGACGTGCTTGCCACCCACGCCCGCTGCACCCGGCTGCAGGACTGGGTCGGCCCTTGCCCCGTGACGCCACTTGCCGCCGGGATCCGCCGCTTCGTCGACTGGTACCTCACGTATCCGCAAGCGGCGGGACATCCATGAGCAGGGCGCCCGATTCCGATCGCCTGCCGCAGTCCGTCGCGCTCGGCGTGCTGGTGGCCGCCGCGCTGTTGCTGATCGCGGCCGGCATCGCCATCCACGCGGCCGGGCTCGATGCGGCCTGGCTGCTGCGCGTTCATGCGCAGGCGCCGGGCCGGGCGGCGGTCACCGTCTGGTCCTGCATCACGGTCCTCGGGCTGGGCTGGACGCCGCTGATCCTGGTGCCGGCAACGGACCGCAGCCGCGGCGAGATCACGGCGCTGCTGCTGCCGACCTTCGTGCTCGGGACCCTGTTCACGCACCTGCCCAAGTGGCTGCTGGCGTCGCCCCGGCCGGCAGCCACCCCACTGCTGGCGCAGCTGCATGTGATCGGCGACGCATTCCGCGGCCCGGTCTCGATGCCGTCGGGGCACGCGTTGACGGCCGCCGCGCTTGCGGCGCTGCTCTGGCTGGCCTTTCCGCGCCGGCGCGCTCTGGCCGCCGGGCTGGGCCTGGCGCTGTTCGCCGGCGTGGTCGGCTGGTCGCGCGTCGTGGTCGGCGCCCACTGGCCGGCCGACGTCTTTTGCGGCGCCGGCCTGGGCCTGGTGGCCGTGGCTGTGCCGCTGGCGGCCGGCCGCGCGGCATGGATCGGCCGACTGCAGCAACGTTTCGTCGCCGCGATCCGCTCGCGCACCGGCCAGCGCTGGGTGGCGCTGATCGAGATCGCCGCGGGCGCCGGGCTGCTGCACGAGCACACGGGTTACCCGGCCGGAAATGCGATGGTGGTTTTGCTCGCGAGCGTCGCGACCGTCAGCGCCGCCTTGCGCTGGGACGCGACCAGCCAGCGCCGGGCGCTGCGCCGCGAGCCCGGCGATGCGCCGGGAGAGCCGACATGAGGGCCGCCGCGCCCGCGCAGGCAGACGCATCCCCGCTCCAGCGCACGCGCTTGCGCCATGGATTGCGGGTCGTGCTCACCCTGGTCGTCTGCGCGCTTGCATGGACGTGGCTGCTGCGCAACACCGACCTCGCAACGGTCTCGCGCGCGGCGGCGCAGCTGCCCGCGTGGGCATGGATCCTTGCCGCGATGGCGCTGCTGGGCGGCCATGGCTTGCGCGCGTTGCGGCTGCAGTCGGAGTGGCGCCACGTCCGGCGGGTCGCCTGGTGGCAGTGCCTGCGGCTGGTGCTGTTGCACAACGCGATGGTGCTGGCGCTGCCGCTGCGCACCGGTGAAGTCGGCTACCTGTGGCTGGTTCGCCGCGAGTGGGGAGTGGGCTGGCGCGCGGCGAGCGTCGCGCTGCTGCGGTGGCGCGTGCAGGACGCCGCGGTCCTGGCGCTGCTGGCGGTTGCGCTGCTGGTCCCCGGATCCGCGATGTTGCGACTGCTGCTCGCCGCGGGCGCAGCCGCAGTGCTGCACCTGCTCCTGCCGCCGCTGTGGACCTGGCTGCGCGCCCGGGCCGCCGGGCCGGAGGACGCCGGGCGCACGTCGCCCGGACTGTGGCGAGGCCTGGGCGTGAGCGCGGCGAACTGGACGCTGAAGGTGCTCGCGAACGGCGGCCTGCTCGCCGCGCTGGCCGGCATCGCCCCGGCCGTCGCCTGGCGTGCGG
>JAQGNJ010000090.1 GCA_028291885.1 Ramlibacter sp. | reverse complement strand
TGGTGCCGCAGCTGGTGAACGGCTGCTCGATCACGCCGGACTACGCGCGGCTGGACTTCAACATGACCGGGCCGCTGGACAAGGACGAACTCACGGCCGCAATCGCGCGGCTGGTGGCCGCGGCGCTGCCGGTCGCCGTGGGCGCCATCAGCGACGCGGAGCTGGACGCCAATCCCGCGCTGGTCAAGAGCATGTCGGTGCAGCCGCCGCGCGGCACGGGGCAGGTTCGCACCATCTCGATCGGCGCCGCGGCCGCGGATGGCGGGTGGAGCGGCGAAGCGATCGACTACCAGCCCTGCGGCGGCACCCACGTGGCCAACACGGCGGAGATCGGCGCGATCGTCGTGACCAGGATCGAAAAGAAGAGCGCGACCACCCGCCGCGTCGTGCTGGGCTTCGCGCCGGCTGGAACTTAACGGCTCAGCCGCACCTCGGACCAGCACTGTGATCGAACGCCTGCGCCTGCCCGCCGCTGTCTTGCTGACGGCATTCCTGTCCATTTCCACCGGCGCCGGCGCCCAGACCAGCGGCAAGACCGTGGTCACGACCGAGCGGGTGCGCGCCGAACTGATGGCCCATGCGCCCGACGGCGTCGAACCGGGCAAACCGGTGTGGGTCGGCCTGCAACTGACCCACCAGCCCGAGTGGCACACCTACTGGAAGAACTCGGGCGACTCGGGCCTGCCGACGGTGCTGTCCTGGAAGCTGCCCGCCGGCGTGACGGCGGGCGACATCGAATGGCCGCTGCCCAGGAAGATCCCGATCGGCAATCTCGCGAACTACGGCTACGAAGGCACGGTGCTGTTGCCCGTGCCGCTGACGATCTCGCCGGAGTTCAAACCTTCGCTGCTGTCCGCTGACCTGGAAGTCAAGCTCAAGGCCAACTGGCTGGTCTGCCGCAAGGAATGCATCCCGGAAGAAGGCGAGTTCGCGCTGAAGATCCCGGTGCGCAGCACCACCGCGCTGAACGGCGCCGCCTTCGAGGCCAGCCACAAGGCGCAGCCGCAGCCGCTGGCGGGAAAAAGCCAGGTGCGGATCGAGGGCGATGCGCTGAAGTTCAGCGTGGCAGGCCTGCCGGCCGCGGTGCAGAACAAGACGCTGGATTTCTTCCCCGAGACCGGCGAAGTGATCGAGACCGCCGGCAAGTGGACCCAGCAATGGCAGGGCGCGGTCTGGAGCGCCAGCGTGCCGCTCTCGCCGCAACGCAGCCAGAGCCCCGCCGTGATGCCGGTGGTGCTGGCCGCCGGCGGCCAGGGCTGGCGCACCGAGGCGCGGGTCAGCGGCGACTGGCCGAAGCTAGCCGCGGCGGCGGGCGTCTCGCCCGCGCTGGAAGCGGCCCTGCGAAGCAACGCGCAGCCGGCGCCGCCCTCCGGCCCGCCGATCTCCCTGCTCGCTGCGCTGTTCGGCGCCTTGCTGGGCGGGCTGATCCTGAACCTCATGCCCTGCGTGTTCCCGGTGCTGGCGATCAAGGTCGTCGGCTTCACGCGCCATGCCGACGACCGGCGCGGCCACCGTCTCAGCGGTCTTGCCTACACAGCCGGGGTGGTGCTGTCCTTCCTCGCGCTCGGAGCGCTGGTGCTGGCCTTGCGCGCGGCGGGCGAGCAGCTCGGATGGGGCTTCCAGCTGCAGTCGCCGGCGGTGGTCGCGTCGCTGGCGGCGCTGTTCACGGTGATCGGTCTGAACCTGGCGGGGCTGTTCGAGTTCGGCGCCTTCCTGCCGTCCAGGCTGGCGACGCTGGAGTCGCGCCATCCGGTCGCCAACTCCTTTCTCTCCGGCGTGCTGGCGGTCGCGATCGCATCGCCCTGCACCGCGCCGTTCATGGGCGCGTCGCTGGGTCTGGCGATCGGCCTTCCGGCGGCCCAGGCGCTGGCGATCTTCGCGGCCCTCGGCCTCGGGATGGCGCTGCCCTATCTCGCCGCCAGTCTGGTGCCGGCCGTCTCGCGCCTGCTGCCCAGGCCCGGCGCCTGGATGGACGTCTTCCGCAAGCTGATGGCCTTCCCGATGTTCGCGACCGTCGCCTGGCTGGTCTGGGTGCTGGGCCAGCAGAGCGGCATCGACGGCGCCGGCGCGCTGCTGGCCCTGCTGGTGGCGCTGGCGATGGTGATCTGGGCGTTCACGCTGCGGGGGACGGCCCGGGGTGTCGTCGGCGCGATCTCGCTCGCCAGCTTGGCCCTGCTGGCCTGGACGGCCGGACCCAGCATCACCAGGGTGCCGGCGCAAACCCCCGTCGCCGCCAATGCCCAGGGTTGGCAGGCCTGGACGCCGGGACGGGTCGACCAGTTGCTGGCGGCCGGCCAGCCGGTGTTCGTGGATTTCACGGCCGCCTGGTGCGTGACCTGCCAGTACAACAAGAAGACGACGCTGTCCGACCGCGAGCTACTGGCCGACCTGGCCGACAAGAAGGTGGCGCTGCTGCGCGCCGACTGGACGCGGCGCGACCCGGCGATCACCGCGGCCCTGGGCCAGTTGGGCCGCAGCGGCGTTCCGGTGTACGTCGTCTACCGCCCGGGCCGCGCGCCGGTGGTCCTGTCCGAGGTCCTGGGCGTGCAGGAAGTGCGTTCCGCCATCGCCGGCCAGTAGCGAGGCGGGACTCCGTACACTGGTGCGCATGAACAGCATCGGCGAGTTGCGGCAGATCCTGGGCAGCTGCAGGACCATCGCGGTGGTCGGCCTCTCGCTTGTCACTTCGTGTACTGCGCTGCCCCCCGAGGGGGCTTCGTCCGCCTTGGGGCGGCCCGGCGGCGACCGATCATGACCCACGACCACGAGTACGGGTTCGGCACCCGGGCCATCCACGCCGCCTGTTCAACCTGCAGACCTTCGGCAACGTCTACAGCCGCATCAGCAATCCGACGGTCGCGGTGCTCGAAGAGCGGATCGCCTCGCTGGAAGGCGGGCGCGCCGCGCTGGCCTGCGCCACCGGAATGGCGGCGCAGATGACGGCGCTGCTGGCGATCCTGAAAGCCGGCGACCACATCGTCGCGGCCTCGACGCTGTACGGCGGCAGCGTCGGCCAACTCGGCATCGGCTTCTCGCGGCTGGGGATCCTTTGGGATATCGACCAGGCGCTGCGGCAAGCAGTCGCCTGAGGCCTGCTCAACCGCGGGGATGGCGCGCGCAGGCTTGCGAGCAGCCCTGCATCAGTCTCGCCCTACAAGAGCTCGGGCAAATCACGCCACCCCGTGTAGTCCGTTTGCAGCCACGCTCACCAGCAACGCCGCATCCCACTGGCTCTGCGGCCGGACAGGCGCGTGGTGCGTCCTGCCGCAACCAAGGACCTGGGAATGGACAAAAGCAGTGACGTGATGAATCAGGCGGTGTCGGCGGCCGTGCCGGGGCAGCGCGGCTTCGACTACCTCATCGTCGGCGCCGGCTTCGCCGGCAGCGTGCTGGCCGAGCGCCTGGCGCGCGAGCAGGGACAGCGCGTCCTGGTGGTGGAGAAGCGGCCGCACATCGGCGGCAACGCGTACGACCGCTACGACGACGCCGGCGTTCTCATCCACCCTTACGGCCCGCACATCTTCCACACCAACTCCGCCGACATCTTCGAGTACCTGTCGCGCTTCACCGAATGGCGCCCGTACCAGCACCGGGTGCTGGGCAGCGTCGACGGCCAGCTGCTGCCCATCCCGATCAACCTGGACACGGTGAACAAGCTTTACGGCCTGAACCTGACCTCGTTCCAGGTGGAGGAATTCTTCGAGTCCGTGGCGGAAAAGAAGACCGAGATCAAGACCTCGGAGGACGTCGTGGTCAACAAGGTCGGCCGCGAGCTGTACAACAAGTTCTTCCGCGGCTACACCCGCAAGCAATGGGGCATGGATCCGTCCGAACTGGACGCCAGCGTCACCGCCCGCGTGCCGACCCGCACGAACCGCGACGACCGCTACTTCGCCGACACCTTCCAGGCCATGCCGCTGCACGGCTACACGCGGATGTTCGAGAAGATGCTGGACCACCCGAACATCAAGGTCATGCTCAACACCGACTACCGCGAAGTGGCCGACCTGCTGCCGTGGAAGCACATGATCTACACCGGGCCGATCGATTCCTTCTTCAACTTCAAGCACGGCAAACTGCCCTATCGCAGCCTGCGCTTCCAGCACGTGACCGTGCCGCAGGAGCAGTTCCAGCCGGTCGGCACGGTGAACTATCCCAACGACTACGGCTACACCCGGATCTCCGAGTTCAAGCACATCACCGGCCAGAAGCATCCCAGCACCTCGGTCGTCTACGAATACCCGTGCGCCGAAGGCGACCCGTACTATCCGGTCCCGCGGCCGGAGAACGCGGCGCTTTATCGCCTGTACGAAGCGGAAGCGGACGCGATGGAGAACGTCACCTTCGTCGGCCGGCTGGCGACCTACAAGTACTACAACATGGACCAGGTCGTGGGCCAGGCGCTGGCGGCTTTCAAGCGGCTGCAGCAAAGGCACGCCGCCGCGGAAACCGGAACTCCCGCCCTGCAGTCCGCCCGCGCGGCGGCGGAAGGCCGATGACGCCGCTCCAGCTGTGGGCCGGTCCGGAATGCACCATCAACCGGATCGGCGAGCGCTTCACCGACCAACTGCAGTCCAGCGGGTTCGCGCGCCGGCTCGATGACCTGGACCGGCTGGCCGGCCTGGGGATCGCCCGCATGCGGTTTCCGCTGCTGTGGGAACGCACGGCGCCCGAACGGCCGGCCGAGTGCGACTGGCGCTGGTCGGACGAGCGGCTGGCGCGCCTGCGCGAACTGAAGATCGAGGCGATCGCCGGCCTGGTGCACCACGGCGGCGGCCCGCGCTACACGAACCTGCTGGACCCTGGCTTTCCCGAGCTGCTGGCCGACTACGCGCGCAGCGTGGCCGAGCGCTATCCGCATCTGGACGCCTACACGCCGGTCAACGAGCCGGTGACGACTGCGCGCTTCAGCGGCCTGTACGGCCTGTGGTATCCGCACCGCCGTGACGACCGCAGCTTCGTGCGGGCGCTGCTCAACGAGATCCGCGGCACCGTGCTGGCCATGCGGGCGATCCGCCAGATCAATCCGCGGGCCCTGCTGGTGCAGACCGACGATCTCGGCTACGTCCACAGTTCGGCGCGGCTGAAGTACCAGGCCAGCTTCGAGAACGAGCGGCGCTGGCTCTCGTTCGACCTGCTCGCCGGCCGGGTCGATCCGCGCCATCGCCTGTGGAAGTACCTGCGCAAGCACGGCGCCGGCGAGCGGGAACTGCTGGAGCTGGTGGAGTCACCCTGCCCGCCCGACATCGTCGGCATCAACAGCTATGTAACGAGCGAGCGCTTCCTGGACGAGCGGGTGTCGCTCTATCCGCCGGAGCTGCGCGGCGGCAACGGCCGCCACCGCTATGCGGACGTCGAAGCGGCGCGGGTGCACGGACTGCACATCGGCGGCTTCGAGGCGCGGCTGCGCGAGACCTGCGAGCGCTACCGGCTGCCGGTGGCGATCACCGAGGTCCACCTGGGCTGCAGCCGCGAAGAGCAGCTGCGCTGGCTGCACCAGGCCTGGACCGCCGCCCAGTCGCTGCGCAACGAGGGTCTCGATATCCGGGCCGTCACGGCCTGGGCCGCCTTCGGCACCTATGACTGGGACAGCCTGCTGACCCGCGAGAAGGGCAACTACGAGTCGGGACTCTGGGACGTGTCCAGCGGCACGCCGCGGCCGACGGCGCTGGCGCGGCTGGCCCGGCAACTGGCGCAAGGCGAGGCGCCGGACAGTCCGGTGCTGGACGGGCCGGGCTGGTGGCAGCGCGACCTGCGGCTGCACTATCCCTGCGAAGGCGAACTGCAGTGCCACCCGGTCAAGGGCCGGCCGCTGCTGATCACCGGCGCGACCGGAACGCTGGGCCAGGCCTATGCGCGGTTCTGCGAGCTGCGCGGCCTGCCCTACCACCTGCTCGCCCGCTCCGAGATGGACATCGCCGACGCGGCGTCGGTCGAGGCCACGCTGGAGCGCTGGCAGCCCTGGGCGGTGATCAACACCGCCGGGTTCGTGCGCGTCGACGACGCCGAGCACGAGCCGCGCCAGTGGCGCGAGAACGTGGTCGGGCCGGCCCTGCTGGCGCAGGTCTGCGCCAGGCGCGGCGTGCGGCTCATGAGCTTTTCCAGCGACCTGGTGTTCGACGGCCGCGTCCGCCGGCCCTATGTCGAGACGGACGAGCCGAGGCCGCTGAACGCCTATGGACGCGGCAAGCTGGAAGCCGAGCGGCGGGTGCTGGCGCACGCGCCGGACGCATTGGTGATCCGCACGGCCGCCTTCTTCGGGCCCTGGGACCGGCACAACTTCGTCACCCTGGCGCTGGACGCCTTGCGCCGCGGCGAGCGCTGGCCGGCGGCCGAAGACCAGCGCGTCTCGCCGACCTATGTGCCGGACCTGGTGAGCGCATCGCTCGACCTGCTGATCGACGGCGAAAGCGGCCTCTGGCACCTGGCGAACCGCGGCGCGGTGAGCTGGGCCGAACTGGCGCGCATGGCCGCCGAGGTCGCCGGGCTCGACGCCGGCCTGGTCAGCCCGCTTCCCGCTGTGTCGCTCGGGCAGATCGCGCCGCGGCCGGCGTATTCGGCGCTGGGCAGCGAACGCGGCGTCCTGATGCCCTCGCTGGAAGACGGCCTGGTCCGCTACCTCGGCGACTGCTCCGAGCTGGGCGGCGAATGGCCGATCCCCGAAGTCCTGCAGTTGCGCGACGCAGCGTGAAAGCGGGGCAAGGACGCAGAACACGCGCAGGATTCGCCCAGGCCGCGGACGAACAGCCTTGAAAATCTTCTAAACGGTTTTCTGCGCGCTCTGCAACCTCTGCGTCCGGCTGTCCCGTTTGGCCCTCAACCGCCGAGAGCGACAAGCGGCGGCACGAGCTGCCGGCCTTCGCCGCCGGCCTGGCGGTATTCATGCAGCACGGCCGCGGCAACGTCCCGCAGCGCATCGGTCTGGCACAACGCGACGCAGGCGCCGCCGAAGCCGGCGCCGGTCAGGCGAGCGCCGAAAACCGCGTCCTGCGCCTGCAGCAGCTCCACCAGCAGGTCCAGCCCCGGCGTCGAGACCTCGTAGTCGTCGCGCAGGCTGGCGTGCGATGCATCCATCAGCAGGCCGAAGTCCTGCGCCGACCCGCAGTCGACCGCCGCCAGCACGCGCGAGTTCTCGGTCAGCACGTGGCGCGCGCGGCGCCGCAGCAGATCCGGCAGCGCGTCCAGCCGCCGCAGGTCGTCCACGTCGCGCAGCGACTTGACGCCCAGCAGCTGCGCCGCCTGCTCGCACTGCGAGCGGCGCTCGTTGTAGCCGCTGGCGGCGAGCGATCGGGCGATGCCCGAATCCAGCACCAGCACCGCGCTGCCTTCGGGCAAGGCGACGAGGCGCCGCTCCAGCGACCGCGTGTCCAGCAGCAGCGCCTTGTCCGTGCCGGCGAGGCTGGACGCCATCTGGTCCATGATGCCGCAGCGCACGCCGGCGAATTCGATCTCCGCGCGCTGGGCCAGCTGCGCAATCGCGACGTCGTCCAGTTGCAGGTCCAGCAGCTGGCGCAGGCAGCGCAGCGTCGCGACCTCGAGCGCGGCGCTGGACGACAGCCCCACGCCCATCGGCACATCGGAGGCCACGTGGATGTCCAGCGGCGGGACCGGTGCGCCCTGCTCGCCCGCGAGCTTCAGGCAGCCGTAGACGTAGCTGGCGAAGTGCTCCGCCGGCGGCTGCTCCAGCGTGAAGCGGACAGCCTGGTCCAGTTCCTGCGCGTGGAGCGCGAAGTGCGAGCCGCCGTTGCGCCGCATCGCGACGCGGGTCTGCTGCGTGATGGCGATCGGGAGCACATAGCCGTCGTTGTAGTCGGTGTGCTCGCCCAGCAGGTTCACGCGGCCCGGCGCCTGCGCCGACGCCTGCGGCGCGGCGCCGTAGCTCGCCTCGAAGTCCCCGGTCACAGCGTCACCTCCACCTGCTGCAGCTCGCGGGCCTTTTCCTCGGGCAGGGCGTCCATCGCGAACAAGCCGGCGGCGATCTCGGTGCCGGCCAGGTACTTGAGGCGGTCGCGCGTGCGGTACGGCGGGTACAGCTGCGCGTGCAGGTGGGATTCGGGATGCGGCGCGCCGTCGGTCGGCGCCTGGTACCAGGCCATGAGGTAAGGCAGGGGCCGCTGCCACAGGCCGTCGTACTTGAGCAGCACGGTCTTGAGCGCGCGCGCCAGGTCCGCCCGCTGCCGCTCGTCCAGCTCGGCGAAGCCCTCGACCGGCTCGATCGTCGCGACCCAGACCTCGTACGGATAGCGTGCGCAGACCGGCACGAAGGCCACCGCGTGCGGCCCTTCGTACAGCATGCGGACGCCGTCGCGGCGCTCGGCGGCGATCAGTTCCTGCAGCACGCCGCGGCCATGCGAGCGGTGATGCTCCAGCGCCACCTGCTGCATCCGCGCCGGCACCGGCGGCACCACCGGATAGGCGTAGATCTGGCCGTGCGGATGGTGCAGCGTGACGCCGACTTCGGCGCCGCGGTTCTCGAACGGCAGCACGTACTGGATGTCTTCGCGCGCGGCCAGGCGTTGCGTGCGGTCGCCCCAGACCTGCATCAGCAGGTCGATGTGCGGCAGCGGCAAGGCGGCCAGCGAGGATTTGGGGTCCTGCGTGAAGACGACCACCTCGCACTGGCCCCTGGCGGGGGCGGTGGGGACGATCAGCTCGGGCGGCGGCTCGGCCCCCGGCGGCGGCGTCGCCAGCGACGGGAAGCGGTTGTCGAACACGGCGACGTCCCAGTCGCCGGCCGGCACTTCGGTCGGATTGGCCGGGTCGACCGTCACGGCCAGCGGGTTGTATTCCGGCGGCGGCAGGAAGGTGCGGCCCTGGCGGTAGGCCGCGTACGTCACCCACTCGCCGCGCAGCGGATGCCAGCGCAGGTGCGGCGCGGCGTTCAACGGATCGGGGAACGGACTGGGCGCGCGCAGACCAGGGTCGATGGGCCGCTGCGAATACAGCGTCAGCCGACGGCCGTCGGGCTTGGCCAGCTCCAGCGTGTGCATCAGACGCCTCCCGTGATCCATGTTCGCGATTTGCTCGTGGCCGCCGCGATGCGCTCCAGCGGGATCTTGGGCGTGCGGTCGGCGTTGAGCAGGCCGTTGGCCTCCTGGAAGGTGTCGGCGAACTGGGTGTAGCAAAAACCGCTGAAAAGAGCCGTGTGGATGACGGCCTCGAGCAGCTGCTCGTACATCCTGGCGAACTCTTCTTCGTTGCGGGCCCGGGAATAGCCCCAGATGTGGTTGACGCCGGGCTCGGCTTTCTGCCGGGTCTGGAAGGCGATGCCGCCGAACTCGGTCAGCATGATGGGCTGGCCCTGGTGCGGATAACCGTCCAGCGTCAGCACCCGGCCGCCCGGCCGGCGCCGGTCGAACAGCTGCTCGGGCTCGATCTCCGAGCCGTAGCGCTGGCGGATGTGG
Source organism: Ramlibacter sp. (assembly GCA_028291885.1). Lineage (GTDB taxonomy): Bacteria > Pseudomonadota > Gammaproteobacteria > Burkholderiales > Burkholderiaceae_C > Ramlibacter. The sequence goes on along the minus strand of JAQGNJ010000090.1, from coordinate 9,063 downwards.
TCGACGTTGCAGTCGTAGTCGTGGATGCCGATGATGTCGGTCGCGCTCGATTCCCAGCCGTCGTTGCCGATCACCGGCCGGGTCGCGTCCAGCGTCTTGGTCAGGTGGTACAGCGCCTGCACGGCATGGCGCTGCATGCCCTGCGAGGTCAGCTCCGGGACGCCCCAGGACTCGTTGAACGGCACCCAGGTGATGATGCAGGGATGGCTGTAGTCGCGGTCGATCGCCTCGGTCCACTCCCGCACGGTGCGCTTGATGGCGGTGCGGGTGAAACGGTAGGCCGACGGCATCTCTTCCCAGACCAGCAGGCCCAGCCTGTCCGCCCAGTAGAGGTAGCGCGGGTCCTCGAGCTTCTGGTGCTTGCGCACGCCGTTGAAGCCCATCGCCTTGGCCAGTTCGACGTCGCGCCTGAGCGCGTCGTCGCTCGGCGCGGCCAGCAGCGTGTCCGGCCAGTAGCCCTGGTCCAGCACCATGCGCAGCATGTAGGGCCGGCCGTTGAGCATGAAGCGGTCGCGCAGGGTGCTGACCGAGCGCAGCGCCGTGTACGACGTGAACTCGTCGATCACCTTGTCGCCGTGCAGCAGGCGGATGGTGGCGTCCAGCAGCGTCGGCCGCTCGGGGCTCCACAGCAGTTCGTTGCGGAAATCGTCGATGCCGGGATCGGACAGGACGATGAAGCGGTCGACCTCGCCGTCGACCACCTGGTAGCGGTCCTTGGCGAGCAGTCTCTTGCCCTGCCGCAGCGTGATCTCGACCGACAGGTCGTCGATCGGGTCGCCGGCCAGCCTGGCCTCGAACCCGATCTCGTAACCCTCGACCCTGGGCGTCCAGCGGATCTTGTCGATGTAGGTGCGCGACACCCGCTCCAGCCAGACCGTCTGCCAGATGCCGGTGGTGCGCGGGTACCAGATCGAATGCGGCTCCAGCTGCCAGTCCTGCTTGCCGCGGGGCTTGGTCAGGTCGCCGGCATCGTCCTGCGCCCGCACCGTCACGGTCTGCTTGCCGGACGCGTTGAGCAGATGGGTGATGTCGGCGCGGAACGGCGTGTGGCCGCCCTCGTGCACGACGGCCAGGTGGCCGTTGACCCAGACCTTGGCCGCGTAGTCGACCGCGCCGAAGCGCAGGATCACCCGGTCCGGACCGGGCTTGAGCTGGAAGTCGCGCTCGTACCAGCACACGTCGTGGAAGCCCCGGTCGCCGATGCCGCTGGCATGCGACTCCGGCGGGAACGGAACCCGGATCTCCATCGGCCAGCGATCGATCTCCTGCGGCGTGCTCAGCGCGCCTTCGTGGTCGAAACGAAAGCGCCAGAGTCCGTTGAGGTTCATCCAGTGGGCGCGCTGCAGTTGGGGACGCGGATAGGCAAGATCCAAAAAAACTCTCCTTGTTTCGCCGTCAGTGCCTGGTGAACCAGGCGAACAGGCCCGGGATCGGCACCTGCTGGTCCTGTCGGATCGGATGCCTTTCGAGGGCATCGAGTTCAAATCCATTTCGCGCCGCCAGGCGGCGCAGATAGTCCGGCGAATGGACGTAGCGCAGGCTCGGCCGCACGGCGAAGTCCTCGCCGGGCCCGGCTTCCTCGACGCTGAAGCAGAAGACGCCGCCGGCATCGAGCAAGCGCGCGACGCTGGCGAAGACCGTGTCCAGCGCGCCCACGTAGATGAACACGTCGGCCGCGATCACGAGGTCGCAGCCGGGCGAGGCCGCGCCCAGCCACTCCACGAGATCGGCCTGCCGCAGCTCGTCGTAGATGCCGCGGGCCCGGGCCTGCGCCACCATCTTCGAGGACAGGTCCACGCCCTCGAGCCACCGTGCGAGAGGCCGCACCAGGGCGCCGCACAGGCCGGTGCCGCAGCCCAGGTCCAGGGCCCGCTCGAACCGCCGCTCCATCGCGCGCAGGCGCCCGACCAGCACCTCGTGCGCCTGGTACTTCAGCACACCGACCAGGTGCTGGTCGAAGTCGTCGGCGTAACCGTCGAACAGGTTCTCGACGTAGTGGCGTGGCGGCGCCGCCGGCGCCGCGCGCTCGCTCACCGAGGCCAGGAAGTAGCCGTTCAGTTCGGCGTCCGCGCCGTACGCGATCGCCGAACTGAACGCGCTCGCCGCCTGCGCGCGCTCGCCCCGCTCCTTGAGCAGGCGCCCGCGCAGGCTCCAGGCATGGCCCAGCCGCGGCGCGAGCTGCAGCAAGCGATCGACGCAGGCCATCGCCGCCTCGGACTGGCCGAGCTCGGCCAGCGCCGTCGCCCGGTGCCCCAGGGCCTGCTCGTTGTCCGGTTCCGCGGCGACGGCTTCGTCCAGCGCTTCGAGCGCCGCCGCCGGCCGCCCCAGGATCAGCCGGGTGGCGCCCAGGTTGGTCAGCGTCGAGCCGCGGCCGGGCAGCAGAGCGAGCGATGCGGCGTAATCGCGCTCCGCATCGGCGTAGCGGCCGGCTTGGAAGTGGGCGAGGCCCTGCATGAAGAACTCTCTGGCCTGGTCGAAATTGCTGCTCATCGCTGCTCGCGGGAAGGGGAAAGTCGCGATCTTGCAGCAATGCCGACCGGGGCGGCCGGCGCGCCGCCCCGACGCGAGCGCGGCGCGCTCAACCCGCGGCGCGCACCCGTTCTTGCGCCGGCTCGGCGATCGCCGGTTGGCTGCGGACCACTCGCGACGCGGCTTCGCGGGCCGGGGAGATCTCCGGCGGCTGTTCCAGCACCGGACGCGCGCCCGGGCTGCGCTTGTCGGCCTGGGCGATCAGTTCGCCCATGGCGTTGGCGGTCGCGTCCCAGGACGTGCGCGACACGATCTGGGCCAGTGCCTGCACATGGGCCTCCTGCTCACCGCCGCTACGCGCGAGCACCTCGTCGCAGGCAGCGATGAACGAGGCCGGGTCGCCGGCGATCGGCACGACATGGCCGTACGGGTCGACCACGTCCTTGATCGGCGTGCTCACCGAAGGCCGGCCGCATGCCATGTACTCGAGGATCTTGGTCGGGCTGATGTAGCGCGTCGCCTCGTTGATCGCGAACGGCAGCAGGCAGACGTCCCAGCCCGAGATGAACGAGGGCAGGTCGTCGTAGCTCTGCTGGCCGAGCCAGTGGATGTTGGGATGCCGCGGCAGGCCGGCCGGATCGATCTTCACCACCGGGCCGACCATCACGATCTGCCAGTCCGGCCGCTCGGTCGCCAGGCCCCGGACGATGTCCATGTCGATGCGCTCGTCGATCACGCCGCAGTAGCCCAGGCGCGGCGACGGCAGCGCCGCCTGCGCCGGGTGGTCGGCGCCCGCCTGCGCGAAATGCCTGGCGTCGACGCTGCTCGCAAAGCAATGGACGCTGGGATGGCGGCCGCGCTTGTTCTCGTAGAGGCTGGGTCCGCCGGTGAACACCAGATCGGCCAGCTTGAACAGCGCGTTCTCGCGCTGGACCAGCTGGCGCGGCGCGTTCTTGAAGGCCGAGAGCTCGTCCATGCAATCGTTGACGACGCCGCGCGGCGTGAGCCCGGCGGCCAGCGGCAGCGCCATCGGCGTATAGAACCAGAGCCAGTAGTCGGCGACCTCGTGCTCCTCCATCGACGCGGCGATCAGCCGCTGCAGCTCGGGGATGTGGTCGTCGTGGAAGCCCAGGTGCTCGCCCGTGACGTGCGGACGCCAGACCTCGACGCCGGGGGACGGTTCGAGCCGCTCCATGTGCGAATGCTGCGCGTTGGGCATCGGCTCCTCGACGAAAACAATGCGCCATCGGGATGCCAGCCGCGAAAGAAGGTGTTGGGGACGTTGATAGACGAAGTTCCAGCGCAGGTGGGAAAAGATGACGATTGTTTGCATGGTGGTCTGGTCGTTTGAAGTTGAAGGATCGGGCATCCGGCGGCTGCCCGCTGTAACCGGGCGTAGGCAAAGCGGCGAAGGAGAAAAAAAATCTGCGCGACAGCCGCATTGCCGGCTGAGCAATCGACGTGCCCGATCCGCCGTCGCCGGCCCGCGGGGCGGTGCGGCCGCACACCCGGTCAAGGGCCTTTCTGGCGGGGTGCCCTGCGGTTCGCCTACAGCGCCGCAGCCGGCCGGTGACTACTCTTGCATGATCAAAGGCACTGGGAGTTTCGATGCAGACATCTGTGCAGACAGCAGCGGCGCGGCCGGGTCGCCCGCTGTACCGCGCCCGGGTGAAAACCCGCCAGGTCCGGCAGCAGCTGGCGGTCGCGGGGGCGGAACTCGGGCTGACCAATGCCGTCCTGGGAGACAAACTGCCCGACAGCGTGAAGCGTTCCAGGGACGTGCAACGGGCACTGTCGCAGAACGTCGCGATCGAGGGGAAAGTGCTTGAGGCTGCCGACGAATTGCAGGTCGTGACCGAGTTGCTGGAAGAGGAAGTTGCCGAACGGGAGCGGCTGGAGCGCGAGCTGGCCAGCCGTCCAGCTGGCTGACGGGCTTACCTTTGGACACCACGAGGCCTGCTGCGGGCCGGCGTGGGCAAGAATGTCGAGTTGGCCGCAGCGGGGCTGAGTGACGATCGATTCAGACTTGGGAGGTAGAAGTGGCGGTGCGGTTGCTGCTCGTCGAAGATCTCCCGCAGATGCAAGGCGTGGTCCTGGATCTGCTTGCGACGGTGGGGGATTTCCAGCTCGTGAAGGCCGTTTCGAACGAGGCCGAGGCGAACCTGTGGCTGGACGAAAACGCCGGCGGCTGGGACCTTGCCGTGATCGACCTCATCCTGGAGCAGGGCACGGGAATGGGCGTGGTCGCCCGCGCCGCCGCCCTCCCGGACCGCGGCAAGCTGGTGGTCTTCAGCGACTACGCCAGCGAGGGCATCCGCAAGCACTGCCTCAGGCTGGGGGCCGACGCCGCATTCCAGAAAGGCCCGGACCTGAAGCCCTTCCTGCAGTACTGCGCCACCGTTGCCCAAGCCCATCCGGGCAGCTGAGCGCGCAGCCCCTGCGACAATCGGGAGCATGAGCTTCCCGCCTCTCCAGAACGACAGTTTCCTGCGCGCCTGCCAGCGCCTCTCGACGCCGCACACCCCGGTCTGGCTGATGCGGCAGGCCGGACGCTACCTGCCGGAATACCGCGAAACCCGCGCCCGCGCCGGCAGCTTCATGGGCCTGGCGACCAACGTCGACTACGCCACCGAGGTCACGCTGCAGCCGCTCGAGCGCTATCCGCTGGATGCCGCGATCCTGTTTTCCGACATCCTCACCGTGCCCGACGCAATGGGGTTGGGGCTGAGTTTCGCGCTGGGGGAAGGTCCGCGCTTCGCGTCGCCGGTGCGCGACGAGGTCGCCGTCCGGGCGCTGGCCGTGCCGGACCTGGACAAGCTGCGCTACGTGTTCGACGCCGTCACCTCGATCCGCCGCGCGCTGGCCGGCCGGGTACCGCTGATCGGCTTTTCCGGAAGCCCCTGGACCCTGGCCTGCTACATGGTCGAAGGCGCCGGATCGGACGACTACCGGCTGGTCAAGACCATGCTCTACAGCCGGCCCGACCTGATGCACCACATGCTGCGGATCAACGCGGACGCGGTGGCCGCCTATCTCAACGCGCAGATCGAGGCCGGGGCCCAGGCGGTGATGATCTTCGACAGCTGGGGCGGCGTGCTCGCCGACGGCGCCTTCCAGGAGTTCAGCCTGGCCTATACGGCACGCGTGCTTTCGCAGCTGCGCCGCAGCCATGACGGCGCAGTCATCCCGCGCATCGTCTTCACCAAGGGCGGCGGGCCCTGGCTGGAACAGATGGGCCAGCTCGATTGCGAAGTGCTGGGGCTGGACTGGACCGTGAACCTGGGGCGCGCCCGCGAGCTGGTGGGCGGCAGCAAGGCGCTGCAGGGGAACCTCGATCCCAACGTGCTGTTCGCGCCGCCGGCGCAGATCGAGGCCCAGACGCTGCGCGTCCTGGAAAGCTTCGGCACGCCCCACACGGGCAGTGGCCAGGGCCCCACGCACATCTTCAACCTCGGACATGGGATCAACCAGCACACGCCGCCGGAGCATGTGACGGCGCTGGTCGAGGCCGTGCATGCGCATTCCCGCCGGCTGCGCGGCGGGAAACCGGAACGCTGAGCCGGACTGTCGTCATCGGGATGTTCCCTAGATGACTTGGCGCCGGATTTTTTGCTACCCGAGCTTGACTTATGCACAAAAGCCCGGTTGCGGCACTGCACAACCTTTTGGCTTTCGCGAGCCCTGCTACAAAACCCATAGCTGCCGCAAGTCATTGATTTCGTTAGACTTTTTTTCTTGCCCGTTTTCCGGGCATTCCAGCGAGACCCTTGAATCTGCTGGCTTTGCGGTCGTTCCGGCGGGCTTGTCAACAAAGTTATCCACACAAATCGCAGCGCTGGCGCAATTCACATAGGAATCAAAGACTTAGCCGATGTTTCGCCAGTCCACCTCAACAGAAGCGGGTAACCGCCACTTTCGATGAGCCATCCCGTGGCCGTGGTGGTGCCGACGCCCGCCCACAGTTCGCTGACCGGCCCACTGAGCTATCGAAGTGAGTTTCCACTCGCGCCCGGGACGCTGGTGCGCGTGCCGCTGGGCCGCCGGGAGGTTCTGGGCGTGGTCTGGGATCCGCCGGAACCCGGAGACAACGGGCGGCAGGAGGCGGACAACAAGCCAGTCACCGCCGTCCTCGAGGGAATCGACCCGCTCGGGCCGCGGTGGCGCGATCTGGTGACGTTCGCTGCAAATTATTACCAGCGCGGGCTGGGAGAAGTGGCTCTTGCCGCGCTTCCGCCCCAGCTGCGCGACCTGAGCGCCGGGCAACTCGCCCGCCGCCTGAAGCGTCCATCCGGCGCCGGCGATGGCGCGATCCCGGCGGCGGCGGCCGAGCCGACGCCGGAGCAGCGCGATGCCCTGGCCGCATTCGAGGCCGGCGAAGGCTGCTTTTTGCTGTTCGGGGCGACCGGCAGCGGCAAGACCGAGGTGTACCTGCAGGCCGTCCAGCGCCTGTTCGCCGCCGACCCGCAGGCGCAGGCCCTGGTGATGGTCCCGGAGATCAACCTCACGCCGCAGCTGGAGGAGCGCTTCGTCGCCCGCTTCGGCGCGGGGGCCGTCGTGTCGCTGCACAGCGGAATGACCCATCCGCAGCGGCTCAAGAGCTGGCTGCTGGCCCACAGCGGCGCCGCGCGCGTGGTCCTGGGCACGCGGATGGCGGTTTTCGCATCGATGCCGACGCTGAAGCTGATCGTGGTCGACGAGGAGCACGACCCCAGCTACAAGCAGCAGGAAGGCGCTCGCTATTCGGCGCGCGACCTGGCCGTCTACCGCGGCCGGCTGGAGGGCGCGAAAGTGCTGCTCGGGTCGGCCACGCCGTCGCTGGAAAGCTGGCATGCCTGCGACCGCGGCCGCTACCGCTGCCTGGAGATGCCCTCGCGCGTGGGCGACGCCCAGCTGCCGACGGTGCGTCTCGTGGACATGAACCTGCAGCCGCACAAGACCGTGTTTTCGCCTCAGCTGCTGGCCGCGATCACGGAGCGGATCGCGCGCGGCGAGCAGTCGCTGGTCTTCCTGAACCGGCGCGGCTATGCGCCTGTGCTGGCCTGCACGTCCTGCGACTGGAAGAGCGAGTGCCCGAACTGCAGCGCCTTCCGCGTCTTCCACAAGATCGACCGCACGCTGCGCTGCCACCACTGCGGCTACACCGAAAGGGTGCCGCGCGCCTGCCCGGTCTGCGGCAACGTCGACATCGCGCCGGTCGGCCGCGGCACCGAGCGGCTGGAGGAAAGCCTGGCGGAACTGCTGGCAGCCGAGCGGCGGCCGGGCGGCGAGCCGGTGCGCATCGCCCGCATGGACGCGGACACGACCAAGCTGAAGGGCGCACTGGAGTCGCAGCTGGCGCAGGTCCACGCGGGCGAAGTCGACGTGCTGGTCGGCACCCAGATGATCACCAAGGGCCACGACTTCCGGCGCATCACCCTGGTCGCGGCGCTCAACGCCGACTCGGCCCTGTTCTCGTCCGATTTCCGCGCGCCGGAACGCCTGTTCGGCCTGCTGATGCAGGCGGCGGGCCGGGCCGGGCGCGACGCGGCCCGCGCCGGCGGCAGCGAGATGTGGGTGCAGACCTGGCATCCCAAGCATCCGCTGTTCACCGCCCTGCGCAAACACGACTTTCCGGCCTTTGCCGCGCAGCAGCTCGGAGAGCGGGAACAGGCCGCGATGCCGCCGTTCGGCTACCAGGCCCTGGTGCGCGCGGACGCCCGCACCCAGGAGGCGGCGCAAGCCTTCCTGGCCGCTGCCGCCGCAGCCTCGGTCGACGTGGAGGCCGCCGACCGCGTCACTTTGTACTCACCGGTGCCGATGAGCGTGCAGCGCGTCGCCAACGTCGAGCGGGCGCAGATGCTGGTGGAAAGCACCTCGCGCGCCGCGCTCCAGCGCTTCCTGGCCGGCTGGCATCCCGTGCTGCAGGCGACGCGCGAAAAGGGCTTGATCCGCTGGGCCGTGGACGTGGACCCGCTCGCGATCTAGGGAATCACCAAAAGCGTGCAAGCCGGCGCAGGCGCGGAAAGTCGCTTGATCGGCGAGTCCTAAGAGCCGGGATCGGCGGCTTTCAGCTTCAGCGCCGCCTCGTACAGCTCGTTGCGCGATCCGCCCGTGATCTCGGCCGCCAGCTTGACGGCGCCCTTGAGGGGCAGTTCCTTGAGCAGCAGTTGCAGCACGCGCGAGCTGTCGTCCGGGGCCTCGGGCTGTTCCGTGGCGTGCAGCACCAGGGCGAATTCACCGCGGGTGCGCTGCGCGTCGGCGTCCAGCCACTGCGGCAGTGCGTCGCAGGCCATCGTGACCACCTGCTCGAACTGCTTGGTCAGCTCGCGCCCCACGGTCACCTGGCGCTCGCCGAGGACGGCGAGAGCGCGGGCGAGGGCCTCCACGCGGTGCGGCGCCTCCAGCAGGACGACGGGGCGCGGCTCGCGTCCCAGCTGCTGCACGGCCGCGTCGCGCTCACCGGATTTGGACGGGAGGAAGCCGGCGAAGACGAAGCCGGCGTCGTCGCCGGCCGCGCCGGCCACGCTGATCGCCGCGGTGATGCTGCTGGCGCCGGGCAGCGGCACGACCCGGATGCCGGCTTGCCGCGCCGCCGCGACCAGCCGCGCCCCGGGG
>JAQGNJ010000073.1 GCA_028291885.1 Ramlibacter sp. | reverse complement strand
TGCGTAGGGTGGGACGCGGGCAGCGCGCCCCACCAGGGACGAGCGACCTACCTTGCCGCCGCTTCCTTCACCTTCAAGCGCCACGCATGCAGCAGCGGCTCGGTATACCCACTCGGCTGCTCCTTGCCCTGCATCACCAGATCGAGCGCGGCCCGGTAGGCAAAGGAGCTCACCCAGTTCCCCGCCATCGGCTGGTACGACGGGTCGCCCGCGTTCTGCTGGTCCACCACCGCCGCCATTCGCTGGAAGGTCTCCAGCACCTGCTCCTGCGTGACCACGACATGCTGCAACCAGTTGGCGATGTGCTGGCTGGAAATGCGCAAGGTGGCGCGGTCTTCCATCAGGCCGACGTTGTGGATGTCGGGCACCTTGGAGCAGCCCACGCCCTGGTCGATCCAGCGCACCACGTAGCCCAGGATGCCCTGCACGTTGTTGTCCAGTTCCTGCTGGCGCTCGGCGTCGCTCCACTTTGCCTGGGCGACGACCGGCACTTCGAGCAGGCCGGCGAGCAGCTTCTCGCGCTCGGCGTCGGCGTCGATCTTTTCCATCTCCTGCTGGATGGCCGCGACGTCGACCTGGTGGTAGTGCAAGGCATGGAGCGTGGCCGCGGTCGGCGAGGGCACCCATGCGGTGTTGGCGCCGGCCTTGGGATGGACGATCTTCTGTTCCAGCATCGCGGCCATCAGGTCGGGCATGGCCCACATGCCCTTGCCGATCTGGGCCCGACCGCGCAGGCCGCACGACAGGCCGACCAGCACGTTGCTCCTCTCGTAGGCCTGGATCCAGGCGCTGGACTTCATGTCGCCCTTGCGCAGCATGGGGCCGGCGTGCATCGCGGTGTGCATCTCGTCGCCCGTGCGATCGAGGAAGCCGGTGTTGATGAAGGCCACGCGTGACGCGGCGGCGGCGATGCAGGCCTTGAGATTGACGCTGGTGCGGCGCTCCTCGTCCATGATGCCCAGCTTGACCGTGTCGCGCGGCAAGCCGAGCAGGTCCTCGACCCGGCCGAACAGCTCGCTGGCGAAAGCCACTTCGTCGGGGCCGTGCATCTTGGGCTTGACGATGTAGACCGAGCCGGCGCGCGAGTTGCGGATGCCGGCGGGGTCGCGCTTGAGGTCGTGCATCGCGATCGCCGTGGTGACGACGGCGTCGAGGATGCCTTCGGGGATCTCGCGCACCATGCCGTCCTTGTCGGTCCAGAGGATCGCCGGGTTGGTCATCAGGTGGCCGACGTTGCGCAGGAACATGAGCGAGCGGCCATGCAGCCGGACCGGCTTGCCGTCGGCGCCCGTGTACTCGCGGTCCGGATTGAGACCGCGGGTGAAACTCTGGCCGCCCTTGGTGACCTGCTCCGTCAGCGTGCCCTGCAGGATGCCCAGCCAGTTGCCGTAGGCGAGGACCTTGTCCTCGGCGTCCACCACGGTCACGGAATCTTCCAGGTCCATGATGGTCGACAGCGCCGCTTCGACGACCACGTCGCTGATGCCCGCGGCATCGTCCTTGCCGATCGGCGTGCTGCGGTCGAGCCGGATGTCCAGGTGGATGCCGTTGTTGCGCAGCAGCACCGACGACGGCGCGGCCGCATCGCCCTGGTAGCCGATGAATTTCGCCGGCTCCTTCAGGCCTGTCGTCGATCCGTCCTGCATCGCGACCGACAGCTTGCCGCCCTCGACCCTGTAGCCGGCGGCGTCCCTGTGCGAGCCCCCGGCCAGCGGCGCGGCCTGGTCCAGCACGTTGCGCGCGAAGGCGATCACCTTCTCACCGCGGACCTTGTTGTAGCCCTTGCCCTTTTGCGCGCCGCCGGCCTCGGCAATGGCGTCCGTGCCGTACAGCGCGTCGTACAGCGAACCCCAGCGCGCGTTGGCGGCATTGAGCGCGTAGCGCGCATTGAGCACCGGCACGACCAGCTGCGGGCCGGCCTGCAAGGCGAGTTCGGCATCGACGTTCGTCGTCGTCGCCCGGGCGCCGGCCGGCGGCTGCACCAGGTAGCCGATCTTCTCGAGGAAGGCGCGGTAGCCGGCCTGGTCGCGGATCGGCCCGGGGTTGGCCTTGTGCCAGGCATCGAGCTCGGACTGCAGCCGCTCGCGTTCGGCCAGCAGCGCGATGTTCTTCGGCGCCAGGTCGCGGACGATGTCGTCCAGGCCCTTCCAGAAGGCGGGGGCGTCGACGCCGGTGCCGGGCAGGACCTTGTCCTGGACGAAGCGTTGCAGCTCGGTGGCCACCTGCAGGCCGTGGACGGTGGTACGGGAACTCATCGAATCTCTCCTTGGGCGATTGTTTGATCAGAAAAACGACAGCACGTCGCGCAGGCTGGAGCCCGTGCGTTCCGGCTGGGTGGCGAGCTCTTCGAACGGCAGCTGGTAGCGGTTGACCCAGAGCGTGCGATAGCCGAACCAGGTCGCGGCCAGCGCGTCCCAGCTGTTGCAGCTGACGAAGACGATCTGCTTCGCGGCGAGTCCGGTGGCCTGCAAACCGAGCTGGTAGGCGTGCGGATGGGTCTTGTATTTGCGGACCGTGTCCACGCTCAGCACGTGATCGAGCAGGCCCTCGAGACCGGCGCTGCGAACGGCAACTCCGAGCATCGCCGGGTCGCCATTGGACAGGATGCCGGTGGCGATTCCCTTGTCCTTGAGCGCTTTGAGCACCCCGTGGTTCTCGGGAAACGCCGAGAGATGCCGGTACTGGTTCATCAGCCGCTCCTCGCTTGCGGGCGTGAGCTCCAGCGCGAGCCGCTTGCAGGCGTAGCGCAGGCCGGCCCGGGTCAGCTCCCAGAACGGCCGGTAATGCTCGCCGTCGTTGCTGGTGGTGACCAGGCGCGTGTAGTCGATCTGCTTGTCACGCCACAAAACGGCCAGCGCCTGGCCCTGGCCGGGGAACAGTTGTTCCGCGAGCAGGCCCACGCTGTACACGTCGAACAGGGTGCCATAGGCATCGAACAGCACCGCCCTGGGCTTTTCCATGGCGGTACTTTATTTGATCCCTGGCCAAAGATTAAGACCAAAGAAATCGCTGAATCCATGACAAAAACAAAGGTAATCCTCAGTCCTATCAGTCGAGGCCGAACCGGGTGAGGGTAAAGTGGCTGGGTGAAAACCCACCTGCTCCTTCCTCTCGCCTTGCTGGTCGCGGCCTGCGGCCGTGCCGGCGGCGAGCCGATCGGCGAGGTCGACACCGTCTTCAAGCTGATCGGACCCGACCACAAGATCGTCGTCGACGCCTATGACGACCCCAAGGTCGCGGGCGTCACCTGCTATGTTTCGCGCGCCCGGACCGGCGGCATCAAGGGCGCACTCGGCCTCGCGGAGGACCGCGCGGAAGCGTCGATCGCCTGCCGCCAGACCGGCCCGATCGCCTTCAACGCCGGCAAGCTGGACAAGCAGGAAGAGATGTTCAGCGAGCGGATCTCGCTGGTGTTCAAGAAGCTGCGCGTGATCCGCATGGTCGACACCAGGCGCAACGCCCTGGTCTACCTGACCTACTCGGACCGCGTGATCGAGGGCTATCCGCAGAACAGCGTCACGGCCGTGCCGCTGCCCGCCGGCACGGTCGTGCCGCTCAAGTGATGGGCGGGGGCTTCCTGCGCACGGCCCTGGTGCTGGGGCTGCTCTCGGCCATCGGCCCGTTCGCGATCGACATGTACCTGCCGGCCCTGCCGTCGATCGGCCAGAGCCTGGGCGCGTCGGTGCACGCCGTGCAGGCCAGCCTGATGGCTTTCTTCATCTCGCTGGGCATCGGCCAGATCGTCTACGGCCCGGTCTCGGACATGGTCGGGCGCAAGCCGCCGCTGTATTTCGGCCTGCTGCTGTTCGCGGTCGGCAGCGTCGGCTGCGCGCTCGCGCCCAACATCGAGACGCTGATCGCGCTGCGCTTCGTCCAGGGCCTCGGCGCCTGCGCCGGCATGGTCGTGCCGCGCGCCGTCGTGCGCGACCTGCACACCGGCACCGACGCGGCCCGCCTGATGTCGCTGCTGATGCTGGTGTTCAGCGTTTCCCCGATCCTGGCGCCGCTGGCCGGCAGCATCCTGATCGAGGCGCTCGGCTGGCGCAGCGTGTTCTGGGCCGTCACCGTGCTCGCCGGCCTGGGCTTGCTCCTGCTGGCGACCAGCCTGACGGAAACGCGGTCGCCCGGGCAACGCGTCGACAGCAGCTTTCGCGGCGCGGTCCAGGCCTACGGCCAGCTGCTGCGCGACCGCCACTTCATGGGCCTGGTGTTCATCGGCGCCTTCGGCATGGCGAGCTTCTTCGCGTACCTCGCCAATTCTTCCTTCGTGCTGATCGACCACTACGGCCTGACGCCGCGCCAGTACAGCATCGCCTTCGCGGTCAACGCTGCTTCGTTCATCGGCGTGTCGCAGTTCACGGGGCGGCTGGCCAGGCGCTTCGGCCTGGCGCCGATGGTGAAGGTCGCGGTCACCGGTTACGCGGTGCTGATGGCGCTGCTGCTCGCGGCCAGCCTGGCGGGCATCGACCGGCTGGATCTGCTGCTGGCGATGCTGTTCGCAGGCTACGGTTTCCTGGGCCTCGTCGTGCCGAGCACCGCGGTGCTGGCGCTGGACAAGCACGGCGCGATCGCCGGCACCGCGTCCGCGCTCATGGGGACGCTGCAGTTCCTGACCGGGGTCCTGGTGATGGGGCTGGTCGGCTGGTTCGTCGACGGCACGGCCCGGCCGATGGTGACCGGCATCGCCTGCTGCGCCGCCGCGGCCTTCGTGCTGGCGCAACTCACGCTGCGCGGCCGGGGCCGGGCCGGGGGCAAGCCCTAGCCGTTTGCGTTTGCCGCGGCGCGCCGCTGTCAAAATTCGCGCACAAGATGCAAGACATGAAGAACACAATCCCGGCTGTACTGATCAGCGAGGTCGGCCCGCGCGACGGCTTGCAGTCCGTCAAGGCCACGATGCCGACCGAGGCGAAGAAGCGCTGGATCAGCGCGCTGTACGAGGCCGGCCTGCGCGAGATCGAAGTCGCTTCCTTCGTGCCCGCAAAACTGCTGCCGCAGATGGCCGACGCCGCCGAGGTGGTCAAGCACGCACTGACGCTGCCCGGCCTGACCGTGATGGCGCTCGTGCCCAACCTGCGCGGCGCGCAGGCGGCAATCGAGGCCGGCGTCCACAAGCTCACCATTCCCGTTTCGGCCAGCGCCGCCCATTCGCTTGCCAACGTGCGCAAGACCCGCGAGGAGATGGTGGCGCAGGTGCGCAACATCGTCGCGCTGCGCAACGAGAGAGCGCCCAGGGTGCTGGTGGAAGCGGGGATCTCCACCGCGTTCGGCTGCACCATCCAGGGCGACGTGCCGCAAGACGAAGTCGTCTGGCTCGCCGCCGAATGCGTAGCTGCCGGCGTCGACGACGCGGGGCTTTCGGACACGACCGGGATGGCCAATCCGGCGCAGGTGCGGCGCCTGTTCAACAAGGTCCGCGCCGCCATCGGCGACAAGACCGGCGCGGCCCACATGCACAACACGCGCGGCCTCGGCCTGGCGAACTGCCTGGCCGCGTACGACGTCGGCGTGCGGACCTTCGATTCGTCACTGGGCGGGCTCGGCGGCTGTCCCTATGCGCCGGGCGCGTCGGGCAACGTCGTCACCGAAGACCTGGTGTTCATGTTCGAGGCCATGGGCGTGTCGACCGGCGTCGACCTGGAGAGACTGATTGCGGCCCGCGAGCCGCTGAAGGCCGGCTTGCCGGGCGAACCGGTCTACGGCATGACGCCGCAAGCAGGGTTGCCCAAGGGCTGGACAACCGTCCGGGCCGGGGCTGCACGCCAAGGAGCGGGCGAACGCAACGGGAGTGCCGCATGACCGGCTCCGCTCTCCCCTACGCCGGCATCCGCGTCGTCGAATTCACCCACATGGTGATGGGCCCGACCTGCGGCATGGTGCTGGGCGACCTCGGCGCCGAGGTGATCAAGATCGAGCCCCTGGCCGGCGACAACACGCGGCGCCTGCTCGGTTCGGGAGCCGGCTTCTTTCCCATGTTCAACCGCAACAAGAAGAGCGTCGCGCTGGACCTGCACACGCCGCAGGGCAAGGAAGCGGCGCTGCGGCTGATCGCCGGCGCCGACATCGTCAGCGAGAACTTCAAGCCGGCGACGATGAAGAAGCTGGGCCTGGACTACGAATCGCTGCGCAAGCTCGATGAGCGCCTGATCTACGTCAGCCACAAGGGCTTCCTGCCCGGCCCGTACGACCACCGCACGGCGCTCGACGAAGTCGTCCAGATGATGGGCGGCCTGGCGTACATGACGGGCCGTCCGGGCGACCCGCTGCGCGCCGGCGCCAGCGTCAACGACATCATGGGCGGCATGTTCGGCGCGATCGGCGCCATGGCGGCGCTGGCCCAGCGCGAGAAAACCGGCAAGGGCCAGGAAGTGCAGAGCGCGCTGTTCGAGAACAACGTGTTCCTGGTGGCGCAGCACATGATGCAGTTCGCCGTCACCGGCAAGGCGGCCGACCCGATGCCCAGCCGGATCTCGGCCTGGGCCGTGTACGACGTGTTCACGGTCAAGGACGGCGAGCAGATCTTCCTGGCGGTGGTCAGCGACACGCAGTGGGCGATCTTCTGCGAGGCCTTCGCCCTCACCGAGCTGAGAGGCGACCCGCGCCTGGCGACCAACAACGACCGCGTGCGGGCCCGCGAATGGCTGATCCCGCTGCTGCGCTCGCAGCTGGCCCAGCACAGCGCCGCCGAGCTGGGCGCCGTGTTCGAGAACAACGGCCTGCCTTTCGCGCCCATCACCCGGCCGCAGGACCTGTTCGACGATCCGCACCTGAACGGCACGGGCGGGCTGGCGCCGCTCACCCTGCCGGACGGCCGCGAAACCCGCGTACCGCTGCTGCCGTTCACGCTGGGCGGAGAGCGGCCGGGCCTGCGGCTGGATCCGCCCCGGCTGGGCGAACACACGCACGCGCTGTTGCGCGAGGCCGGTTACAGCGACGGCGATATCGCCCGGCTGGAGGCCGACAACGTGATCCTGAAAAAGCCGCCGCCGAATCGCTGAGTCAGGATTTTTCTGAGGCTAAATCCGGAGAAGTCGCGCCGGATTGAGAACCTGGTTGCACATAATACGAGCCGCATGGACAAACTCAAGCAGCTCGAATCCTTTGTCTCGGTCGCGACCCGCGGCAGCCTCACGGCCGCGGCAAAGGCCGAGGGCGTCGCGCCGGCCATCATGGGCCGGCGGCTCGACGCGCTGGAGGAGCGGCTGGGCGTCAAGCTGCTGGTGCGGACGACGCGCCGCCTCAGCCTCACGCATGAAGGCAGCGCCTTCCTGGAGGATTGCCAGCGCCTGCTGGCGGACGTCGCCAACGCCGAGGCCAGCGTCAGCGCCGGCGGCGTCAAGGCCAGCGGCCATCTGCGCATCACCGCGCCGGCGGGCTTCGGCCGCCGCCATGTCGCGCCCCTGGTGCCGCGCTTTCGCGAACTGCATGGCGACGTCACGATTTCGCTGAACCTGAGCGACCGCGTGGTCGACCTCGCCGGCGAAGGCTTCGACTGCGCCGTGCGGGTCGGCGACCTGCCGGATTCGTCGCTGGTGAGCGTGCGGCTGGCCGACAACCGGCGGATGTGCGTCGCGACGCCGGGCTACCTGGCGCAGCACGGCACGCCGATGCATCCCAACGAGCTGGCGCGCCACGCCTGCCTCACCTTGTCGAGCGACGCGTCGCAGACCCGCGGCTGGGCTTTCCGCGTCGCGAAGGCAGGCGCGGACGAAGTGATCCACTTCAAGCCGGCCGGGCCGCTGGACTGCTCGGACGGCCAGGTGCTGCACGACTGGTGCCTGTGCGGCCTGGGCATCGCCTGGCGCAGCACCTGGGAAGTGCAAAGCGAGATCGCCGCCGGCCGGCTGGTCGAGGTGCTGGCGGAATTCGCCGCGCCGGCCAACGGCATCTATGCCGTGTTCCCGCAGCGCAAGCACCTGCCGCTGCGCGTGCGGCTGTGGATCGACTTCCTCAAGCACAGTTACGGCCGGCCGGATTTCTGGGCGGCCGGCGCGTAGCGCACGCGCGCGAGGCGCCGCCGGGGCAGGCAAGTCCCGGCCCGTAAAATCGCGGCATGCTCCTCGTCAAACAAGAATTGCTCGGCGGCCTCGCTGCGGGGCTGGAAAAACTGTCTCCGGGAGCAGGTGAAAAAGCCGCTTTCGAATCGCCCAAGGCGGCCTCGCACGGCGACCTCGCTTGCACGGCGGCGATGCAACTGGCCAAACCCCTCAAGCAGAACCCGCGCCAGCTGGCGGAGAGCCTGAAGGCCGAACTGCTCGCCACGCCCGCATTCCAGAGATGGGTCGAGGCGATCGACATCGCCGGCCCCGGCTTCATCAACATCAGGCTCAAGCCGCAAGCCAAGCAGCAGGTCGTGCACGAAGTGCTCGCGGCAGGCGAGGCCTTCGGCAACCAGCCGTCCAACGGCCAGCGCGTGCTGGTGGAATTCGTGTCGGCCAATCCGACCGGTCCGCTGCACGTCGGCCACGGCCGCCAGGCGGCGCTGGGCGATGCGATCTGCAACCTGTATGCGACGCAAGGCTGGAACGTCTGGCGCGAGTTCTATTACAACGACGCCGGCGTGCAGATCGCGACGCTCGCCACCTCGACCCAGCTGCGCGCCAGGGGCGTGAAGCCGGGCGATCCCGGCTGGCCCGAGCAGGCCTACAACGGCGAATACATCCAGGACATCGCCAACGACTTCCTGGCCAGGAAGACCGTGCGCTCGGACGACCGCGAGTTCACCGCCAGCGGCGACGTCGCCGACCTGGACGGCATCCGCAACTTCGCCGTCGCCTACCTGCGCCACGAGCAGGACCTGGATCTGCGCGCCTTCGACGTGCGCTTTGACAACTACTACCTCGAGTCCAGCCTGTACACCAGCGGCAAGGTCGAAGCGACGGTGCAGCGCCTGAAGGATGCCGGCAAGACCTACGAGCAGGATGGCGCGCTGTGGCTGCGGTCCACCGACTACGGCGACGACAAGGACCGCGTGATGCGCAAGTCCGACGGCAGCTACACGT
>JAQGNJ010000054.1 GCA_028291885.1 Ramlibacter sp. | reverse complement strand
GCGCACGTGCTGCTCCAGGCTGCCCACAAGCTCCGGCAACGCGTGGGCCCGGGCCTGCGCCAGCCGCGCGTGGTCCTTCCAGGCGGCAGCTTCCAGCGCCGCCGGCAGGGCCGTGCCGACACCGTTCCAGGCATGGAAGAAGTCACGCAGGCGTGGCGGCGGTTGCAGCCAGGCCAGGAAAGCTTCCAGCTTGGCGTGGTGCGCGAAGTCGTCCTGCGGGTAGAGCTGCCAGGCGAACGGCACGCCGGCGAGCAGGGCCCGCACCAGCGAGTCTTCGCCGCGCACGAAGTTGAAGTCGCAGGACCACAGCAGGTGGTCGTAGTCGTGTTGCGTGAGCAGCGGCAGGCAGGCGATCGAAAGCATCGATCCGGCGCGCGACTCCGGCATCGATGCCAGTTGCGCCCGCACCGCCGCCGTCGCGCGGCCTGCCGTCACCAGCAACTGCGTCGGCTCGGGCCCCCGTTCGAGTTGCTGCAGCAGGTCGGGCAGGGCGCCCGGCTCGTAGCAAAAGAGCGAGACCGTCCTCGCGGCGTCCGGATTCAGGCCCATCCCGCGCAACCACCCGCCTCGGTCGAAGCGGGACTGCCGCTCCAGCAGGCCGGGTTCGCGCAACAGGCCGCCCGTCCCCTGCGTGAAGCCGGGATAGAAGAAGTGCTTGACCAGGCCGGCGCCCGGTCCGCCCAGCACGGGTGACGGCAGGCGGTGGGCGCGCTCGGCATAAGCCTCGGCGGTGAGGTATTCGAGGTTGATCCAGCGCGGCGGCTGCGCGCGTGCCGCCATCTGCGCGACCACGCTCTCGGGCAGGTCGCAGCCGAACGCCTCGACCACGACGTCGCCGCTGGCCGGGAAAACGCCGTCCGTGTTCCAGGGGCCGACCTGCACGCCCGGGTGGCCGCCCGGAGCCATCCACGCCAGCGCGGACGCGTCGTCGATCCAGAGCCGGACCGCCTGGCCGCGCAGCGCGAGATTGCACGCGAGCCGCCAGCAGACGCCGATGTCGCCGTGGTTGTCGATGACCTTGCAGAAGATGTCCCAGAGCATGGTCCCGGGATAATACGGGCCATGTCAGAGGCGCATTCCGAACAATTGCTGGCCCAGGTGGCGGCCCTGCCGCACCTGCCCGGCGTCTACCGCTACTTCGACGCGGCCGGCAACGTGCTGTATGTCGGCAAGGCGCGCGACCTGAGGAAGCGGGTCTCCAACTATTTCCAGAAGAACCACGGCGGCACGCGCATCGGCCACATGATCGGCAGGATCGCGCGGCTGGAGACGACGGTGGTGCGCTCCGAGGCGGAAGCGCTGCTGCTCGAGAACAACCTGATCAAGACGCTCAACCCGCGCTACAACATCCTGTTTCGCGACGACAAGAGCTATCCCTACCTGAAGATCACCGGCGCGCCCGACAAGGTGAATCTCGCGGCGCAACCGGCTTCGATGTTCCCCCGCGTGGCGTACTACCGTGGCGCAGTGGATCGCAAGCACCGCTACTTCGGTCCGTACCCGAGCGCGTGGGCGGTCAAGGAATCGATCCAGCTGCTGCAGAAGGTGTTTCGCCTGCGCACCTGCGAGGACACGGTGTTCGCCAACCGCACCCGGCCCTGCCTGCTGTACCAGATCAAGCGCTGCTCCGGGCCCTGCGTGAACCTGGTTGCGCCCGAGGATTACCGGCACGACGTCGAGAGCGCGGAAGCCTTCCTGCGCGGGGACACGCAGAGCGTGCTCGCCAACCTCGAGTCGCGGATGATGGCCCATGCCGAGCGGCTGGAGTTCGAGCAGGCGGCCGAACTGCGCAACCAGATGGGCGCGCTGTCCAGGGTGCTGCACCAGCAGTCGGTCGAGACCAGCTCCGAGAACTCCGACAAGGACGTCGACATCCTGGCGGTGAAGGTGCAGGGCGGCAAGGCCTGCGTCAACCTGGCGATGGTGCGCGGCGGCCGCCACCTGGGCGACCGCGCCTACTTTCCCAGCCACATCGAGGACGCCGCGGCGGTCCAGGATTTCGACGACATCGCCGACGCGGCGCCGCCGCAGCCGGTGGAAGTGCAGGTGCTCGAAGCCTTCATCGCGCAGCACTACCTGGGCGTGCCGGTGCCGCCGGCCCTGATCACCAGCGTGGCGGTGGGCCGCGAGCTGATCGAGGCGCTGTCGCAGCAAAGCGGCGTGCGCATCACGGCGGTCCACAACCCGCGCGAGCAGCGCCGGATCTGGCTGGAGATGGCCGACAAGAACGCGGAGATCCAGCTGGCCCGGCTGCTGGCGGAGGAAGGCTCGCAGCAGGCGCGCACGCGGGCCCTGGTCGAGGCGCTGGACCTGGCGCCGGACAACATCGACACCTTCCGCATCGAGTGCTTCGACATCTCCCACACCGCCGGCGAAGCGACCCAGGCCTCGTGCGTGGTGTTCCACCACCACAAGATGCAGAACAGCGAATACCGGCGCTACAACATCAACGACATCACGCCCGGCGACGACTACGCGGCGATGCGCCAGGTGCTGACCCGCCGCTACAGCAAGCTGGCCGAGGCCGGCCGCGACCCGCCGGACGCGACGCCGCAGCAGGAGCCCGAGCTGCCGCAGGCCGGCACGGCCGAAGCCGCCCCGCAGGCCAAGACCAGCCACCGCATGCCGGACCTGGTGCTGGTCGACGGCGGCAAGGGCCAGGTCAGCATGGCGCGCGAGGTGTTCGCCGAGCTGGGGCTGGACCTGTCGCTGATCGTCGGCGTCGAGAAGGGCGAGGGCCGCAAGGTCGGCCTGGAGGAACTGGTGTTCGCCGACGGCCGCCACAAGGCCAGCCTGGCCCGCGACTCCGCCGCGCTGATGCTGGTGGCGCAGATCCGCGACGAGGCCCATCGCTTCGCCATCACCGGCATGCGCGCGGCACGGGCCAAGGTGCGCGTGGGGGGCAGCAAGCTGGAGGAGATTCCGGGCGTCGGGCCCAAGAAGCGGGCCAGCCTGCTGCAGCGCTTCGGCGGCATTCGCGGCGTGGCGGCGGCCAGCGTGGACGACATCGCGAAGGCCGACGGCATCTCGCGCGAGCTGGCGGAAGAAATCTACCGCGCCCTGCGCTGAAGAGGCGCGATGCCCTGTGGGGACGGCAGGGGCGGCATGGGTGCTGCCCATGTGAAGATGCGCACCTCTGCCACAATCGCTTCCATGTTCTGGACCATTCCCACCATCATGACCTGGACGCGCATCGTCGCGATCCCTTTGATCGTCGGGGTGTTCTACCTGCCCCTGGACGAGGCCAACCGCAATCTCATCGCCACGGTGATGTTCATCGTCTTCGCGGCGACCGACTGGCTTGACGGCTTTCTGGCCCGCCGCCTCAACCAGACCTCGTCGTTCGGCGCCTTTCTCGACCCGGTGGCCGACAAATTTCTCGTCTGCGCAAGCGTGCTGGTGCTGGTGCACCTGCAGCGGGCCGACGTGTTCGTGGCGCTCATCATCATCGGCCGCGAGATCGCCATCTCGGCCCTGCGAGAGTGGATGGCGCAGATCGGAGCCTCGCGCAGCGTGGCCGTGCACATGGTGGGCAAGCTCAAGACCGTGGCGCAGATGGTGGCCATTCCTTTCCTGCTGTTCCATGGCACGCTTTTCGACCGCATCGACACGCAGCTCTTCGGCACCTGGCTGATCTGGATCTCGGCGGTGTTGACGGTGTGGTCGATGGTGTACTACCTGCGCAAGGCCCTGCCGGAGATTCGGGCGCGCACCAAATGAGCCTGGGCGGGGACAAGGGAACTGGCGGCATGGGGGCGGCCTGGGTCCGTGTGATGCCGGGGGTGTTCGTGGTGATCTGGAGCACCGGCTTCATCGTGGCCCGCTACGGCATGCCGCATGCGCCGCCGCTCAAGTTCCTGGCGCTGCGCTTCGGCCTGTCGGTCGCGTGCTTCGGCATCTGGGCCGCACTGTCTAGGGCTTCCTGGCCCACCAGCGCAAGCCAATGGCGCCACCTCGCCGTCACCGGTCTCCTCATGCACGCGGGCTACCTCGGCGGTGTGTGGAACGCCGTCAAGCTCGGCATGGGGGCGGGGCTGGTGGCCTTGCTGGTGGGCCTTCAGCCGGTGCTGACC
>JAQGNJ010000052.1 GCA_028291885.1 Ramlibacter sp. | reverse complement strand
TTCCGCTACTCGGCGCAGGACTACGAAACCTTCGCCACCGACTTCGGCTTCGAGGAGACGGCCGACCAGAACGCGGCGATCCACGCCGTGATCCACGACATGATCTCGCCGCGCCCCATGGACAGGCTGGTCTGCGGCGACGTCGGCTTCGGCAAGACCGAGGTGGCGCTGCGCGCTGCCTTCATCGCGATCACCGGCGGCAAGCAGGTGGCCTTTCTCGCGCCGACGACCCTGCTGGCGGAACAGCACTACCAGACCCTGATCGACCGCTTCTCCAAGTGGCCGGTGAAGGTGGCCGAGGTTTCGCGCTTTCGCTCCGGCAAGGAAGTGACGGCCACGCTCAAGGGCCTGGCCGACGGCAGCGTCGACGTGGTCGTCGGCACGCACAAGCTGCTGTCGGAGTCGACCAAGTTCAAGAACCTGGGCCTGCTGATCATCGACGAGGAGCACCGCTTCGGCGTGCGCCACAAGGAAGCGATGAAGGCGCTGCGGGCCGAGGTCGACGTGCTGACGCTGACGGCGACGCCGATCCCGCGCACCCTGGGCATGGCGCTGGAAGGCCTGCGCGACCTGTCGGTGATCGCCACCGCGCCGCAGCGGCGGCTGGCGATCAAGACCTTCGTGCGCAACGAGGGCAACGGCGTGATCCGCGAGGCCGTGCTGCGCGAGCTCAAGCGCGGCGGCCAGGTCTATTTCCTGCACAACGAGGTCGAGACCATCGAGAACCGCAGGTCGCGACTGGAGGAGCTGCTGCCCGAGGCGCGGATCGCCGTCGCCCACGGCCAGATGCCCGAGCGCGAACTCGAACGGGTGATGCGCGACTTCGTGGCCCAGCGCTACAACGTCCTGCTGTGCTCCACCATCATCGAAACCGGCATCGACGTGCCGACGGCCAACACCATCGTCATCAGCCGCGCCGACAAGTTCGGCCTGGCGCAACTGCACCAGTTGCGCGGCCGGGTCGGCCGCAGCCACCACCAGGCCTACGCCTACCTGATGGTGCCGGACAAGGAGAGCCTGACCAAGCAGGCCTCGCAGCGGCTGGACGCGATCCAGCAGATGGAGGAACTGGGTTCGGGCTTCTACCTCGCGATGCACGACCTGGAGATCCGCGGCGCCGGCGAGGTGCTGGGAGAGAACCAGAGCGGCAACATGCTCGAGGTCGGCTTCCAGCTTTACAACGAGATGCTGTCGGAAGCCGTCCGCTCGCTCAGGGAAGGCAAGGAGCCGGACCTGCTGGCGCCGCTGTCGGTCACCACCGACATCAACCTGCATGCACCGGCCCTGCTGCCCGACGACTACTGCGGCGACGTGCACCTGCGGCTGTCGTTCTACAAGAAGCT
The DNA here is from genome assembly GCA_028291885.1 of Ramlibacter sp. Taxonomy (GTDB): domain Bacteria; phylum Pseudomonadota; class Gammaproteobacteria; order Burkholderiales; family Burkholderiaceae_C; genus Ramlibacter. The sequence continues at coordinate 8,040 of JAQGNJ010000052.1, read as the reverse complement.
CGCCACGGCCAAGACGACGGACCAGATCGACACCCTGCTCGAAGAGATCGTCGACCGTTTCGGCAAGCTGCCGCCGCAGGCGCAGACGCTCATCGATGTCCACCGTCTGCGCGTGCTGGCGCGGCCCTACGGCGTCGTGAAGGTGGACGCGGCGCCGGGCGTCATCCACATCACGTTCAAGCAGAACCCGCCGATCGAGCCCATGCGCATCATCGAGCTGGTGCAAAAGAACAGGCACATCAAGCTGGCCGGCAACGAGAAGCTGCGGATCGAGCGCGAACTGAAGGACCCGAAGGACCGCGCCCAGATGGTCCGCGACGTCCTGCGCTCGCTGGGCCAGCCCAAGGTCGCGCAGGCCGCCTAGGGACGGATTTGTTCCGCGACCGCTGCGCCCGGCCGTCCGCTTTGCTCTTGTTTCAATAGCAAGTCATCCCTGCCGAACCGGGACTCGGGCCGTTTTGTCCCTAAAAGGGCGCCAAGGGCTGCTGGTATCGCAACTGGAGGCCCCCAGTGGGCCTGTTGGCCAGAACGACCGTCCCGCCGAGCCGGTTGGCGACCGCCCGGACGATCGCCAGGCCCAGACCGCTGCCGCCCTCAGGCGCTCCGGCGACGCGGTAGAACGGATCGAAGACCCGCTCGATCTCTTCGGGCGCCAGGCCCGGGCCCTGGTCGTCGACGGTCAGCAGCGCGCGGCCCGCGCTCGCCGTGACGCTCACCTCCACCGTGCCGCCCGCAGGGCTGTAGCGCACCGCGTTGTCGATCGCGTTGCGCACCAGGGCGCCCAGCTGCGCCGGCGTCGCCATCAGCGTCACCGGCTCCAGCGCCCCGGCCGCGATCTCGACCTGCCGCGCGCGCGCCAGCGGCAGCAGGTCGCGCACGGCGTCCCACACCACCGCATCCAGCGCGACCGGCTCCAGGGTCGCCGCGCCCGCCTCCTGCGACGCCAGCGACAGCAGCTGGTCCAGCAAGGAGCGGGTCCGCGCCAGCCCTAGCTTGAGCGGCGCCAGGCGCTCGCGCGCTTGCGGCGACATCTCCGCCCGCTCGAGGTTCTCGGCCTGCAGGCCCAGGGCCGTGACCGGCGTGCGCAGTTCATGGGCGGCGTCGGCGATGAAACGCTGCTGCTGCGCGATCAGCTGGCGCACCCGCGCCAGCAGGCCGTTGATCGACGCGATGAAGGGCGCCACCTCCGACGGCACCGCGCCCGCTTCGATCGGCGCGGTGTCGCCCGCCTGCCGGCGGTCGATCTCCGAGGACAGCAGCGCCACCGGCTGGAGCATGGCGCGCACCAGCAAGGTCACCAGCAGGATCAGCGCCGCAAGCAACACCAGCAGCGGCACGACGGTCCGCAGCGCACTGTTGCTGGCGATCTCGTCGCGCACCGCGGTGGGCTGGCCCGCCGCGACCCGCTGGCCGGATGGCAGGACGTGCACGGCCACGCGCCATTGCACGCCGCCATGCTCGATCGTGTGAAGCCCCGCGGCGAGCGCCGCAGGCAGCGGTCCCATCGGCCCGGCAGGCCCGGGCACGGCCTGGACCACCAGCTGGCTTTCAGGCTCGCCGTCGCCATGCCCCATGTCGCGGGCGCCGGGCGAAATCCGCCCGGTGGAGGCGAGCGCCGCGATCTGGCGCAACTGGTCGTCCTGCAGTTCGTGGGCGTCCGCGAAAGCCAGCGCGAAGGACAGCGCGCCGGCTGCCAGTCCCACCACCGCGATGAAGGCGGCGATCCAGAGCGACAGGCGCAGGCGCAGCGACCGGGTCATTGGCCGCGGTCCACATACCAGCCCATGCCGCGCACGTTGCGGATGGCGTCGGCGCCGAGCTTGCGGCGCAGTGAATGGATCAGGTATTCGACGGTGTTGCTTTCCACCTCTTCGTCCCAGCCGTAGATGCGCTCCTCGAGCTCTGCGCGCGAGAGCACGGCGCCGGGGCGCTGCAGCAGCGACTGCAGCAGTGCGAACTCGCGCGGCGGCAAGCGTGTCGTGGTTCCGCGAAAGCCGGCCAGTTTGGTCGCGGGGTCGAGGCTGAGCTCGCCGTTCCCCAGCACGGGCTGGGCCGAGCCGGCGCGGCGCCGGCTCAGGGCCCGCAGCCGGGCCAGAAGTTCGACCGATTCGAAAGGCTTCACCAGGTAGTCGTCGGCGCCCAGGTCCAGGCCTGCAACCCGGTTCTGGACCGCGTCGCGCGCCGTGACGACGAGCACCGGCGTCGCGTCGCGCCTGGCGCGCAGCCGCCGCAGCACCTCGAGCCCGTCGGTGCGCGGCAGGCCGAGGTCGAGAACCACCAGGTCGTAGTCCTGCGTCGCGAGCGAGGCCAGGGCCATCTCGCCGTCGGTCGCCCAGTCCACCGCGTACGCCGCGTCCTTGAGCGCCTGCACCAGGGCGCTGCCGATCATGCGGTCGTCCTCGACCAGCAGCACCCTCATGGCAGCTCAGTCCTTGTGGTCCTTGTCGTCATCGTGGTCGGCCTTGTCCTCGGTGGCGCTGAGCACGTTGCCGCTGTCGGCGTCGACGGCGACATCGAACACCTTGTTGCCGGCGACGACCTCGATGTCGTACACCCACTTGCCCCTGGCCTGCTCGAACTCGGCCTTGGTTGCCTTGCCCGGAACCTTGGCCTCGGCCGCGGCGACGGCCTGGACCAGGCTGATCCTGGCGGTGTTGATTGCGGTCGCATCGTTCTCTGCGTCGGCAGCGCCGGCGACGCCGACGGCTGCAACGCCACACAGTACAGCAGCGGCCGCTGCAATGGTCTTGATATTCACAGACATGGAAATTTCCCGTTCAAAGCCCGCGTGGATTCGCGTGGGGGTGAGATTAGGACCCGAGGCTTAGGCCACCCATAGGAACTGCGGACGTCTTCAACGAAAATCCATGGCATGACTCCTGCCCCCCACGAAATCTCCCCCGGCCTGGTGATCCAGGGCTTCACGCCGCCGCTGGCGCTGAAGGACTTCAAGCTCATCGCCTTCGACATGGACTCGACGCTGATCAACATCGAATGCGTCGACGAGATCGCCGCGGCCGCCGGCAGGAAGGACGAGGTGGCGGCGATCACCGAGGCGGCGATGCGCGGCGAGATCGCCGACTACAAGGCCAGCCTGCGGCAACGCGTCGCGCTGCTCAAGGACGTGAGCGTGCAGCACATGGAAGACGTCTACGCCAGGCGCCTGCAGCTCAATCCCGGCGCCGAAACACTGGTCGCCGCCTGCAAGGCCGCCGGCATGAAGCTGCTGCTGGTCTCGGGCGGCTTCAGCTTTTTCACCGACCGCATCCGGGACCGCCTGGGCGTCGATTTCACCCGTTCCAACGTCCTCGGAGTCGAGGACGGCAAGCTCACCGGTGCGATGGTGGACCAGCCCTGGGGCGACATCTGCGACGGCGCCGAGAAGCGCAGGATGCTGCTGGAGACCTGCGAGAGCCTGGGGATCAGCCCCAGGCAGGCGATCGCGATGGGCGACGGCGCCAACGACCTGCCGATGATGGGCGAAGCCGGCCTGTCGGTGGCTTATCACGCCAAGCCCAAGGTGCGCGAAGCGGCGATGGTGGCGATCGACTCCGGCGGCCTCGACCGGCTGCTCGAAGTCGTCCGCTAGGCGTCGGCCGGCGCGGTCGGGACGAAGCCCGGGTGCTGCTCGGCGGCGAGCGCCGAATGCAGGTCGTCCTCGAGCTGCTTGCGGCGGCTGATGTCCATGATCACCCACACCGTTCCGCGCATGTGGCGCTCCAGCACCACGCCCTTGCCCGAGACGGAGACCCAGATCCGGCTGCCGTCCCAGCGGCGGATCTGCATTTCGGCCTCGTAGACCTGGCCCCGCTTGAGGCGGGCGACCACCTTGCGGGCGACCTTGCGCGCCTGCTCGCGCGACAGGTAGAAGCGGTCGATCGATTCGAATTCGCGGCCGCGCGCGCCCAGGATCTCGAGCAGGGTCGGGTTGGCCCAGCGCAGCTTGCCCTCGGGTGTGAGGAAGGCGATGCCGACGATCGAGTTGTCCAGGATCACCTCGCGCTCTTCCAGCGAGGTCTTGAGCTGTTCGTGCGACACGCTCAGCGCCTGCACCAGCGCGCGTTCGGCGGCGATGCGGGTCTGCGCCTGCTCCTTGAACCGGCGCGCGACGCTGACCCGGTCGGCCAGCGCGAACGACAGCAGCACCATCTCCGCCGCCGAGCCGAACACCACGGCATTGGAGGTCAGCGCGTTGGAAGGCAGCAAGCCCAGGTTGTGCAGGCCGAGCACGATCACTCCGAGCAGCAGCGCCGTCCACGAGATCACGAAATTGCGGGCGCCGGGATGGCCGTTGCGCATGCCGATGACGCCGGCGACCATGACCGTGGCGACGCAGGTGACGGCCAGCCCGGTCAGCATGTGCGTCGCGAGGCTGAACGAGTACGCCAGGACGCCCAGAGTCGCGACGAATCCCGCGGCCTGCAGCAGGATCAGCTTGTCGGTCAGCGGGTTGCGCCCGGCGCTGGACAGGAACACGCGCGCGAACAGCAGGCCGAAGGTCGCCGTCAGCACGGCGCCGGCCGGCACCGAGTAGATGTTCCACCAGAGCTGGCCCGGCCACAGGAACTGGGAGGCCATGCCCGTCAGCGCCGCCTGGAACAGGGCCATGCCGCCGACGAACAGCACGTAGAGCAGGTAGACCTTGTCGCGGATGGAGACGAACAGCAGCAGGTTGTAGAGCAGCAGCCCGATCAGCAATCCGAAGTACAGGCTGAGCCCGAAGTACGCGGTCTGGTCGCGTTCCCAGAGCGAGCGCTTTTGCCACAGCGTGAGCGGCGCGGTGACCGAGCCCTCGGACTGGAGCCGGAGATAGACGGTTGTCGCCTTGCCCGGCTGGAGCGACAGCGGCAGGACATGGTTGCGGTGCGGGATCACCCGGCTGGAGAAAGGCAGGTTGTCGCCTCCCTCCTGCCGGACATAGCCGGTCGGCCCGGGCGCGAACAGTTCCAGGTGATCGAGCGGCGGAAACGCCAGCTCCAGCAGCCAGTCGGGCGGCGCGTCGGCGGCGGTGTCCAGCGTCACCCGCAGCCAGATCGCCGCCGAGGTGAAACCGAAGTTGGCGCCGGGGCTGGACGGGCGCAGCAGCGCGAACCTGGCCTGCACCGGCTGCTGCAGGACCTCGTCCAGCGTCAGCTTGCGCGAGGAGTCGACCAGGTAGCTGAATTCGTCCGAGAGCGGGTAGCGGCCTTCACCGCCGATCTTCACCCCCCCGGCGGCAGCGGGCAGGGACGACAGCAGGGCCAGCGCCAAAGCCAGCCACAGCGCAAGCGGAAAGCGGCGCATCACGAGGCGCAAGACGGCAGGCAGGTGTCGGTAAAGATGCAAGACCTGGCTCCTAGACGTCGGCCGGCGTCGTCGCGGCGAAACCGGGGTGATGGCTGGCGGCCAGCGCGTCCTGCAGTTCCTCTTCGAGGCGCTTGCGGCGGGTGATGTCCATGATCACCCAGACCGTGCCCCGCGCGCGGCCGTCGATGACGACGCCCTTGCCCGAGAGGGAGATCCAGATCGGCTTTCCGTCCCACTGGCGGATCTGGAGCTCGGTTTCGTAGACCGTGCCACGGCGGACGTGCTCGGCGACGGCTTCACGCACCTCCAGGTACTGCTCGCGCGAGACGAAGAACCGCTCCATCGAGTCGACCTCGCGGCCACGCGCCCCCAGCAGGGCCAGCATGGTCGGATTGGCCCAGCGCAGCCGGCCCTGCAGCGTGAGAAAACCGATGCCGACGATGGAATTGTCCAGGATCACTTCGCGCTCCTGCAGCGAGGTGCGCAGCTGCTCCTGCGAAACGCTCAGCGCCTGCACCAGCGCCCGATCGGCGGCGATGCGGTTCTGGGCCTGCTCCTTGAACCGGCGGGCGACGTTGATCCGGTCGGCGAGCGCGAAGGACAGCAGCACCGCCTCCAGAGCCGAGCCGAACAGCACGGCGTTGGACGTCAGCGGGTGGGACGGCAGGGTGCCGATGTTGTGCAGCGCCTGGACCACCACGCCGAGCACCAGCACCGTCCATGCGATCAGGAGGTTGCGGGCGCCGGGATGGCCATGGCGCACGCCCTTGATGCCCGCCACCATCAGCGTGCTGACGCTCACCAGCACCAGGCCGGTCGCCATGTAGCTGGCCGCGGTATAGGAAAAACCCATCAGGACCACGAAGGTGGCGGCGAAGCCGGCCACCTGCAGCAGCATGAACTTGTCCAGCAGCGGCGTGCGCGCCGCGCTGTTCAGGAAGGTGCGAACGAACAGCAGGCCGAAGGTGGCCACCATCACCGTGCCGGCCGGCGGCGAGCGGCTGTTCCACCAGGCTTGCCCCGGCCACAGGAACTGGTTGCCCAGGCCGTTGAGCGTCACCTGGAACAGCGCCATGCCCGCCACGAACAGCACGTACAACAGGTAGACCTTGTCGCGGACCGAGACGAACAGCAGCAGGTTGTAGAGGAACAGCCCGAGCAGCAGGCCGAAGTAGAGGCCGAACGCCCCGTAGGCGGCCTGGTCGTGCTGCCACAGCGCGTCCGGCTGCCACAAGGTGGCCGGAACCGTGACCGAGCCCTCCGAGGTCACGCGCAGGAACAGCGTCGACGCCGCGCCGGGCGCCAGCGTTACCGGCAGGACGTGGTTGCGGTGCGGGACCTCGCGCGTCGCGAAAGACCGGTACACGCCCGCGGTCTGGCGGACGTAGCCGCCGGCGCCGGGCGTATACAGGTCGATCCTGTCCAGCGGCGGGTACGCCAGTTCGAGCAGCCATTGGGCGGGCGTGTCGGCCGCCGTGTGCAGCGTGATCCGCAGCCAGATCGCCGAGCTGGTGATGCCGAAGTTGGGGCCGGGGCTGTTCGGCGCGAGCGCCGTGAAACGGGCCAGGGTCGCGGGCTGCCGCACGTCGTCCAGGGTCAGCTTGCCGCCCGGGTCCTCGAGATAACTGAATTCGCGCGACAGCGTGTAGCGGCCCTCGGTCCCGATCCTGACGTCCGCCGCGGATGCGGCGAACGGCAGCAGCAGCGCGAACGCCAATCCAAGCAGCAGGCCGAACCAGCGCCGCTGCGTCATGCGCGCTCCACTCGCGGGCGCCCGGCCTGGACGGCGAAGCGGGCCAGGGTGTCGATGCGCGTGTCGCGGCGGCTGACGTCGTCGACCACGCGCAGGCTGGTCGTCAGCTGCGAGGGCGTGAACTCGGCGACGCCGTAGCCGTGGCGCTCCGCATCGGCAAAGACGAAATGCGGATTGCGCGCCAGCTGCATCGCCGCCCTGTCGTTGCTGCTGCCCGAGCGCGACGTGATGCTGGTGCCGCAGAACTCCACGCCGACCGACTCGCTCTCGGGCCGCTGGTAGTCGGCCTTGACATGGCCGACCCAGTTCTCGTGGACGTCGCCGCCGAACAGCACCGGGTTGGCGACCTTGCGCCCCTGCAGCGCATCGGTCAGGCGCATGCGGGCCGCGCCATAGCCGTCCCAGCCGTCGTTCCAGGACACGATGCCCTGCGCCGTCAACAGGTCGCGCCGGCCGAACAGGGTCTGCTGCCCGATGATCGACCAGCCGTCACCGCCGGCGGTGAGCGCCCGGTCCAGCCAGCGCTCCTGCGCGGCGCCGAGCAGCGAGCGCGCCGGGTCGTTCCATGCCGGACAGGCCGCCGTGCGGACGTGGCTCGATCCGGCACGGCCGTCGCGGCTGCAGGCCTGGGGATCGCGGTATTGCCGGGTGTCCAGCAGATTGATCGTCGCCAGCCGGCCGAAGCGCAGCTGCGAATACAGGCGCATCTCGGCGCCGGCCGACACTCCCGCCAGCGCCTGCGTCAGCGCGGACGCGCGCACCGGCATGTGCTCGTAGAAGGCCTGGTAAGCCGCCGCGCCCCGGGCCTTGAAGTCCGCGACCGCCGTGCCGCCGTCGCCGGTCTGAGAGCCGTCGTAGTCGTTATGCACCTCGTGGTCGTCCCAGGTCACGATCCACGGGCAGGCGGCGTGCATCGCCTGCAGTTCCGGCTCGCTTTTGTGCAGCGCATGGCGGCGCCGGTAGTCGTCCAGCGTCAGCACCCAGCCGCCGGGCGGCAGGCG
>JAQGNJ010000015.1 GCA_028291885.1 Ramlibacter sp. | reverse complement strand
GCGATCGGCCGGATCTGGTTCTCAACCCAGTTGTTATCCGCCGGCAGTTCGCCGTCATCGATGTAGCGTACGAGCGCCGGCCAGCGTCCGATGCTGTAGTCCATGGCCTTGGCTGTAGCCGACCCGGGTGGCGCCTTCTGCCGATGCGCAAGCAGCCACGCGTGTAGCGCGTCGGCCGCAGGTAGCGCCTTAAGTTGTCGGATCCTGAGGCGCTCGTCGGGCGGTAGATCGGCCACCTCCCGCTCCACGTCATACAGCCTGCCAAACAGCGTCAGGGCCTGCTCGGCCAACGTGCTCTTGTGGTTGGCCCACAGCTCGTGGAACTTGCGCCTCGCATGCGCCAGGCAGTCAGCTTCGGTGATGCCCTGGGCGAACAGCGCCTTATAGCCCGCGTAGTCGTCGCAGACCAGCGCACCGCGCCAGGCTTCATCGCCCGGGTGCCCGAGGAACTCCATCGCATGACGCCCCGCGCGCCCCTCAGCGAAGTCGAACACGACCAATCTGTCGCGATCGAAGCGGGTGCTGCAGTAACTCCACAGATAGGCGCGCTTGGTCTTGCCGGCTCCGGGATCGAGCGTCGCTACCGGCGTTTCGTCGGCGTGCAGCACTCGCCGTCTCAGCAAGTCATCCCGCATTGGCGTCCACCAGCGGCTGAAGCTGCACGCCGGCGCTGCCTACCCACTGCGCCAGCGTGGAGCGTGGAATCGCCAGACCTGCGCGCTCAAAGATCGTTTCCTGCCGGTACAGCCGCAGGTGGTCAGCGTACTTGGCCACCAGCACCTGAGCGAGCAGGCCTGCCGTCGGGATGCCCTTGTCGATCACATGCGGGGCCACCGGCGCTTGCACGAGCTTCTCGCACTTCACGCAGGCCCACTTGCCGCGGATGCGGCGTTCAACGGTGAACACGCCCGGAACGTAGTCGAGCTTCTCCGCCACGTCTTCGCCGATGCGCTTCATCTGGCAGCCGCAGGTGGGGCACCGCAACAAGGGATGGCGCAGCACTATGCGACGTCGACTTTGGTCCGCATGCAGGAGAACGCGAACCGCGTGCTGAAGACGCGGGACCGGACCACGGTGCTGAGGGTGGTCCGGGGACAGGGAGAGGAAAAGTCGCGCAAAAGTCGCGCAACGTGGCGGTAAGTCAGTGGAGCCTTACCGGCTAACCCTCGTGATATTTGGTCGGAGCGATAGGATTCGAACCTACGACCCTCTGGTCCCAAACCAGATGCGCTACCAGACTGCGCTACGCTCCGAAGCCCGCATTCTACTTCGCCCGGATGTTGGTCCCGCGCTGAGCCTCGCGGTGACGTTGGTTCAGAGCTTCACGTACTCGTATTCGACCGGGTTGGCGTTGATGCCGCGGTCCGGCGGAGCGATCCAGCCGGCCATCTTGCCCGGCTCGGTGACGCGCTGCATCAGGCTCTTGACGAAGGCCGTGTCGGCGTCGGTCGGCAGCCAGCTGTCCTTCTTCGCATCGAACTCGGCCTGGCCGATCGGCTGGCCCTGCGGATCCGTCGGGATGCCGGCCCAGACGCCGACCTGGCGGCGGAAACGCGACGACGGCAGCTTGAGCTCGAAGTCCACGCCGGCGCGCTTGATCGCCATGTTCCAGCGGGTCACGCCGATGTTGCAGTCCTTCACGTACTCCAGGCGCGTGATCTCGTTCATGCCGTTGCGCGTCGAGATCGTCTCGTTCTTCATGCCGCCCTTGCCGTCCGGCACCTGGATGCTCATCTCGCTTTCCGCTTCGACGTGGTCGGCGAACTTCGCTTCGTCCGGCCGGCCCTTGATGCCGTTGCTGAAGTAGTTGGCTGCGTTCGACGACGCTTCCGATCCGAACAGGTCCAGCGAGCTGGTGAACCAGAAGTTCATGAACTTCTGGATCGTCCCCAGGTCGACGACGCCGGCCTTGCGCAGCGTGGCCGCGTCGTCCGTGTCCAGTTCCTTCATCACTTCCAGCGTGCGCTTGATGACGCGGCCGACTCCCGTCTCGCCGACGAACATGTGGTGCGCTTCCTCCGTCAGCATGAAGCGCGTCGTGCGAGCGAGCGGGTCGAAGGCCGATTCGGCAAAGCTCTTGAGCTGGAACTTGCCGTCGCGGTCCGTGAAGTAGGTGAACATGAAGAACGACAGCCAGTTGTCCATCGGCTCGTTGAACGTGCCCAGGATGCGCGGCTTGTCGGCGTCGCCGCTGTGGCGCATCAGCAGTTCTTCCGCTTCCTCGCGGCCGTCGCGGCCGAAGTGCGCGTGCAGCAGGTAGACCATGGCCCAAAGGTGACGGCCCTCCTCCACGTTCACCTGGAACAGGTTGCGCAGGTCGTAGAGCGAAGGCGCGGTGTGTCCCAGCAGGCGCTGCTGTTCCACGGATGCCGGCTCGGTGTCGCCCTGCGTCACGATCAGGCGGCGGAAGGTGCTGCGGTATTCGCCGGGCACTTCCTGCCAGACGTCTTCGCCCATGTGATCGCCGAAGCCGATCTTGCGGCCCTCTTCCTTGTCGGCCAGGAAGATGCCCCAGCGGTAGTCGGGCATCGGCGTGTAGCCGTAGCTGGCCCAGCCCTGGGCGTCGACGCCGACGGCGGTGCGCAGGTAGACCTCGCGCGCCTTGAAGTCGCTCGGCCCCATCTCGTCCCACCAGTTCAGGAAGGCCGGCTGCCAGTGCTCGAGGGCACGCTGCAGCTGGCGGTTCTCGCCCAGGTGGACGTTGTTGGGGATCAGGGATTGGAGGTCGATGGTGCTCATGGTGGGTCCTGGTTTGCTGGGGTCCGTTGAACGGACCCCAGCCTACAAAATCGGGTTGCGACGAATGCGTGGTCGCGCGCAGGCTGGGGTGGCCGAAGGCACCCCAGCGTGGTTCAAATCCTCTTCCAGTCGAACTTCGCCTTCTTGCCGGTGCCAAACAGCTTGAGGGCGCCTTCTTCGCCAACCGCGTTGGGGCGGATGAAGATCCAGTTCTGCCAGGCCGAGAGGCGGCCGAAGATGCGCGTCTCCATGGTCTCCTTGCCCGGGAAGCGCAGCGACGCCTCCAGGCCCGTCATCGCGTCCGGCGACAGCGACGCGCGCTCCTCCAGCATGATGCGGATCTCGTCGTCCCAGTCGATGTCGTCGGGCGTCAGCGTCACCAGGCCCAGGCCCAGCGCCTGGTCGGCCCGCAGCGGGCTTTCCAGCAGGCCTTTGAGTTGCGCGATGGTCGCTTCGTCCTCGTTGAAGCGCGTCTGCAGCCGGGTCAGTCCGTTGACGACCGGGTAGCGGCCGAAATTGGCGGCGTTCAATTGCAGCGAGGGGGCGGCGTCCGGCGAATCCGGCAGGTCCAGCATGTAGATGCGGTCGCAGGCCAGCGCCAGTTCGTAGAAGGTGCCGGCAAAGCAGGAGCCGGCATCGACCAGCGCGATCAGCGAGCGGCTGGTCACGTCCAGGCGGGCCAGCGTGCGGCGCAGCGCGCCGATGGTCTCGCGCACCAGCCAGTGCTCCTTGTGCTTTTCCAGCACGGCATCCGCCGCCATGACCTTGTTGGCGTCGCCACGGGTCTGGATCACCCAGGTCCCGGTTTCCAGCTCGTTGGTGCGCAGGTTCAGGATCAGGTCGTCCAGTTCGCGCGCCAGCTTGAGCGGCCACCAGTTCGCGCCCGCGGCTTCGATCGCTTGCGGCGTCGATTCGACGTTCGCCTTGGGCGCGTGCACCGTGATCGTCGCGATGCGGGCCTCGCGATCCACCTTCGCGTCCACCGTGGTGTAGTGGTAGCCCTGCTCGTCGATGGTCAGCTGCAGCGGCGTCAGCTCGATGCCCTTGCTGCCATTGCGGGTGGACTGCGCCCGCAGAGCCGCCACTTCCTGTTCGATCAGCTGCGGGAACTGCTGCGGCTTGGCCAGCGCGTCGATCAGCTTCCAGTCCTTGGCGCGGTCGGCGCGCACGCCTTCGCTGGTGGTGCAGAAGATGTCGGCCAGGTCGCGGCGGACCTTGCGCTTGTCGGTGACGCGGGTCAGGCCGCCGGTGCCGGGCAGCACGCCCAGCAGCGGCACTTCCGGCAGGCTGACGGTGGACGAGCGGTCGTCGACCATCACGATGCGGTCGCAGGCCAGGGCCAGCTCGTAGCCGCCGCCAGCGCAGGCGCCGGTCACGGCCGCGAGCGACTTGAGCCCGTCGTTGCGCGACGAATCCTCCAGGCCATTGCGGGTCTCGTTGGTGAACTTGCAGAAGTTCACCTTCCAGCCGTGGGTCGACAGGCCCAGCATGTAGATGTTGGCGCCCGAGCACCAGATCTTTTCCTTGCCGGACTCGAACACCACCACCTTCACCTGCGGATGCTCGAAGCGAACGCGGTTGACCGCGTCGTGCAGCTCGATGTCGACGCCCAGGTCGTAGCTATTGAGCTTGAGCTTGTAGCCCGGCTTGATGCCGCCGTCCTCGTTGATGTCCAGCTTGAGCCGGGCGACGTCGCCGTCCACGCTCAGCGTCCAGTGCTGGTAGTTCGACGGGTGGGTCGCGAAGCTCACAAGCTCGCGGTCGCCTTGCTTGAACAGCAGGGGTTCGGTCATTGCATTCATCTTTTCTCCAGCGGAACGACGCGTTCCAGATCTTTCAGGGATTGCTTGACGGAGCGGGCCGCCGTGTCCACCACGGCATCGGCCCGCGCATACAGGGCCTCGCGGCTGGACAGGATCCGGCGCAGGTCTTCCAGCGCCTCGCCCATCGCGCCCTGCGCGATCTGTCCATCCTCGCCGCGGTTGGCCTCGAACGGGCGCATGTCGCCCTGGGCCACGACCCGGCTCATGTGTTCTTCCGGACTGGCCTTGAGCCAGACGCAGTAGAAGCGGCTTTGCAGCAGGTCGAAGGTTTCGCGCTCGCTGACGATGCTGCCGCCGGTGGTCATGACGACGCCCTCGGCATGGTCTTCGGCGATGCGAAACAGCGCCCGGCGCTCATAGCGGCGGTAGCCGGCCTGGCCGTGCAGCAACAGGATCTCGTTCATGCTGGTGCCGGCCTCGCGCTCGATCTCGCGGTCCAGCTCGACGAAGGGCACGCCGTGGTGCGCCGCGAGCTGGGCGCCCAGCGTCGACTTGCCGGCTCCGCGCAGACCGATCAGGGCGATGCGCTTTTCGCGGCCCTTGGCATCGTTCAGGCCGAAACTGGCGGCCAGCAGCGAGTAAGCCTGGTCGAGCTGGTTGTCGTCCAGGCGCCCGAGCAGCGCCTGGGTGCGCGCGAGCGCCGGCCGCGGCGCGTCCTGGAGCAGCTCGAGGATGGTGATGTTCAGCGCGCGAGCCGCCGCTTCCAGCGAATTGATCGACACGTTCCCCTTGCCGCCCTCCACATCGGCCAGGAAGCGCTCCGACAGGCCCGAATCGGCGGCGAGTTGCTTGCGCGTCATTCCGCGGCGTGCCCGCCAGGCACGAACCCGGCCGCCGAGTTCGCTCAGCGTGACATTCGCATCGTTTTCGGCTTGGGCTTGCATGGGGAAGAGGTTTTTCCGACAAAAGTTCGCGTTGGGGTTTGCGCTGGATCAGGATTGCAGTATACTTCCTGTCAGATTCAAGTCAAGCAGTTTATTGCATCCTGTTTTGGAGAACCCGATGAAGCTCAAGATTCTTGTGGGGACGATGACCAGCACCGCCGACTATGTGGCGCAAGCGATCCAGATGGACTGCGCCGATCTGGTCGACGAGATCGAAGTGCAGCTGATGGACGGCCTGGACATCGGCGTCTTCGACGAAGATGCACTTTATCTCATCTGCAGTTCGACCTACGGCTCCGGCGACGTCCCCGACAACGCCCGCATCCTCTATGAGTCGCTGGAAGCCCAACCCAAGTACCTGGGCCATGTCCGCTACGGCGTGATCGCCCTGGGCGACCGCACCTATATGCAGACCTTCTGCTTCGGCGGCAAGAAGTTCGACGAGCGCCTGCAGGGGCTCGGCGCCCAGCGCATCGGCGATGTCTGGTGCCACGACGCCAGCGCCGGCACCATGCCCGAAGTCGAAGGCACGGCCTGGTGCCGCGAATGGCTGGCCCTCGCGCTGCAGACCGCACAGGCCGAGTGAATCCGAAGCGGACCACCGGACGCGGAGGACGCGCAGGGTTCGCAGAGGAAAAAAAAGTAAAGCAGAAGAAGACGGACGAGGAGACGAGACATGCAACTGAGCCGCGCTGACCACGGCGCTTCACCGCCGGCGGTGGACATTCCCCGCGACTACAACGCGGCCCACGACCTGCTGGAACGCAACGCCTCCCGTGCGTCCAAGGTGGCGTACATCGACGGCTCCAGCGGCGCGCAGCTGACTTATGGCGAGCTGGCCGAGCAGTCCCACCGGTTTGCCAACGCCTTGCGCGCGCAAGGCTTCGCACCCGAAAGCCGCCTGCTGCTGGCGACGCTCGACACGCTGGAATGGCCTGTCGCCTTTCTCGGCGCCATCCTGGCCGGCGTCGTGCCGATCGCGGCCAACACCCTGCTCACCTCCAAGGACTTCGAGTTCATGTTGCGCGATTCGCGCGCGCAAGGCCTGGTGGTCTCGCAGCCACTGTGGCCGGCCTTTGAAGCCATCGTCGGCGGGATCGACTCCCTCAAGACCGTGATCGTCGCCGGCGCCGACAAGGCCGAAGGCAGGCTGACGCTGTCGCAACTGGTGCAGAACGCCACAGGGACGCGCCAACCCGCGCAGACCTGCTGCGACGACGCCTGCTTCTGGCTGTATTCCAGCGGCAGCACCGGCACGCCCAAGGGCACGGTGCACCTGCACAGCCACCTGGTCCAGACCGCGGAGCTGTACGGGCGCGGCGTCCTGGGCATCCGCGAGAGCGACGTCGTCTATTCCGCCGCCAAGCTGTTCTTCGCCTACGGCCTGGGCAACGCCCTCACCTTCCCGATGAGCGTCGGCGCGACGACGGTGCTGCTGCCCTCGCGGCCGACACCGGCCGACGTGTTCGCCATCCTCAGGAAGTACCAGCCGACCATCTTCTACGGCGTTCCGACGCTGTACTCGCTGTTGCTGAACGACGCCGCCAGGCCGAAGAAAAGCCAATTGAAGCTGCGCGTCTGCACCAGCGCCGGTGAGGCGCTGCCGGCGGAGATCGGTCGCAAGTGGACCAGCGAATACGGCTGCGAGATCCTGGACGGCATCGGCTCGACCGAGATGCTGCACATCTTTTTGTCCAACCGTCCCGGCGACGTGCGCTATGGCACGACGGGCAAGGCCGTGCCCGGCTACCAGCTTCGCATCGTCGGCGACGACGGCCGCGAATGCGGCGAGGGCGAGATCGGCGAACTGCAGATCAGCGGCCCCAGTTCGGCCCTGATGTACTGGAACAACCGGGCCAAGACCAAGGCGACCTTCGCCGGCGAGTGGACCCGCAGCGGCGACAAGTACACCCGCGACGCCGACGGCTTCTACACCTATGGCGGGCGCAGCGACGACATGCTCAAGGTCGGCGGCATCTACGTGTCGCCGTTCGAGGTGGAAGGCTCGCTCATGACCCATGCGGCGGTGCTGGAGGCAGCGGTGATCGGCGTCGCCGACACCGACGAACTGGTCAAGCCCAAGGCTTACGTGGTGCTCAAGCCCGGCCAGGCGGCCAGCGCCGCCGACCTGCAGATGCACGTCAAGAACCAGCTCGCGCCCTACAAGTACCCGCGCTGGATCGAGTTCGTGCCGGAACTGCCGAAGACGGCGACCGGCAAGATCCAGCGCTTCAAGCTGCGGGCTGCGCGCTGACGTCCACTTCGACCATGCCGTCCACCTCGCGCACGGGGTAGCGCTTGAGGTTGCACTGGGGCCGCGGGATGCGGCTGATGTGCTCGCCGGTGGCGGCGTCGAATTCCCAGAGGTGCTTGTTGCACACGATGACGAAGTCCTGGCGCTCGCCGCTGACGCTGAGCGCGTAGCCCTCGTGCGGGCAGGCGTCGCGGTAGGCGACGATCTCGCCATCCGCGCGCAGCACGATCAGCTTGTGGTCGCCGGCCTGCGCCGCGTGGAAGCGGTCATCGCTCAGCTGGTCCGCGGCGATCGCGGGTTTCCAGTCGGGGTTGCTGCTCATCTCGATTTGCTCAAGCGGGCGATCAGCGCCCGGTGAATTGCGCCGGCCGCTTCTCGACGAAGGCCTTGGCGCCTTCGGCATGGTCGTCGGTCTTCTTCAGGATGCTCTGGCCGAGGCGCTCGAAGTTGCGCGCCGTGTCGGGATCGACCCTGGCGCAGTTGTTCAGCACCACTTTCGCCAAGCCCAGGGCCTGGGGCGCCTTGGCCGCCAGCACGCGGGCGAAGGCCATCGTGTGCTCCATCAACTGCTCGGGCGCGACCACCTCGTCGACCAGGCCGTATTGCAGCGCCTTGTCGGCCATCACCATCTCGCCGGTCATCACCAGGCGCTTGGCCTTGGACAAGCCGACCTGCGTCACCAGGCGCGAGCAGCCGCCGGAACCGGGGATCAGGCCGACGTTGTTCTCGGGGAATCCCATCTTCGCGGTCTGCGCGGCGAAGCGGAAGTCGCAGGACAGCGCCAGCTCCAGCCCGCCGCCGGCAGCGACGCCGTTGATCGCGGCGATCACCGGCACCTCGATCGCCTCGATCTCGTCGAAGACGTTGTGGATGCCGCGCGCCACGCGGCGAAAGCCCCGCGTGCCGATGTCGGCCAGGCCCTTCATGCCGCGCACGTCCTCGCCGGCCGAGAAAGCGCGGCCCGTGCCGGTGATCACCAGCACGCGCAGCTGGTCGTCGTCGACCAGTTCGGCGACGGCGTCGCGCAGCTCCTCGCGCATCTTCTGGTTCCACGAGTTGAGGTTGTCCGGGCGATTCAGCCGCAGGACGGCGATGTGCGCGGAGCCGTCGGCGCGGCTCAGGTCGAGAAATTCGTAGCTCATGGTGGGATCCCGCTGCGGCTTTACTTGCCGGTGAATTGGGCCGGACGCTTTTCCTGGAAGGCCTTGATGCCCTCGGCGACGTCGTCGGAGGCGAACAGCTGGTTCTGGTGCGCGCGCTCCATCGCCAGGCCCTGGGCCAGGCTGGTTTCCAGCCCGTTGTTGACGGACAGCTTGATGTAGCCCTGCGCCATCGTGGGGCCGGCGGCGAGCTTCTGCGCGAAGGCCATCACCTCGGCGTCGAAGTTTTCCGCCGCGACGAGCTTGTCGACCATGCCCAGCGCCAGCGCTTCCTCCGGACCGACCGGATCGCCGGTGACCATCATCTGCAAGGCCTTGCTCTTGGGGATCAGCCGCGGCAGGCGCTGCGTGCCGCCCATGCCCGGCGACAGGCCGAGATTCACTTCCGCCAGCCCGAGCCGGTACTTGCCGGTCGCGGCCCAGCGGAAGTCGCAACCCAGCGCGATCTCCAGCCCGCCGCCGATGCAATGCCCCTGGATGGCGGCGATGAACAGCTTGGGCGTGCGGCCGATCGCGTCCACCGCTTCCTGCGCGATCGTCAGGAAATTGGCGAACTGCGCGCGCGTCGAGTTCTGCAGCGTCGAGATGTCGGCGCCGGTGCAGAAGAACTTGGGATTGGCGCTGCGCACCACCGCCACGCGCACCGCCGGATCCTCGGCCACCTTGTGCACGGCGGCCGTGAGCTCGCCCAGCATCGCGTGGTCATAGGCGTTGGCGGGCGGGCGGTTGAACGCGATGACGCCGATGCCGTTCTCGACGGAAAAATCGATGGCCATGGGATCTCTCCTTAGAGGAAGCGGCGATTGAGCAGGTTGTCGGCGGGGGTCAGGCCGAGCTTTTTGATCTCGGGCAGCGCTTCGGCGATGTACTTCTGGCGCAGCTCCTCGTTGCTGTGCTGCTTGATGCCCCACTTGACGTACACGGGCGAGTTGACCGACGTCGACTTGCCGAACATGTCCAGGGCCGCGGTCCACCACTTCTGCAGCCGCTCCTGGGCGGCTGCCTTGCCTTCGGGCGTGCTGCAGATCTCGCGCAGGTGCAGGAAGCCGGACTTGGTGTGGAACTCCTCGTCGGCTTCGAGGCCGGCCGAGACTTCCGCAAGCGGCTCGTAGGGGCTGCCGGTCCACTCCACGCCGACGTACAGGCCGACGCGGTCGATCAGCGCGTGGAACCACGCCAGGTCGATCCAGTCGTCGAACGGGATGTGGAACGCGTACTGCTTGATCGGCTTGGTGCAGTTCGGGTCGGCGCCCAGGCCCTTGAGCAGGTCTTCGCAGATCTTCCCGTGCTGCACTTCCTGCCGGATGATCTCGGCCTCGATCTCCATCGCGCGGCCATGCGGCGCGTAGCGCAGGCCGGCGTCGGCGATCTTCGCCAGGATCTTGCGGTATTCGGTGTTGCCGTTGTTCTCGAGATGCTCGTTGAGCAGCAGCTTGACCAGCATGTCTCGGAATTCGGCCGGCATCGCCGGATCGCCCTGCTTGTAGGTGCCGGCGGGGATTTGCTCAACGGTTTCCATGGAGGCTCCAGGGGGTCGGTTAAATATACTATCCGGATGGTATGTTGCCTGTGCCGCGGCGTCAACCGCGGGTTTCCACTAGCGTTTCCGGGCCGCCTTGGCGGCCGTCTTGGCAGCCGTCTTGCGGGGCGCGGTGGCGCCGGCCAGCTTGAGCGGCGCGGGCTTGGCGCCGGCGGGCTTGGGCGCAGCTTCCTGCGCCCGCGACATCACGCCGCCCAGCACCACCGAGCGCAACGCCTTGACCAGGTTGCGTCCGTCCAGCGCGCTGGAGCGGCGGAACCACTCGAGGAAGGTGCCGTCGTTGATCGCCAGCACCACCGACGCCAGCTCGCGCGTCGGCACGTCGCGGCGGAACACGCCGGCCGTCTGGCCGCCCTGCACCAGCTTCTCGATGAATCCGCACTGCCTGGCGTACAGTTTGGCGATGAAGGCCTGGGCCTCGCCTTCGCGCTCCTTGAATTCCAGCGCCATCAGGATCAGCAGCAGCACTTCGTCGCGGTGCGTGATGCCGAGATTCGCCTGGTAATGCACGTAGGCGACCAGCCTGTCCTTGGGGTCCGGGCCGGCGGCCTCGGTGACTTCGATGGCGCGGTCGACGACCGTGGTCTGCACGCGTTTGAGCAGTTCCAGCAGCACCGCTTCCTTGCTGCGGAAGTAGAAATACACGGCGCCCTTGGTGAGCTGGGCCGCGCCGGAAATCTGCTCGAGGTTGGTCGAGCGATAGCCCTGCGAAACGAACAGGCGCAACGCCGCCTCCAGCAGCAGTTCCATGCTGGCCTGACGCTGTTCGACTTTCCTGCTCGCGGGCCGGCGCGGCGTCGCGACGCTCGCTGACAATGTTTCGCTCATTGGAGGGTTTTCCCTGATCGATCCGGGTTTTGAATGTACATACTATCCGTGCAGTATGTCAACCGAGCGAACCATGCCGTCGTCCCCTCTCACCGCTCTCAGCCCCCAGTCGCAGGGCAGCCCGTTCTGGAACCGGCTGACCGAAACCATGCCGCGCGCCAGGCTCGACGCGCTGCACCTGCAGCGGGTCCAGGCGCTGACCCATTACGCCTACGAGCACAGCGCGTTCTACCGTCGCAAGTTCGACGACGCCGGCATCAAGCCGTCGGACATCCGCTCGCTCGACGACTTCAAGCGCAAGGTGCCGATCACCGACAAGAGCGAGTTCATCCACCTGCAGCAGCAGCGCCCGCCCTACGGCGACACCCTCGCCCTGCCGCTGGAGTTCGTCGCGCACCACTGCGAAACCTCGGGCACCACGGGCGTGCCGCTGGCGATCCCGTACTCGATGTACGACAGCGTGCGCTACGGCGAATCCTGGGTCTACGGCTTCTGGGGCCTGGGCATCCGGCCGACCGACACCTTCTACTTCGCCTTCGGCTGGGGCAACTTCGCCGGCTTCTGGAGCGCCTACTGGGGCGCGCGCCGGCTCGGCGCCCGGGTGATCTCGGGCGGCGGCCTCGACACCAAGGGCCACATCGACGCCATCCTTCGCATGAAGCCCACGGTGCTGATCTCGACGCCGACCTTCGCGCTGCGCATCGCCGCCGTCGCCGCCGAAATGGGCATCGACCTGTCCAAGAGCTCGATCAAGTTCACCTACCACGCAGGCGAACCCGGTCCCACCGCCCTGCCCGGCATGCGCGAGCAGATCGAGAAGGCCTGGGGCGCGAAAGCCGGGGAGCTGCTCGGCATCGCCGAGGTCGACGCGATCGCGCCCGGCTGCCCGCTGGGCGACGGCGTCCACGTCAACGAGATGAATGTCTTCAGCTGGTCGATGGATCCGGAATCGATGCAGGAAGTCCCCGATGGCGAGATCGGCGAGAACATCGTCACCGGCTATGCCAACACCGCGCAGCCGCTGCTCAATTACCGCACGCACGACCTGGTGCGGCGCCGCAGCAGCTGCGATTGCGGCCGCACCTGGTCCAAGCTCGAAGGCGCCGTGCTGGGACGCACGGACTTCATGGTGACGGTGCGCGGCACCAACGTCTACCAGACCGCGGTGGAGAACATCCTCACCGGCGTCGAGGGCGTCAGCATGCATTACGAGCTGGTGCTGACCCACGAGGAAGGCAACGACTGCATGCGCGTGCGCTTCGAGCCGGAGCCGACGGTCGACCCCTCGCGGTGGAAGAGCATCGCCGCCGACGCGCAGGCGCGCATCCACAAGGCGCTGCACGTGCGGCTGGACGTGGTTGCGGTGGAGCCCAAGAGCCTGCCCCGCTTCGAGCTCAAGACCAAGCGGATCATCGACCAGCGGCCCAAGGAATTGCGCCGCGCACTGGACCGCTGAGGCAATGGGAGATCACATGGACAACACACGCAACCAGATCGACCGCATCAAGCAGGCCCGCGAGCAGATCGCGTCGGCCATGCAGGGCTGCGACATCCCGCAGATCGAGCAGATGCTGCGCAACGCCGACATGGAACTGCACTGGGCGCTGTGGAACCTCGGCGAAGCCGTCGCCCTGCGCCCCGAAATCGAATACGCCGCCCGCAACGCCTGACCCCTCATCCTATGTTTCTGAAGAACTGCTGGTACGTCGCCGCCCAGGCCAGCGAGCTCGGGCGTGAGTTGACGCAACGCTGGATCACCGGCGAGCCCGTCGTCCTGTTCCGCAGCGAAGCCGGCAAACCGGTGGCGCTGGAAGACCGCTGCCCGCATCGCAGCGCGTCGCTGTCCAAGGGGACGCTGATCGGCGACGCGGTGCAGTGCGGCTACCACGGCATGACCTTCGACTGCGCCGGCAGCTGCGTCCGCATCCCGGGCCAGGAGCAGATCCCGGCGGCGATGAAGGCGCGCAGCTATCCGGTCGTCCAGAAGTGGCATTGGGTGTGGATCTGGATGGGCGACCCGGCCAAGGCCGACGAGGCGCTGATCCCCGACCTGCGCTACAACGACACGCCGGGCTGGACCGTCACCGGCGGCGTGCTGAAGGTGCAAGCCAACTACCAGCTGCTCACCGACAACCTGCTGGACCTGACGCACGAGACCTTCGTCCACACCAAGACCATCGGCAATGCGGCAGTCGCCGAAACGCCGATGGAATCGAACGTCGAAGGCAACGAGGTCCACGTGCAGCGTGTGATGCGCAACACGCCGCCGCCGCCCCTGTTCAAGCGGGTGCGCAACCTCACCGGCAACATCGACCGCTGGCAGATCATCCGCTTCCAGCCGCCTTCGAGCGTGTCGATCGACGCCCGCGGCTTCCCCACGGGCACGGAGGACGCGGAGCAGGGCCTGCGCTGGTTCTCGATCAACTCGATCACGCCCATCGACGAGCGCAGCAGCAACTACTACTGGACGATCACGCGCTGCTTCGCGCTGGACGACCAGGAGATCACCGATCTGGTGCACAAGCAGATCCTGGCCACCTTCCTCGAAGACAAGGAGGTGCTTGAGGCGCAGCAGCGGCTGATCGAAACCGACGATCGCAAGAAGATCGAGGTCAGCGTCAAGGCCGATTTCGGCTCGATCCATGCGCGCCGCGTCGTGCAGCGCCTGATCGCCCAGGAGAACCAGGGAAGCGCCGCATGACGGCGCCGCTCGCGGACAGGAAGGTGCTGGTCACCGGCGCGGCCAGCGGCATCGGCCGGGCCATCGCGCTCGAACTCGCCGCGCAGGGCGCCCACGTCGCGGCCGCCGACATCCAGCGGCCGGAACAGACGGTGCAGGAGATCCGCGCCGCGGGCGGCACGGCCGTCGCCATCGCGGCCGACGTGTCGAAGCCGGACCAGGTCCAGGCGATGGTCGCGAGCTGCCTGGCCGGACTCGGCGGCCTGGACGGCCTCGTCAACAACGCCGGCATCTATTCCAGCCTGGTGCCGCGGCCCTTCGAGCAGATCGATCTGGAGGAATGGCGCCGGCTGTTCGAGGTCAACGTCTTCGGCGTGATGTCCTGCTGCCAGGCCGTCGTGCCGCACATGAAGGCCAACGGCGGCGGCCGCATCGTCAACATCATCTCGGGCACGCCGTTCAAGGGCGTCCCCTTCATGCTGCACTACGTCTCGAGCAAGGGTGCGGTGCTGGGCATGACGCGCTCGCTCGCCAAGGAGCTGGGCCCCTCCAACATCCTGGTCAACGGCGTCGCTCCCGGCTTCACCCTGAGCGAAGGCGTGATGGGCAATCCCGTGCAGCTCGAAAAGCTGCGCGAGGTCTCGCGCAACGCCCGCTCGGTCGCCCGCGACATGGTCCCGGCCGATGTGCCCGGCGCCGTCGCCTTCTTCATGTCAACCGGCGCGTCCTTCATCACCGGGCAGACGCTGGTGGTCGACGGCGGCTCGCACTTCAATTGATCCGCCGACCGAAACCGCGCCGCGTGCGCCGCACTAGGGTTTCTTTGGGGATGGCTTCAGCCAGCTCTGGAGCATACTGACCAACATGCACTTTACTGCACATTAATTCAGCACAGGAGAACCACCATGACCACCCGCCGCCTCGTTCTTTCCCGCAGCGCCGCCCTGATCGGCGCCGCTTCCACGGGCTTGCTGCTGCCGCAGATCGCGCGCGCCCAGAGCAGCAAGATCCGCATCGGCCTGATGCTGCCCGCCACCGGCACGTTCGCCCAGACCGGCCTGGGCGTCGACAACGGCTTCCACATGGCGCTCGAGGAAGCGAACAACAAGGTGGGCGGCCGCGACATCGAATGGTTCCGGGTCGACGACGAATCCGAGCCGTCCAAGGGCGTCGAGAACGCCACCCGGCTGGTCCAGCGCGACAAGGTCGACGTGATCGTCGGCACCATCCACTCCGGTGTGCAGATGGGCATCCACAAGGTGGCCCGCGACACCGGCGTGCTGAGCCTGATCCCCAACGCCGGCGTCCACGCCGCGACCCGCGCGCAGTGCGCCCCCAACGTGTTCCGCACCTCGTTCACCAACTCGCAGCCGACGTCGGCGCTGGGCAAGGTGATGGTCGACAAGGGCCACAAAAAGGCGGTCTGGATCACGTGGAAGTACGCCGCCGGCGACGAGGCCTTCGAGGGCTTCCGCGACAGCTACACCAAGGCCGGGGGCACCATCGTCAAGGAGCTGGGCCTGCCGTTCCCGAACGTGGAGTTCCAGGCGCTGCTGACCGAGATCGCCTCGCTCAAGCCCGACGCGGTCTGCTGCTTCTTCGCCGGCGCCGGCGCCGCGAAATTCATCAAGGACTACGCCGCCGCGGGCCTCAAGGGCAAGATCCCGCTGTACGGATCGGGCTTCCTCACCGAGGGCGTTCTGGACGCTGCCGGCGCTTCCGCCGACGGCATCCTGACGACGCTGCATTACAGCGACTCGCTGGACACGCCGCGCAACAAGGCTTTCCGCCTGGCCTATGCCAAGAGGTTCCGCATGCAGCCCGACGTCTACGCCGTCCAGGGCTACGACACCGGCACCCTCCTGATGCGCGGCGCCGACGCGGTCAAGGGCGACCTGTCCAACAAGAAAGCGCTCTACGCCGCGATGGAGGGAGCAGTCATCGACAGTCCCCGCGGCAAATGGACGATGAGCAAGTCGCACAACCCGATCCAGGACATGTACCTGCGCCAGGTCGCCAATGGCGAGAACAAGGTGATCGGCATCGCGGCCAAGGCCGTGGCGGACGCCGGCACCGGCTGCAGGATGGCCTGACACTTCCCTGTTCCGCCGTCTGCCGTATCGCCTGCCCGGTCGCAGGCGTGGTTTTTGCATCAGTCCCCCGCTGCCGTCGTCCCGGGCACTTGCCCGCTGGCGCCCCGGTCGCCGGGACGATGACGGCCGCCTATTTTTTCTCGAGGTAGACAACAATGAGCGACGTGCTCGAAACCATCAGGCTTGCAGCCGTTCAAGCCGCGCCCGTTCACCTTGACCGGGACGCAACGGTGGAGAAGGCTTGCAGCCTGATCCTCGAAGCCGGCAGGAAAGGTGCGAAGGTGATCGGCTTTCCCGAAGGCTTCATCCCGGCGCACCCGTCCTGGTACACGGTTCGCCCCGCCACCGGACGGGTCAGCCTCGGCCTGTCGCGCCGGCTTTTCCAGAACGCCGTGGTGATCCCGAGCGAATCGACCGACCGATTGGGCCAGGCCTGCCGGCAAGCGGGCCTGACGGCGGTCGTCGGCATGTGCGAAAAACGCGCGGACACGACGGGAACGATGTTCAACACCCAGCTTTTCATCGGCCCGGACGGGGCGATCCTGGGCAAGCACCAGAAGCTCGTGCCGACCGTGGGCGAGCGGCTCGTTCACACGGGCGGCTGGGGCGACACGCTCAAGGCCTACAACGCCCCCTTCGGCAACGTGAGCGGCCTGGTCTGCGCGGAAAACGCCAACCCGCTCGCGGTGTTCGCGCTGATGAACATGTACCCGCTGGTCCACGTCGCAGCCTGGCCGTCGTTCGTCTCGCCCGCCCTCAAGCTCGAGGACCTGATCACGGCGGTGAGCCGCGGCCTTGCCTACAGCATGGGCTGCTTCGTGATCAACGCCACCGGCGTTCTCGACCAGGCGACGATCGACGCCTACGAGCCGTCGGACGAAGAACGCCCTTTCCTGGAGCAGTGCAGGGGCCGCGGCTACGCGTCCATCATCGGGCCGACCGGGCAGCTGCTGACCGAGCCGCTTGGAGACGCCGAGGGCATCGTCTACGCCGACGTCGATCTCAACGACGTCATGATCCCGAAATTGATCAACGACTTCGCCGGCCACTACAACCGCCCCGATGTCTTCTCGGTCCACGTCAACGATTCCGCGCCGCCGATGCTCAGCCGCAGCGCCCTCGCCGGGACCCCGCCCGCGTTGCCGGGCGAATTGCCGGTGGAATTGCCGCTCACCCCGCTGTCGCTGCCGCGGTAACCGATGGACTTCGCGAACTTCCTGATCCAGCTTCTCAACAGCGTGCAGTACGGACTGCTGCTGTTCATGCTGGCGGCCGGCCTGACGCTGATCTTCGGCATCATGGGCGTGGTCAACCTCGCGCACGGCAGCTTCTACATGCTGGGTGCCTATCTCGCGTACTGGCTGGCGGGC
Source organism: Ramlibacter sp. (assembly GCA_028291885.1). GTDB lineage: Bacteria > Pseudomonadota > Gammaproteobacteria > Burkholderiales > Burkholderiaceae_C > Ramlibacter. The sequence continues at coordinate 1,495 of JAQGNJ010000015.1, read as the reverse complement.
CTGTCCGGGAGTCTCACGGTCGCCATCCTGGGCGGCGCCGCGTTGTCGGTGTTGTTCGGGCTGGCGCTGGAGCGGCTGCTGTTTCGCCACTTCTACAAGCGCGACCATCTGGACCAGGTGCTCCTGACCTTCGGCCTGATCTACATCTTCGAGGAGATGCGTTCCATCTTCTGGGGCGACGACGTGTACGGCGTGAAGATCCCGGAGCTGCTCGGCGCGTCCATCCAGCTGACGGAAAACCTGTCGTACCCGGTGTACCGGCTGTTCATCTCCGGCGTCTGCATTGCGCTGGCGCTGGGCCTGTACCTGCTGATCTCCAAAACGCGCCTGGGCATGAAGATCCGCGCCGGCGCGTCCAACCGCGACATGGCGGAAGCGCTGGGCGTCAACATCAAGCTGATCTACGCCGTGGTGTTCGGCCTGGGCGTCGCGCTGGCGTCGGTGGCCGGCATGATCGCCGCGCCGATCTCCAGCGTCTATCCCAACATGGGTTCGCAGGTGCTGATCATGTGCTTCGTGGTGGTGGTGATCGGCGGCATCGGTTCGGTCCGCGGCGCGCTGATCGCGGCGCTGCTGGTCGGCCTGGTCGACACCTTCGGCAAGGTGCTGCTGCCGCAGGTGGCGGGCATGCTGGTCTACATGCTGATGGCGGCAGTGCTGCTGTGGAAGCCCGAAGGGCTGGCCAAGCAATGAAAAAGAACAATCGCGTCCGGTCCGTTCAATGAGTTCAACAAAATCGAATCTCGAAACCCTGCCTCGCAGCCTGCAGGTGGTGCTGGTCCTGGGGCTGCTGGCCCTGGCCGCCTTTCCCTTCGTCGGCTCGGAGTACTACGCCGGCATGGTGGTCCACATGATGATCCTGGGCATCTTCGCGATGAGCCTGGACCTGCTGCTCGGCGTCACCGGCCTGGTGTCGCTGGGCCACGCCGCCTTCTTCGGCCTGGCCGGCTACACCCTGGCCTTCCTGACGCCGGCCGACACGCCGGTGAACCTGTGGTGGAGCCTGCCGGCGGCGATGGGCGCGTCGGCGCTCGCGGCGCTGGTGATCGGCTTTTTCGTGGTCCGCACCCGCGGCATCTACTTCATCATGGTCACGATGGCCTTCGCCCAGATGGTGTTCTACCTGTACCACGACAACAAGGTGCTGGGCGGCTCCGACGGCATCTACGTCAACTTCAAGCCGAACGCGGTCGTGATCGACCTGGAGAACAAGCTGGTCTTCTACTACTTCACGCTGGCCATGCTGGTGCTGGTCTATGTCTTCCTGCGCCGGCTGCTCTGGAGCCCGTTCGGCCGGGTGCTGGGCGGCATCCGCGGCAACGAGCACCGCATGCGCGCCATGGGCTACGGCACCTTCGGCTACAAGCTCGCGGCGTTCACGCTGGCCGGCGCTCTTGCGGGACTGGCCGGTTACCTGTGGGGTGCGCAGACCGGGTTCATCAACCCCGAGCTGATGGGTTTTCAGATGAGCGCGCACGCCATCATGATGGTGATC
>JAQGNJ010000005.1 GCA_028291885.1 Ramlibacter sp. | reverse complement strand
CGCGCCCACACCGGCGCCCGCTGCCGGGAGCCTCGCTCCCGCAGCCGCCGGCGGCGGTTCGAAGGAAGTCGAGGCCGCGGTGCAGGCCTGGGCAGCCGCCTGGGCCGCCAAGGACATGGGCGGCTATCTGGGCGCCTACGGCAAGGAATTCGATCCGCCCGGCAAGATGTCGCGCGCAGCCTGGGAAAGCGAGCGGCGCGCCCGCATCGTCGGCAAGAACCGCATCACCGTGAAGCTCAGTGACGTCGCCGTCACTGTCAACGGCAACAAGGCGGTCGCGAAGTTCAAGCAGGCCTACAGCGCCGACTCGTTGAACGTTTCCAGCCGCAAGACGCTCGAACTGGTCAAGTCCGGCGACCGCTGGCTGATCGTCAGGGAATCGACAGGCGCTTGACGGTGGGGGTATCGCCCACCATCGCAGCGATCGGGTCTGGTTTGTCCGCTCCCAGTTTTTCCGTCGGATCTTGCGCATGAAACGAGCAGCGCTCGTGCTTTGGTGCCTTTCCTGCGCCTGTCTGTCCGCTGCCGGGTCCGCCGCTGCGTCCGAAAACGGCCGCAACGCCCGCCAGGCCGCCTCCAAACCGCAGCGGACAGCTGCCGCCCCGCGTCGCCTGGTGCGCGACGGCGAGACCGAGGCCCGCCTGATCGAGGTCTACAAGCTGATCGGCCAGGCCAAGCGCCGCGAAGCGCTGGAGCGCGCCGAAGCGCTGGTCAAGGACCATCCGAACTTCCAGCTCGCACAGCTGGTGTATGGCGACCTGCTCGCGTCCCAGGCGCGCCCGGTTCGCGCGGTCGGCGACGTTCCCGACGCGGCCGCCCGCACCGGCGCCCAGATGCTCGCGGAACTGCGCGAGGAGTCGCAGCTGCGGATCCGGGCGCTGCGCGAGAAGCCGCCGGCCGGCGCCATCCCGGCGCAGTTCCTGCAGCTGTCCCCACGCAACAAGCACGCGATCGCGATCGACGCGTCGCGCGCCCGGCTGTACCTGTTCGAGAACACGCCGACCGGCTTGAAGCTGCTGGCCGACTATTACATCTCGGTCGGCAAGTCCGGCATCGAGAAAACCGTCGAAGGCGACCTGCGCACGCCGCTGGGCGTCTATTTCGTCACCAGCAACCTCGATCCGAAGTCGCTGAAGGATTTCTACGGCGCCGGCGCGTTGCCGATCAACTATCCCAATCCGTACGACCTGCGGCGCGGCAAGACCGGCAGCGGCATCTGGCTGCACGGCACGCCGCCGGCCCAGTTCGCGCGCGCGCCCAAGGCCACCGACGGCTGCGTGGTGCTGGCCAACCCCGACCTGCAGCGCATCATCAGCACGGTGGAGATCCGCACCACGCCGGTGGTGATCGCCCAGACCCTCCAGTGGGTGCCGCCCGCGAGCGTGCAGCCCGACAGCAGGCGGTTCGCCGACACGCTTCAGGCCTGGCGCAGCGCCAAGGCCAGCGGCGACTTCGCGCGCGTGCTGACCTTCTATTCGCCGGACTTCTCGGGCTACGGCAAGACGCTGACCGAATGGATGCCGGCCCTGCGGGGCGAAATCAACAAGGCCAAGGGCCGCGACGTGCTGCTCAAGGAGCTGTCCTACCTGCGCTGGACCGACAACGCCGACACCATGGTCGTCACCTTCGATGAAGTCATCGCCGGCGAGCGGACCGGGCTCGTCAAGCGCCAGTACTGGATGCGCAGCGGCGCGATGTGGAAGATCTTTTTTGAAGGAGTGATTGGATGACCGGATTCCTGTTGACCGTCTCCCGCCGCGCCGCCTGCGCCCTGCTGGCGGGCGCACTGGCCGGCGGCGCCTGGGCGGCGGACGCGCCCCGCGTCAATTTCGCGACCAGCGCCGGCAATTTCGTCGTCGAGCTCGCGCCCGACAAGGCGCCCAAGACGGTGGAGAACTTCCTGCAGTACGTCAAGGACAAGCATTACGACGGCACGATCTTCCACCGCGTGATCGAGAACTTCATGGTCCAGGGCGGCGGCTTCACGCCCGAGATGCAGCAAAAGCCGGTTCGCGCGCCCGTTCCCCTGGAGGCCGGCAACGGCCTGAAGAACGCGGTCGGCACGATCGCGATGGCGCGCACCGCGGACCCGAACTCCGCCACGTCGCAGTTCTTCATCAACGTGCGGGACAACGCCGCCCTGGACGCGCCCAATCCCGACGGCCACGGCTATACGGTCTTCGGCAAGGTCGTCTCGGGAATGGACGTCATCAACAAGATCAAGGCCGCGCAAACCGGGCCCAAGGGTCCGCATCGCGACGTTCCGGTCACGCCGATCGTCATCACCTCCGCCACGGTGGTTAAATAACTGACCTTTAGCGACAGACCCCCAGGCTCTGTCCCCCACACAATCACCCGCGGCGGGACAGGCTCGCAGCCCTGCCCGCGCGCATTTTGAAGGAGCTTCCATGAGCAATCCCAAGGTCGAACTGCACATCAAGGGCTACGGCGTCATCACGCTCGAGCTGGACCAGGACAAGGCGCCCAAGTCGACGGAGAACTTCCTGAACTACGTGAAGAAGGGCCATTACGACAACACGGTGTTCCACCGCGTGATCCCGGGCTTCATGGTCCAGGGCGGCGGCTTCGAGCCCGGCATGAAGCAGAAGCCGACGGACGCCCCGGTGGGCAACGAGGCCAACAATGGCCTCAAGAACGACAACTACACCGTGGCCATGGCGCGCACCAACGATCCGCACTCGGCGACCGCGCAGTTCTTCATCAACGTGGCGGACAACGCCTTCCTCAACCACACCGCACCGAGCGCGCAGGGCTGGGGCTATGCGGTGTTCGGCAAAATCGTCGGCGGCAAGGACGTGGTCGACCGGATCAAGGCCGTGAAGACCGGCCGCAAGGGCTTCCACGACGACGTCCCGAACGACGACGTCATCATCGAGAAAGCCGTCGCCGCCTGAGGGCGCCCGAGGTGGACGCCCCGGCCGTGCCGCCGTTCCAGGAGTTGCAGGCTCCCGCGTCCTGGCGCACGGCCGATTTCATTTCCGACCTGCACCTGCACGCGTCGGAGCCGGCGACCTTCGATGCCTGGCGCGCCTACATGCGCACGACGGGCACGGACGCCGTATTCATCCTGGGCGACCTGTTCGAGGTCTGGGTCGGCGACGATGCCGCGCTGGAGCCTGGTTTTGCCGCCGACTGCGCGGCGGTGATGAAGGCGACGGCCGCGCGCATGCCCGTGTTCTTCATGCACGGCAACCGCGACTTCCTGGTCGGCCCCGGCTTCATCCGGGCAACCCACGCCACGCTGCTCGAGGATCCTTCGGTCTTCACTTTCCTGGGCGAACGCTGGCTCCTCACCCACGGCGACGCGCTGTGCCTGCAGGACGCCGACTACCTGGCTTTCCGCGCGCAGGTGCGCACGCAGCACTGGCAGCGCGATTTCCTGGCCAAGCCGCTGGCCGAACGCAAGGCGATCGCGCGCGGTTTGCGCGAGCAGAGCGAGGCGCGCAAGCGCTCCGGTGCGCCGTATGCGGACGTGGACGCCGATGCGGCGACCAGCTGGCTCAAGGCCGCCGACGCGCGGGTGATGATCCACGGCCACACCCACCGCCCCGGCGACCACGAGCTTCCCGGCGGCCGGCGCCGGATCGTGCTGAGCGACTGGGACGCCGCCGCCACACGGCCGCGCCTGCAGGTCCTGCGCATCGGCGACGCCGGCGCGCTGCGGGTCGAACTCGCCTGATGTTCGGCTGGTTGCGCAAGCGCGGTGCGGCGCGCACCATCCCCGACGCACTCTGGAGCGGCGTCCTCGCCCGCTACCCGTTCCTGGCCGCCCGCGGCGAGGCGGAGCGGCTCCGCCTGCGCGAACTCGCCGGCCAGTTCCTCGCCGACAAGGAATTCCACGGCGCGCAGGGCTTCGTCATCACCGATGACGTCGCGCTGTCGATCGCGGCGCAGGCGGTGCTGCCGGTCCTGAACCTCGGCCTGAAGTGGTACGACGATTTCGTCGGGGTCGTCGTGCACCGCGGACAGGTGGTGGCGCGCCGGACGACGACCGACGAAGCCGGCGTGGTCCACCACTGGGACGACGTGCTCGCCGGCGAGGCCATGGACCGCGGCCCGGTCATGCTCAACTGGACCGACGTGCAGGACGCGGGCGCCACGGCCACGCAGGGCTACAACCTGGTGATCCACGAGTTCGCGCACAAGATCGACATGCGCGACGGCGAGCCCGACGGATGCCCGCCCCTGCCCTCGCGGACAGCCCGCGCGGCCTGGCTGGCGACGATGGAAGCCGAGTACCAGGCCTTCCGCGAAAAGGTGATCCTGGCGGAGCGTTTCGGCGGCGATGTGCAATGGCTGGACGCTTATGGGGCGAGCGCGATCGACGAGTTCTTCGCGGTGGCCTGCGAGGCGTACTTCGTCAACCGGCCCCGCTTCGAGCAGGAATTCCCGGCGCTGGTCGCGCTGTTCGATCCCTTCTTCGGCTCCTAGTTGTCGGGGATCAGGCGCTTGCCCAGCGGCACGGCGTCGTCCCGCGCATAACCGAGCTTTTCATAGAAGGCGAGCACCCCGCTGTTGGTGCTGCGCACCAGCAGGTTGATCTTGGGACAGCCCCGCTCGATCAGGAGCTGCTCGGCGCGTTCCATCAGGCGCCGTCCCAGCCGCAAGCGCTGGTGACCCGGCGCCACGGCGAGGTAGTAGACCCAGCCGCGGTGCCCGTCGAAGCCGATCATCGCGCTGGCCAGCACCTGGCCGTCACGCTCGCCGACCAGGAACAGCTCCGGTTGCTCGGTCAGCTTGCGCTCGATGTCCTTGTACGGATCGTTCCACGGCCGGGTCAGGCCGCAGGCTTGCCACAAGGCGACCACGCCCGCCGTGTCTTCGCGCCGGAACGGACGGATCTCGACCATCTGCCGTCAGCGCCGGAACAAGGCCTTGAGCACGTTCTGCAGCCGGCGCGCGACCGACGCCTCATAGGCGGTCGCCAGCACCCGGGCCGTGTCCTGGCCCCAGGTCTGCTCCGGCGAAGGATCGTTGCGGCGGGTCAGGAGCTGCAGCTGCAGCAAGCGGCGGGCGCTCAGGTGCTCGGCCGGGGATGGCGATTCGGCGGCGATTTCCAGCCGCAGCAGCGCTTCCGAGGCATCGCCCTTGGGCGCAGCGCCGACGGCCTGGACCCAGCTGGTACGCACCGGCGCCGAAACGGCCTTGCCGAATTCCTGCAGGCTGGGCACCTGCTCGCCCGAGCGCTGCTCCCAGGCAGTCATCAGCTGCGTGAGCGCCTCGCCATGGGCTTGCGCCGCCAGCTTTTTCAGGGCGCTCTGCGCGTGCTCCAGGGCCTCGCGCTGGGCGCGAAAGGCGACGTCGCCCAGGCGCGGACCGCGGTCCTCGAACGCCGGCCGGTCGCCGAAGCGGCCCTCGCCACGCGGCCCGCGATCGTCCCGGCGTTCGCCGGGGCGACCGGCGCCGGGACCGCCCTTGCGGTCGCCGAACTTGCCGCCACGGCCGGCGGGCATCGGCTCGGCCTTCTTCATGCCCGGGCGGTCGTCGCCCCGCATCGCGATCACGGGCTTGGGCGCCGGCTTCGGTGCAGCGGCCGGAGCTGCCGCCGCGGCCGTTTCACCTTCGGCAGCCGGCTCGGTCGTCGCGCCGGCGGATTCGCCTTCTGCCGCCACGGCTCCGGACACGCCTTCCGCCTCGCCTTCCGGCGCGGAAGCCGCAGCAACACCGGCTGCGCCGGCATCCGTCTCCTGCTTCTTGGCGGCCTCGTCGGCCCGGGCAACCGCTTCCGCTGCCTGGGCCTGGCCGCGCAAGGCGGCCTCGAGCCCGGACATCGCTGCCCGGATCTTTTGCGCGTCGCCGCTCGCGTTGGCGGCTTCCAGTGCCTTGGACGCATCCAGCACGATGCGGTCGCGCTCGCTCAGCTGCGCGGCGGCCTTCTCGCGCTCTTCGGTCTTGCGGTTGAAAGCTTCGTCGATCGGCCTGCGGAAAGCGTCCCACAGCTTCTGTTCGTGCTTGCGGTCCAGCGGCACGGCCTGCGCTTCCGCCTGCCAGCGTTGCTGCAGTGCCTTGACGGCATCGATGCGCAGCTGCGGCTGGGCCCCGAGTTCGCGGGCCTCGTCGATCATCGCGTGGCGCCGCTCCAGACTCTCCTTCTGCAACGCCTCGAGGGGGGCCGCGGCGGCATGCATCGCTTCCTTCCACAGGGGCTGCAGTTCGGCGAAGGCCTTTTCGCTCAGGTGGCCGGCGTCGCGCCAGCGGTCGGAGAACTGGTGCAGGATGCGGTTGAAGCCCTTCCAGTCGCCGTCCTTCGCGGTCGTGTTTTCCGCGGCCCAGGCCTTCAGTTCCTCGATCAGCGCCAGCCGCTGGCTCCGGTGTTCGGCGGCTTCCGCCTTGACCTTCTCGAGCCAGGCTTCCACCACCTTGTGCGCCTCGTTGCAGGCTTCGTCGAAACGCTTCCAGAGGCCATGGTTGGGCGGGCCGCCCTGGTCGGTCTGCTTCCACTGCTCGCGCAGCGCGCGCAGTTGCTCCTGCATCTTGCGGCCGCCGTAGCGCGGCTTGCGCACAGGCGCTTGCGGCTCCTGCGGCGCCACCGCGGCCAGCTCCTCGCCTTCTACCGGCGCCGCCGGGCGCTCGGGCGGCGCAACGCGCTCGAACAGCGCTTCGGCCTTGGCGACCAGTTCCTGGCGCAGCTGGTCCGCGCGCCAGCGCTGCCAGCCTTCGAGTTCGCCCGCGGCGGCGAGCGCCGCATGGGCCTGGTTCTCGATCTTGTCGTCGACCAGCTTGCCGTGGTCCTTCAATGCGTTGCGCAGGGCGCTGGCCGCACCGGCGCTGGCTTTGCCGTGGCCTTGCGCGATTTCCTGCTCCAGCCGGGTGAGCGCCTCGCGGATGGCATCCGTGGCTTTGGCCCGGACTTCGGGATCGACCTTGGGCTTGGGTGCCGGCTTGGCCGCCGCCTCTGGCGGCAGGCCGCGCGCCTGCCGCAGTTCGTCAGCCCACACGGGCACCGGCGGCAGCGGCGCGGCGGGGTCGGCCGCTGCCGCTTCCGCCTGGTTCAAGGCGCTGCGGAACGCGTCCCACACCGCCTGCAATTGCGATCTCGACGCGTCCAGCAAGGGCGGAAACTTCGGGTCCACACTGGCCCAGTTGGCATCGGCCTGCAGCGAGTCGGCCTGCGCCTGCCAGTCCGGGACGTCCGCTTGCAGGGCTGCGGCAGACGCCTGCGCGTCGCGCCACGACTTGGTGGAAAGAACCTCGATCCGCTGCGCCAGCAGCACCGCGGCCTCGCGCTGCACCTGCACCCGGTGCTGCAGGTCTTCGATGCCCTTGATCCGGTCGGACAGGGCCGCCTTCAAAGTCGCCAGCGGCTCCTTGCTCAAAGGGGCGCCGGCCTTGGCGGCGTCGCGTTGCCAGGCGAGCGCATCGGCGATGTTGATCTTGGGCGGGGCGATCAGGGCCTCGGCCTTCGCTGCCCATTCGGCGGCGATCACCTCCTGCCCCTTGCTGCGCTTGATCTCGTCGAGCCGTTCGCGCAACAGGCGGGCGGCGCCCTTGTCGCGGCCGCTCAGTTCCCGGAACACTTCCTGCATCTGCTCGGGGCTGGGGTTGCCGGAGAGCCACTCGCGCACGCGGGCGGCGCGCTCACCCGAGGTCGGCGCCGTGAAGGCTCCGCCGGTCAGCGTGTCGAGGTCATGGGTCTTGGTTGGGGAAGCTTGGGTCACGGGAATGGGTCGGAAAGCGTTTGGAAAAAAGAAAGGGCCGCTCGCGGCCAAGGCGCTATTCTCGCCGCGAATGCGCCTCCCGCGTCGCCGTGGCGGATTCCAGAAAAGAGAAAGCCCGGACGGTTGGCCTTCAGCCTGCCCGCCGGGCTTGACGGCTGGACACGAGGTCTGTGCCGTCTGGGTCCGCAGTCGGGGAGAAATCGTCCCTGGCTGCGTCGGAAGCAAGAGATTGCTTCCAGTAGGGGCCGGGGCTGCCACCGAAGTGGCCCTACCGGCTGAACGCCTGATCGCTCAGGCCGAAGCAAGCTTAGTGGGCGGTGACGCGGATTGCCAATCTGGCTTTTCAATGACAGCTCGGCGCGTGATTGCGCACATTGCCTTGACAACCGAGCCTCATCAGCGCTCTGGTCAGCCACACCCCTGGATCCCGTCGGATCTGTTACGACTCGGGAACGTTTTCTGGAACCTATGGCAATCCGGCGCCGGGGAGTTCTTTGGCCGCACCTTGAATCGGTGAGATGGGATCTCTCAAGTTGCGCGCTGGCGCTTGTCAAGCAGCTGCAGTTTTGATAGCAGAACTCCCAACTCGCGCTGTCGGTCCTGTCCGACACCAAACCGAGCCCGAGGCTGACCCTCGACGACCTTGCTGCCGACATAATTTGCATTGCAAACTGTAATAACTGCATTAAAGATCAACTTGATATTCTTGACCGCATATTAGGGCAGACCTAGAATTCGCCCGTCCCCAGCATATCGGGGACCCCGAATCCGCTGCCGAACCCGGCTAAGTCGAATCGATGCGAACGGTCTGGATGACCTCCGCGATCCGATGGCGTACCAATCCAAACGAGGGACCGCATGGCGTGATGCTCCACAGCATCGCTCGAACGGCCCCGCGCGTAGAAAGGAAGTGCTATGACAGCGCTAGGAAAAACGGCCCAGGGCCTGCGAACCTTCGCATCCGACATCGCCCAGGGCTTTTTCGAGATCACGCACAACAGCTTCGCCCTCGTTGGCCTGGCGGTCGTGTTTTCGGTGGTTGCCCTGACTGCCCGCCCCGACCTGCGTCAGGCTGGCGAATCGAAACTGATGACCTGGCTGCAGGAGCGCCAGGCCGCCACCCTCGGCATGGAGCCCGAACTGGACGCGATCGACCGCGCAACGGCCGCCAATCCCAAGGACCTGCCGAAACAGCAGGCTGCCGTCGCCTACTGGCTCAGCAAGAAGTACCGCGTCGCGCCCGAGCCGGTGTCCGCCCTGGTCGCCGAGGCCTACGAGATCGGCGAGAAGGCGAACCTGGACCCGACCCTGATCCTTGCCGTGATGGCCGTGGAATCGGGCTTCAATCCGTTCGCCCAGAGCCCGGTCGGCGCCCAGGGTCTGATGCAGGTGATGACCGGCATCCACAGCGACAAGTACGAGAGCTTCGGCGGCAAGCTGGCGGCTTTCGACCCGGTGACCAACCTGCGCGTCGGCGTGAAGGTGCTGCAGGAATGCATCCAGCGCGCCGGCTCGCTCAACGCCGGCCTGAGGTTCTACGTGGGGGCGGCCAACCTCGAAACCGACGGCGGCTATGCCGACAAGGTCATGGCCGAACACGCCCGGTTGCGCCAGGTCGCGAGCGGCCGCGCCGTGCCCCTGGCTCCCCCGCCGGCCATCCGCGTCATCACCCCGGCCGAGCCGAAGGTCATCGAAGAGAAGATCGCGGCACTCTCGCTGTCATGACGCGCGCGGCCAGTTAAACTAGCGGCGTGCGCGACTGGCGATAGGCGCGGCGCTCCCGGACGGGAGCGGCCGGCGCTGACGTGGAATCGAGGCAGGGCTCTCCTGCACAACCACTGGGAAGCGCACCGCCGGCCCCGCCGGCGTTCAGCCGTTCGCCTGGGCAGCCCTTGTTATATACAGGGACCACGTCTTTCAGGACTGCCATGTACCACCGCAATCTCCTCGTTGAACAGATCGATCCCGAACTCTGGGCCGCGATCCAGGCCGAGAACAAGCGCCAGGAAGAGCACATCGAGCTCATCGCCAGCGAAAACTACGCCTCGCCGGCCGTCATGGCCGCCCAGGGCACCCAGCTGACCAACAAGTACGCCGAGGGCTATCCCGGCAAGCGCTATTACGGCGGCTGCGAGAACGTCGACGTCGCCGAGCAACTGGCCCTCGCCAGGGTCAAGCAGCTGTTCGGCGCCGACGCGGCCAACGTGCAGGCGCACTCGGGCGCCCAGGCCAACGAGGCCGTTTTCCTGGCCTTCCTCAAGCCGGGTGACACCATCATGGGCATGAGCCTGGCCGAAGGCGGCCACCTGACGCACGGCATGGCCCTGAACATGAGCGGCAAGTGGTTCAACGTCGTGAGCTACGGCCTGAACGAGAAGGAAGAGATCGACTACGACGCCATGGAGCGCAAGGCCCACGAATCCAGGCCGAAGCTGATCATCGCCGGCGCGTCGGCCTATTCGCTGCGCATTGACTTCGAGCGCTTTGCCCGCGTCGCCAAGGCGGTGGGCGCGATCTTCATGGTCGACATGGCGCATTACGCCGGGCTGATCGCCGCCGGCGTCTATCCCAATCCGGTTCCGCATGCGGACGTCGTCACCTCGACCACGCACAAGAGCCTGCGCGGCCCCCGCGGCGGCATCATCCTGATGAAGCCGGAGCACGAGAAGGCGATCAACAGCGCGATCTTCCCGGGCCTGCAGGGCGGGCCGCTGATGCACGTGATCGCCGCCAAGGCGGTGGCCTTCAAGGAAGCGCTCGCGCCGGAGTTCAAGACCTACCAGCAGCAGGTCGCGAAGAACGCCATTGTCGTCGCCGAAACCCTGGTCCAGCGGGGCCTTCGGATCGTGAGCGGCAGGACCGAAAGCCACGTGATGCTGGTCGATCTGCGGGCCAAGGGCATCACCGGCAAGGAAGCCGAGGCGGTGCTGGGCGACGCCCACATGACGATCAACAAGAACGCGATCCCCAACGACCCGGAAAAGCCGATGGTCACCAGCGGCGTGCGCATCGGAACGCCGGCGCTGACCACCCGCGGGTTCCGGGAGGAAGAAGCCCGCATGACCGCCAACCTGGTCGCCGACGTGCTGGACAATCCGCGCGACGCGGCGAACATCGCGGCGGTCCGGGAAAAGGTCCATGCGCTGACTCGCCGGTTCCCGGTCTACGGCTAGCCATGTTGGCCGCCGCGTTCAGCGCTTCGCGCCTTCGCCGCCCCACGAGGGGGCGCTCGCTTGATTGGGGCGGCCCGGCGCCGCGCTCGGTATGAAGTGCCCGTTCTGCGGCAATGTGGACACCCAGGTGGTGGAAACGCGCATGGCCGAGGACGGCGACTTCATCCGGCGGCGGCGCCAGTGCGCCGCGTGTGAAAAGCGCTTCACCACCTATGAACGACCGGACGTCAACTTCCCGGCCGTGGTCAAGAAGGACGGTCGCCGCATCGAGTACGAACGGGCCAAGCTGCTTGCGTCCATGAACCTCGCGCTGCGCAAGCGGCCGGTGAGCACCGAACAGGTCGACGGGGCGGTGGAACGGATCGAGGAAAAACTGCTGAACCTGGGTCTGCGGGAAGTGCCGTCCACCCGGATCGGCGAACTGGTGATGCGGGAGCTCAAGAAGCTGGACAAGGTCGCCTATGTTCGGTTCGCCAGCGTCTACCGCAGCTTCGAGGACATCGACGACTTCAAGACGCTGGTGGACGAAGTCCGCAAGTGACCTGACCGGGGGAAGGTCACGCGCAGCTGCCGACTGCGACCTTCTGCACCCGCGGCCGTCCGACCACGTTCAGGACGATCTGGCGCGCCTCCCCGCCGGTCGCCGACTGGTTGCAGACAGTGACGGTCCCGGCCTGGAAGCCGCCCCCGATCAGGCGGGTCGTTCCGGTTGACACGAACGAAACATACTTCGCAAGACTCGAGTTGCCGGTGACTCTCAGGCTGGCGGGCAGCGCGTTGGCACGTTCGATGACGACCTCGTCCTGATCGTGCTCGCCGTTGTGGTTCGCGTCATGAAACACGATCCAGCCCTGTTCCCAGCCGCCCTTGGAGACGCAGGCGACGCCGTCCCCGGACTTGCACAGGACCACCTTGCCGTTGCGCTTGAAGGCTTCGCTGCGGGCAAGCCGCATCGACGACAGCAGGGCGTTGGATGCCGCAGTGAGCTTGTTCGAATTCATCAGCGCCGTCATCGACGGGACGCCGAATCCGAGAAGAACGCTGGCAACTGCAATGACCATCATCAATTCGACCAGGGTGAATCCGCGCAGGCGGCGGTTTCGCTGGCGCAGCGGCACCAGGTTGATTGAAGAAGGGGCGGCGGTTGGGGTGGTGTGTGTGTTCATGGACTGAAAGATAGTCAGCAGCCCTCAAAGACACTCCGACAAAAAGCCACTGGTTCTTGTGAAGAATTCACGCCTCATCCAGGCCCGGCCCGGTTGCCCGCCGCCGCTGGTCGAACGCATCCAACCACCCGTCTGGAGGCGTTCCATCCGGCCTGTTTTTGGGGCAACACTCTGTTCCATGCAAAAACAGAGAGGCTTCACGCTGATCGAACTGCTCGTCACGCTGGCGATCGCGGCCATCCTGGCCGTGCTCGCCGCGCCCTCGTTCAGCAAACTGATCAAGTCCAATGCGATGGCCAGCAGCGTGAACACATTCCTGTCCGACATGCGCTTCGCGCGTAGCGAGGCCATCCGGCTTGGCGGCGGCGTCGTGATGTGCCGCAGCGATGCGCCCGAGGCCGCCTCGCCTGCTTGCGGCGCCGGGAACGGACCCGATGGGAACGGCTGGGCCAGTGGCTGGGTGATCTTCCAGGATCTGAGCAGTCCGCCCAACGGCGAGATCGACGCCAACGATCCCATTCTCCGGGTGCAGGCCGCGAGCGGTGCGGTTGGCGCCGTCATGGAAACGGGCGCCAGCTCGTCCACCAAATTCAGGTTCACGGCGACCGGCCGCCTGGTCAACTCGGACTCCGTGACCGGGCTGAAGTTCGGCGGCACCGGATTCTCCAGCGATCTCCAGCGCGTGGTTTGCATCAGCCTGGGCGGCCGTGCCCGTCTCGCCGGCGACGGCAGCGCAACGTGCGGAGGCACCGAATGAGACACCCACTTTCCCGCCAGTTGGGCGCATCGCTGCTGGAAGTGCTGGTCGCGATCCTCATCCTGTCCTTCGGCATGCTGGCCCTGAGCGGCATGCTGGCGTATGCCGTCCAGATGCCCAAACTGGCCGCCTACCGCGCCGCTGCAACGTCGCTGGCGGCCAGCCATATCGAACGCATGCGCGCCAATCCGCAGGGCTTCTCCAAAGACAACTACAAGGTCGGCATGACCTATGGCGTCGAGTCGCTGCCCATGCTGCTGACGCCGTGCGAGTACCCGTTGTGCAACCCGGATTCCATTGCAGCGCGCGATAGCGACGAGACCGGCAAGGCGATCCGCAACCAGTTGCCGGGTCGGTCCGGAATGCGTGTGATCTGCAAAGGCGCTTGCACCGCGCTCGACGGAGATCTCTGGATCATCTGGCAGGAGCCCACCACGTTTGCCGCGCTCGATGCCGGGAGCTCCGACGAGTGTCCCGACGCGAGCGTCGATCCCACCTTCACCGCGTTCACGGACCCAAAACCCAGATGCCTGCACGTCAGGTTCAAGCTATGAAACTGCGGCAACCACGCTCTCCCAGGCACCGCAACCGGGGGCTGTCACTCGTCGAATTGATGGTGTCGCTGGTCATCGGACTGGTGATCATGATTGCTGTCGTGTCCGCCTACCTCGGCGCGTCCGGAGCCACGCGCGTGGCGGAAGCGCAGGCGAGGATGAACGAAGACGGCCAGGCCGTCCTCACGATCCTGGCGCAGCAACTGCGGATGGCCGGCAACAACCCCAAGCAGCCCGACTACGATCCCGCGACCACCGCGCGCAACCCCGTCTACGACGCCTCGACGTACATCGTGCGCGGTTGCGACGGAACGTTCAGCGACATCAAGACGGCGGCCGATATCAAGGCCTTGACGTGCGATGCGGGCGGCGGCAGCGCTCCCGACTCCATCGCCCTCACCTACGAGGCGGATCGGTACAACACAGTGCCGACCACGGCTGGTGTTGCGACGGACTGCCTGGGACAGGCGCTCACCGAGCTGAGCGCCACGCCGTTGGTCTGGGACAGCACCCAGGTGCCCCCAAAGTCGATGCCGAAGGCGGTCACCTTCACGGTGGCCGAAAACCGCTTTTATGTGGGAACGACGACGGCGGTCCCGGCCCCGAGCCTGTATTGCAAGGGCAACGGCGGCCCAACTCCCCAGTCGCTGGTGGAAAACGTGGAAGACCTGCAGCTCTTTTACGGCGTCGCTGCCCCCGGAGCGGCCAGTCTGGCCGTCGCCGGTTATCTCCGCGCGAACCAGTTCACGACCGACGCCGGCCTGGCTGCACTGACCGATGCCGAACGCTGGAGCAAAGCCATGACAGTGCGGATCTGCGTCGTCGTCCGCAGCGAAAGGCCCGTCGCTTCGGACCTGGATTCGGCCCGCTACGTGAAGTGCGACGGCACAGTCGAGACCGCCCCGCCAGACCTGCGATTGCGCCGCGCCTATTCCACGACGGTCGTCCTGCGAAACCGTGTTCCTACCTGAGATGAAGCCCATGCGTACCTCGCCATCCCAAGCTGCCGACTCCCGCGGGATCCGTGCCGCGCGCGCCCGGCCGAAAGCGCCACGCGCACCGCAGCAGGGCGTCGTCCTCATCATCGCCCTGGTCATGCTGGTCGTCATTTCCCTGCTGACGACGCTCAGCATCCGCAGCGCCGTGTCGACCGAGAGCGTTTCCGGCAACGTGCGCACCACCGAATTGGCCAGCCAGGCTGCGGAAATCGCCCTGCGCTACTGCGAAGATGCCGTCGTCCAGCTCAATGGCGGCGCGGGCTCGCTCGCGTTGACACCTCCCATCCTCGACTTCGCCGACCCGCCCCGGTGGAAAACCATGGCGACGTGGGACGGCACCACCAGCGGGCCCTTCGTGGTTCCGACGGGATACGTCAACCAGGCGACGGGCACCGAAACCTACAAGCGCCGACCGGAATGCATCGTGGAGCGGATGCCGGTCGTCAAGACCACGGCGGGCGTCTCCGCACTGTCGGTAACTTCTACATTCGTCATCACCGCCCGCGGCTTCGGCCCGGAGGTCGCCGCCGCAGACGCCGCACGCAAACGCCCGCAGGGCAGCGAGGTCTGGATGCAGTCAACGATCGAACTTAAATAAGGGGTCCGCCATGTTCCACCGCAAACTCAAATTTGCCGCAGGCGCGGTCGTCGCGGCCGGCACGGTGCTGTCCCTTCACGCCGAGATGGCCCAGGATCCGCTGCTGTCCCGGACGGCGGCGGTCGAGCCGAACATCGTCTTCATGTTCGACGACTCGGGATCGATGCCGGCAACCGCCATTTACCAGTACGGCGGCACGCCAGGTGGCATGGGCATGAGCGGCCCCGGCAAGGACAGCACCAGCGAGTTCCTGGCTGCGCCGACGCAGATCTACGGCAAGTCACCCGACGTCAACCTCATCTACTACGATCCCCGCGTCACCTATTCCCGGCGGATCAAGGCTGACGGCAGCTTCCAGGACCCGGGATCGACCAGCGGCATCACATCGTTCAACGTCTATTTTTACAGGCCACCGTCATCCGTTGCCAACAAGGTGGACAGGGTGACGGTCGACGCGAAGGGCAGCGGCTATCCGGCGACAGGAGTCACGGCCACACTTTCCCCACCGCCCACCGGTGGCATCCAGGCCACGGCGAGCGTCCAGATCTCGAGTTCGCCCAATGTCGCGTCGGTCGCCGTGACGAACGGCGGCCTCAACTATCCCGCGACCGGCGTGACGGCAGCATTCTCGGCTCCGGCGGCGGGGGGCGTGCAGGCCACAGGCACGGTGCAGATGGGCACCAGCGGCAACGTCTCATCCGTCACCGTGGACGGTGGTGGCAAGGACTACCCATCGAGCGGCGTCTCCGTGACTTTCTCGGCGCCTTCCACCCCAGGCGGAGTGACTGCGACGGGCACGGTGCAAATCGACAGTACGACCCTCAAGGTGACAGCCGCGTCGGTCGCAGCACGCGGCTCGGGTTACGCTTCGGGCGCGACGATCGCCTTCAGCAATCCGCCGGCAGGCGGCACGCCGGCCAAGGCCACCCTGGCTGTCACCACCACCCAGACGGTCACCGCACTCACCGTCGCTACCGGTGGCTGCTACAACAACCCCCCGACGGTCACGATCGGCAACCCGCCCAACAACAGCAACGGCACCACCGCGACGGCCGGCACGGTCACCATGGGCGCATTCGGTGCGGGCGGTTGTGCCACCAACAGGCGCCCCCTTGCCTCCATCACGGTCGCCGACGGCGGCAGCGGATACACGGTCGCCCCCACCGTGACCGTGTCGGGCAACAATGCCGCTACCGTGACAGCCTCGATCGGGCCCACCGGCTGGATCAGTGGGATCACGCTGCTGGACGGCGGCTCCGGCTATAAGTCCGCCCCGACCTGGACAATCAGCGGCACGGGCTCCGGCGCCAGCTTCAGCCTGACCACGGGCA
This sequence comes from Ramlibacter sp., assembly GCA_028291885.1. Taxonomy (GTDB): domain Bacteria; phylum Pseudomonadota; class Gammaproteobacteria; order Burkholderiales; family Burkholderiaceae_C; genus Ramlibacter. The sequence continues at coordinate 13,066 of JAQGNJ010000005.1, read as the reverse complement.
CGTCGAGAACGATCAGCGGCATCACGGTGACGAGCGGCGGCAAGGGCTACACCAACCCACCCACCATCACGCTCGGCAGTGTCGGGAGTGGAACCGGAGCCAGCTTCACGGCCAACCTCGGCCTGACCAATATCGTCTCCGGGATCACGGTGACCAACGGAGGGGCCGGCTATACGTCAACGCCGACGATCACCTTGAACAACAAGGGGAGCGGATCCGGCGCCGCCTTCGCCGTCACGTTGGGCACCACCAACGTCATCTCGGCCATCAACGTGGTGGACGCGGGCTTGGGCTATGTGACGACTCCCACGTTGTCCCTGAGCGGCGTGGGTTCGGGCGTCGGGGCGTCATGGACTGTCGTGCCGGCCCCCTACCCCGTCCAGGCCGAAAACCGCCCCTGGGACGGCACCGGCTCGGCCACCACGACGATGGATTACTTCACCAAGGATTCAAACTACCCATCCGGCTATCTCCCTGACTCCGGCGGCCCGCTGGCGGTCGGCGCCACCGTGATTCCGTATCCCAACACGGCAAGCTCGAGCACCGCCGAGTATCCGAAGTTCAAGAACCGCACCGATTGCGGCGGCGAGACAGTCAAGGTTTGCACCTGGGAGCAGGAGCGCCAGAACTATGCCAACTGGAAGACTTATCACAGCACCCGGCTGGATCTGGCGAAAACCGGCATCGGCCTGGCTTTCCAGCCCCTGAATCCGACCTTCCGCCTGGGCTGGGGAACGATCAACACGCTCGAAAGCTTCAGCCGCCTCGACAGTGGCGTCAGGACATACAACCCGGCCGTCCAAACCGACTTCCTGGACTGGCTGTACAAGGTGCAGGCGGTTGGCAACACGCCAAACCGGATCGCGCTGGACAAGGTCGGCCAGTACTATCAGCGCTCGGACGACAACGGCCCGTGGGCCGACGCTCCGACCGGAGACAAGCCGGTGGCTTCCTCTGCCGCGGAGGTGAAAACCCATGCCAGCTGCCGGCGTTCCTATGCGCTGCTGATGACGGACGGGTACTACAACGACAGTTTCACGATCGCCGACCAGGACACGTCGGACGGCCCCAGCATCACCAAACCCATCGCCTACCAGTATCGGCCGGTGGGACCCTACAGCGACACCAAGGACGGCACCAAGTTCGCGAACTCCTTCGCCGACGTCGCGATGAAGTACTGGGTCAACGACCTCCGGCCGAATCTCGACAACAAGGTCCGCTCGATCGCGGCGGACGAAGCGTTCTGGCAGCACATGAATTTCTATGCCATCGGCCTGGGCATCAACGGCGACCTGAACGCATCGGACCCCGCGGTGCTCGCGAGCCTGAGCGGGCCCAACCGGACCAGGGACTGGCCGAAGCCGGCGACCGACAGCCGCAACTCGATCGACGACATGTGGCATGCCACCATCAACGGCCGCGGAAAGATGCTCAATGCCAAGACCTCGGACGAGCTGAACAGGTCACTCCAGCAGATGATGGCCACCATCGGCGCCGACGAGACCACGCAATCCGGCGTCGCCGTCTCGACGGCGAGCCTGACGAGCAACACCAAGAAGTACACGCCCCGGTACACGCCGATCACGTGGACCGGCAACGTCACCGCATACTTGCTCGATAGCACGACCGGCGCCCAGTCGTCGGTTGCGTGGGAAGTCGAGACGGAGGTCGGGACGGATACGACGACAGGGGCAAAGATCTACAAGTCGAACATGCCGGCCGCCGCGGACCGGAAGATCTTCGTGGGCACCGGCGCCAGCAGCGGAACCAAGGCCGTGCCGTTCACCTATGCCGACATGAACACGGCGGGCCTGACCAGCGCCATGAACGGCACCGTCAACGATGCCCTGGTCAAGTACCTGCGGGGCGATCCCACCAATGAGCACTCGAGCGCGACCACGTCGAGCAGCTCCGCCATCTACCGGGGACGGGCAACCCGGCTCGGCGACATCGTCAATTCGACGCCTGTGTTCGTGAAAGACACGCTGGATCTGCGTTACGAGATGCTGCCGATGGCCACGCCGGGCCAATCGACGTACAGGGACCATGTGGACCTGAAGAAGAAGCGCCCCGAGGGCGTCCTCTTCGTGGGCGCCAACGACGGCATGCTGCACGGGTTCCGCGACGGGACGGCCACCAACCCGGGCGGTATCGAAACCTTCGCCTATGTCCCGAATGCGCTGCTTCCCACGTTGAACCAGCTGGCGGACAAGACCTACGTCCATCGGTTCTATGTCGACGGCCCGAACACCGAAACCGACGCCTACTTCACGGGCGGCACGCCACGTTGGGCCAACGTCGTGATCGGCTCGACGGGCGCCGGCGCCGGCGCTGCGGCAACCCCGGGCGTCAGCCCCAGGACAGCGATCTTCGCGCTCGATGTCACGAGCCTGAACACCAGCGTGACGTCCCTGAACGCCTCCAGCGCGCTCTGGGAGATCAGCTCCAGCAAGTCCGATTTCAGCGAACTGGGCTATGTCTTGAGCGACATCCAGTCCGGGCCCACACTGGACGGCAAGTGGGTTGCGATCTTCGGCAACGGATACGAAAGCAAGTCCTGCCAGGCCCGGCTGTTCGTCGTCGACCTCGAGACGGGCGCCCTGATCAAGGAAATCAACACCAACAAGGGCGACTGCAGCACGGCGAAGAACGGCCTGGGCGGCGTGCGCATCATGCGCAATTCCAACCAGCAGATCATCGGCGTCTACGCGGGCGACCTGCTGGGCAACCTGTGGAAGTTCAGCCTGAACGACGCCAGCCCCTCCAACTGGAAGGTGGACCTGGGCGGCAGCCCCCTGTTCCCGGCCGGTCCCACGCAGCCCATCACCGCTGCACCGGCCGTCGTGACCCTCGACTCGACGTCGGTCCCTACCAAGGGATACATCGTGATCGCCGGCACGGGCAAGTTCTACGAGGTGTCCGACATCAAGTCGACCGATCTGCAGACGGTCTACGGGGTCTGGGACTCCGTACCTTTCGGCACGACCACGATTCCGGCCGGCGCAGCGCTCACGGACAAGTCGCTGCTGGTCCAGCAGACCATCCTGGCTCCCCAGGTGATCAACGGCAACACCTTTTTCTCGATCAGCCAAAACGAGGTGGACTACGAGGGCAAGACGATGCCGCCCAGGCGCGGCTGGTACCTCGACCTGAACAACACGGGCCAGCGCCTCGTGTACCCGATGGACGTGCTGGCCAACCGGTTCGTCGTGGTCGACTCGATTTCCCCGGCCAACATTTCGCTGGATCCGTGCGCGAACACCAGCAGCGGTACGGGGTACCTGTACGTCATCAACGCTCTGACGGGAGCGGGCCCCACCGAGGCCGTCCTGGACACCAATGGCGACGGCAACGTCACCTCTGCCGACGGCACATCCGCCGGAAGAGGGGGCGGCGCCGACGGCCGCAACGTCACCCTCGATATCGAGAAGACGGCCGCCAAGCAGACCTATGTCAACCTGAGCGGCGGTTCCCCGGGTGGCACACTGATCACGCTGACGTGCACGCTGCTCAAAAATTGCCCCGAGGAGTACGGCACCAAGTTCAAGAGCAGGGAATGGCGACAGCTGTTCATGCGATGAGGTCAACAACAGAATCGAAGGTGAGCTTGATGAATGCACCCCTGTTCCGTCGCGGTCCGGGCCGGCGAGTCCGTGGATTCACCCTGATCGAATTGATGATCACGGTGGCCATCATCGGTATCCTGGCGGCCATCGCACTGCCGTCCTACCAGAGCTATGTGAACCGTGCCCGCCGCGCGGATGCGCGCGCCCAGCTGCTGCAGGCGGCACAGTTCATGCAGCGCTTCTACGCGGCGAACGACCAGTACAAGTACGACCGCGCGAGCAACCTGGTCTCCGAGAAGATGCCGAAAAACCTGATGCGCTCCCCCGCCGACGGGCCACAGATCTACAGGCTCACGGTTGACGCCACGGCCACCGCGTACACCTTGACTATGGCGCCACTCGCGGGCACTCCGCTGGCCGACGACGCCTGCGGCTCGTTCACCTTGACGTCGACGGGTGTGCGGGGCGTCACCGGCTCGAAGCTTCGGGATGACTGCTGGAAGTAGCGGCCTTGCCGTCGCCGACGGCGGGCGTTTGACGCAGGAGCCCCTCCAGGGATTTCCCAGGCAGGCGATCGAGCTGGCGCGGCAAGCTCCGTCCGCGGCGTCGCCGAATCCGCGGGTGGGCTGCGTCCTCACGGACAGCGCGGGACGGGTGCTCGGCCAGGGCCACACGCAGCGCGTCGGCGGCCCCCACGCCGAGATCATGGCCCTGAGCGATGCAGCGGCCCTGGGCCATTCCGTGGCGGGCGCCACTGCCTGGGTCACGCTCGAACCCTGCTCCCACCACGGACGTACCGGCCCCTGCTGCGACGCCCTCGCGGCCGCCGGCATCACGAAGGTAGTCGCCTCATTGACGGATCCGAACCCGCTGGTCGCCGGCCGCGGCTTCCAGCGGCTGCGGGCGGCCGGCGTCGAAGTGGAGATCGGTCCGGGCGCGGCGGAGTCGCGCGAACTGAACATCGGATTCTTCAGCCGGATGGTGCGCAAGACGCCGTGGGTGCGGATGAAGATCGCCGCGTCGCTCGACGGCAAGACCGCGCTGGAAAACGGGGCGAGCCAGTGGATCACCTCCGAGCCCGCGCGCGCCGACGGCCACGCCTGGCGGGCGCGTGCCGACGCGGTGCTCACAGGCATCGGAACGGTGCTCGAGGACGATCCCGGCCTGGACGTGCGACTGGTCGAGACCGCGCGGCAACCGCACCTGGTCGTCGTCGACAGCCGTCTCCAAACGCCGCTGACGGCAAGGCTGTTCGAGCCGTCGCGGCGGCTGTTCATCTACCACGCCGTGCCGGATGCCGCGCGCCAGGCAGCGCTCGAGGCCCGCGGCGCGACCCTCGTCCACATGCCCGGACCGGGCGGCAAGGTGGACCTCGCCGCCATGCTGCGGGATCTGGCGATCCGCGAGGTCAACGAGTTGCACGTCGAGGCCGGCCACAAGCTCAACGGATCTTTCGTGCGCGAAGGCCTGGTCGACGAGTTCCTGGTTTACCTCGCGCCCAAGCTGCTGGGCCGGGGACGCGAGATGGCCGGTTTCGGCCCGCTCGAGACGCTGGCACAAGCCGTCCCCCTGCACTTCCTCAGCGCCGAAATGACCGGACCCGACCTGCGGATCGTGGCCCGCATCCCCGGCCGCGACGCCTTCTAGCCAGGGACTTTGCGGCGCCGGCGCGAAGGCGCTTCTCAATCCCTGCGAAAATGGCGCGATGTTCACCGGAATCATCACCGGCGTGGGGCGCATCGCCGCCGTGCACGACCTGGGTCGCTCTTTGCAGCATGGCAAGCGCCTGACCATCGAGGCGCCTGCCGGCTACCTCGACGACGTTGGCCTGGGCGACAGCATCGCCATCAACGGCGCCTGCATGACGGTGACCAGCCTGGAGCCCAACCAGGGCCGGTTCGGCATCGACATCTCCGCGGAATCCCTGGACAAGACCGCCGGCCTGGCCGAGCCCGGCCCCGTCAACCTCGAAAAGGCCCTGCGGGCCCACGACCGGCTCGGCGGCCACATCGTGTCCGGCCATGTCGACGGCATCGGCAGCGTCAGCTTCTTCGCGCCGGTCGGCGAAAGCTGGGAGCTGCGGATCCTGGCGCCCCGCGCGCTGGCCAAATACCTTGCATACAAGGGGTCGATCACGGTCAACGGCGTCAGCCTGACGGTCAATTCGATCGCCGACCAGGCCGACGGCACCGAAACCAGCATCAACCTGATTCCCCACACGGTGCAGAACACGGCTCTGGGCAATCTCCAGGCCGGCAGCCGCGTCAACCTCGAAATCGACCTGATCGCGCGCTATGTCGAGCGCATGCTCACGGCCGCGCCGCAACAGCAGAAAGCCAATCAATGAGTGTCCTCGCCCCAGTCAAGATTTCGCCCGTGGAGGAGATCCTGGCCGACATGAAGGCCGGCCGGATCGTCATCCTCGTGGACGAGGAGGACCGCGAAAACGAAGGCGACCTGGTGCTCGCGGCCGACCACGTCACGGCCGACGCGATCAATTTCATGGCCCGGTTCGGCCGCGGCCTGATCTGCCTGACGCTGACGCGCGAGCGCTGCGAGCGGCTGCGCCTGCCGCCGATGGTGGCGCGCAACGGGACCAAGATGGGCACGGCGTTCACGGTGTCGATCGAGGCGGCGCAAGGCGTCACCACCGGCATCTCCGCCGCCGACCGCGCGCGCACCGTCCAGGCCGCGGTCGCCAAGAACGCCGGGCCGGAAGACCTGGTCCAGCCGGGCCACATCTTCCCTCTCCAGGCGGTCGACGGCGGCGTGTTGATGCGTGCCGGCCATACCGAAGCCGGCTGCGACCTCGCCGGCATGGCGGGCCTCACGCCGGCCGCCGTGATCTGCGAGATCATGAAGGACGACGGCACCATGGCGCGCCTGCCGGACCTGCAGCTGTTCGCCGCGGAGCACGGCCTGAAGATCGGCACCATCGCCGACCTCATCGAACACCGCAGCCGCAACGAATCGCTGGTCGAGCAGATCGGCCAGCGGCCGCTGCAGACCGCTTTCGGCGAGTTCACCGCCCACGCCTTTCTGGACAAACCCAGCCAGGGCCTGCACCTGGCGCTGGTCAGGGGCCGCTGGAGCGCCGACGACACGGTCCCCGTCCGGGTGCACGAGCCGCTGTCGGTGCTGGACGCGCTGGAAGTCGGCCGGCCTATGCATTCGTGGAGCCTGGACACCAGCCTCGCCCACATCGCGCGCGAAGGCAAGGGCGTGGCCGTGCTGCTGAACTGCGGCGAAAGCGGCGAGCAGCTGCTGGCGCAATTCGAAGGCACGGCCAAGCCGTCGCAGGCGCCCGAGCGCGGCAAGATGGACCTGCGCACCTACGGCATCGGCGCGCAGATCCTGCGCGAATGCGGCGTGCACCGCATGAACCTGATGGGCCCGCCCCGCCGCATGCCGAGCATGGCCGGCTACGGGCTCGAGGTCGTCGGCCACCTGAATCCAGAAATCAACCAGGACTGAAACCACACATGTTTGGAGCAGACAAAGGCAAGCCCGCGCGGCAAGGCGGCGAAGGGCTTCGCATCGGCATCGTGCAGGCGCGCTTCAACGCGTCCGTCACCGACGCATTGGCTCGTGCGTGCCGCGGCACACTGCTGGAACTGGGAGTGCTCGAAAAGGACATCGCGCACGTGCTGGTTCCCGGCGCGCTTGAAATCCCGCTCGCACTTCAGGCGCTGGCGGAAAAAGGCGGCTACGACGCGCTCGTCGCGCTGGGCTGCATCGTCCGCGGCGAGACCTACCACTTCGAACTCGTTGCGAACGAGTCGGCCGCCGGCGTCACCCGCGTGTCGCTGGACTACCGGCTGCCCATCGCCAACGTCGTCCTCACCACCGAAAACATGGAACAGGCGATCGCCCGGCAGACCGAAAAGGGCGCCGACGCGGCGCGCGTGGTCGTCGAGATGGCGAACCTGCTGGATCAGCTTACATGACCGAAGACAAGAAGCCCGCGCGCGGACAGACCGCGAGCGGCGCGCGCAAGGCCTCGGCCAAGTCCGCCCGCAGCCGCGCCCGCGAATTCGCCCTGCAGGCGCTCTACCAGCACCTGGTGGCGCGCAATGACCCGGCGGCCATCGACGCTTTCACGCGCGACCTGGCCGGATTCCACAAGGCGGACTCGGTCCACTACGACGCGCTGCTGCATGGGAGCATCCGCGAAGGCGCCGAGCTGGACGCGCTGATCGTTCCCCTGCTGGATCGCAAGCTGGCTGAGATCTCGCCGGTCGAGCATGCCGTGATGTGGATCGGCGCTTATGAGTTCCTGCACGCGGTCGACGTGCCCTGGCGCGTGGTGCTCAACGAATGCATCGAGCTGGCCAAGGAATTCGGCGGCACGGATGGCCACAAGTACGTCAACGCGGTGCTCAACGGGCTGGCGCCGCAATTGCGCGGCGCGGAGGTCGAAGCGGATCGCTCGCGCACGCGGGGACAGCCGTGAAGATCTCCAGCCGCGCCGGGCGCATCGAACCGTTCTACGTGATGGAGGTGGCGAAGGCCGCGTCGCAGCTGGCGCGCGACTTCGCCCAAAGCGAGCGGCCGATGATCTTCCTGAACATCGGCGAGCCGGACTTCACCGCCCCGCCGCTGGTGCAGGAAGCCGCGGCCCGGGCCATCCACGACGGAGCGACGCAGTACACCCCTGCGACAGGGCTGGACAGCCTGCGCGAGCGCATCAGCGGCTGGTATTCCGACCGCTTCGGCGTGCAGGTTCCGGCGCGGCGGATCGTCGTCACCGCCGGCGCCTCCGCCGCGTTGCAACTGGCATGCCTGGCGCTGATCGACTCCGGCGACGAGATCCTGATGCCCGATCCGAGCTACCCCTGCAACCGGCATTTCGTCAGCGCCGCCGAAGGCCGGGCCGTGCTGATTCCCACCTCCGCGCAGGAACGCTTCCAGCTCAGTGCATCGAAGGTCGAACAGGCGTGGGGCGAGAAGACGCGGGGCGTCCTGCTCGCCTCGCCGTCCAACCCCACCGGCACATCGATCCATCCGGACGAACTGCGCCGCATCCACGAGTTCGTGCGCGGCAAGGGCGGCATCACCCTGCTCGACGAGATCTACCTGGGCCTGAGCTACGACGATACCTTCGGCCACACCGGCCTGGCGATCGACGACGACGTGATCAGCATCAACAGCTTTTCCAAGTACTTCAACATGACGGGCTGGCGGCTCGGCTGGATGGTGGTGCCGGAGGCGTTGGTGCCCGTGGTCGAGAGGCTCGCGCAGAACCTGTTCATCTGCGCCAGCACGGTCGCCCAGCATGCCGCCCTCGCCTGCTTCGAGGCCGAAAGCATCGCCGAATACGAGCGGCGGCGGGCGCAGTTCAAGGCCCGGCGTGACTGGTTCATCCCCGCGCTGGACGCACTGGGCCTGAAGGTGCCGGTGATGCCGGACGGCGCTTTCTACGCCTGGGCCGATTGCTCGGACATGTGCCGCAAACTCGGCGTCGCGGGCAGCTGGGAACTGGCCTTCGAGCTGATGAAACGCGCGCATGTCGCCGTGACGCCCGGGCGCGATTTCGGCGCCGCGGACACCGGCAACTTCATCCGCTTCTCCACCGCCAATTCGATGGCGCAGCTGCAGGAAGCGGCCGCGCGGCTGAAGGCGCTGGCGGGATGAGGACGCCCATCCGGGCTGGGGCCGTCGAAGCCCGGGGCGAACGGACCTTTGTCCATCCAGTCCGTGTCTACTGGGAGGACACCGACGCGGGCGGCATCGTGTTCTACGCCAACTACCTGAAGTTCTTCGAGCGCGCCCGCACGGAGTGGCTGCGGTCGCTCGGCATCGAGCAAGGCGCGCTGCGCGAGAGCACCGGCGGCATGTTCGTGGTCAGCCAGACCTCGGTGCGCTACCTGAAGCCGGCGCGGCTGGACGACGAACTTCTGGTTACCGCGCGTCTCCAAACAGGCGGACAGGCATCTCTCATAATCGCGCAGCAGGCCAGAACGAAGCAGGGCGGCGCCCTGCTCTGCGAGGGAACGATCCGCATCGGCTGGGTCGACGCCGAGCGCCTGCGACCTGCAAGAATCCCGACCACCATCCTGGAAGCCCTCGAACAATGAACAACGACCTGTCCATCCTGCAACTCGTGCTGGGCGCCAGCTGGGTGGTGCAGCTGGTCATGCTGCTGCTGGTGGGGGTGTCGATCGCCAGCTGGGCGGCGATCTTCCGCAAGCTGTTCGCGCTCGGCCGGATCAAGTCGCTGAACGACAGCTTCGAGAAGGAGTTCTGGTCCGGCACCAGCCTGAACGACCTGTTCGCCGCGGCGGCGCAGAACGCCCGGATGGCGGGGCCGATGGAGAGGATCTTCGCCAGCGACATGCGCGAATACCAGAAGCTGCGCGAGCGCCGCATCCAGGACGCAGCCACGCTGCTCGATGGCGCGCGGCGCGCGATGCGGGCGAGCTACCAGCGCGAGCTCGACGCGGTGGAGACCAACCTGTCGTTCCTCGCCTCGGTCGGATCGGTCTCGCCCTATGTCGGCCTGTTCGGCACGGTGTGGGGCATCATGCACGCCTTCACGGGCCTGGCCAGCCTGCAGACGGTGACGCTCGCGACCGTCGCACCCGGCATCGCCGAGGCGCTGGTCGCGACCGCCATCGGCCTGTTCGCCGCCATTCCCGCCGTGGTCGCCTACAACCGCTTCGCCCGCGACATCGACCGCGTCGCGATCAAGCTGGAGACCTTCATCGAGGAGTTCTCCAACATCCTGCAGCGCAACCTCGGCGCGCATTCGACGACGCCGTCGGGCCACTGAGATGCCGGGCGTCATGTCCCGCGGCCGCGGCCGCCGCACCATCAACGAGATCAACATGGTCCCGTTCATCGACGTGATGCTGGTGCTGCTGATCATCTTCATGGTGACAGCGCCGCTGATCGCGCCCAGCATGGTGAACCTGCCTAGCGTCGGCAAGGGCAGCCAGCCGCCCAAGCAGGTGATCGAGATCGTCATCCGCCAGGACGAATCGCTCGAGTTCAGGCAGGGCGGCAAGGGCGCCCCGATCGCGTTGGCGCAGGTGGCGGACTCGGCGCGCAAGGCGCAGGCCGGTGCGGCGCCCGGCGATTCCGCCGTCGTGATCAGCGCCGACCGCAGCGTCAAGTACGAAACGGTCGTCAAGGTCATGGACACGCTGCAGCGCGCGGGCGTGCAGCGCGTCGGCCTGTCGGTGCAGCTCGCCAAGTAGCGACACATGCAGGCCAGCGTCGATCGCCTCCAGTTCGCGCCGCCGCCTCCGCCCGGCATGCTGCGGGCGTTTGCCTTCGCCATCGTCGCCCACCTCCTGCTGATGCTGGCGCTGACCTGGGGCATCAACTGGAAGCGCGAATCGGTCCCGCTCTCCGCCGAAGCCGAACTCTGGTCGCGCACGCCCCAGGAAGCGGCGCCCAAGCTGGTGGAGACGCCACCGCCGCCGCCTCCACCCGCTCCCGCACCTGCTCCCGTGCAGCCGCCTGCGCCGGCAAGGCCTCCCACGCCCGCGCCTGAAGCGGCGCCGCGGCAGGCGGACATCGCACTGCAACGCGAGAAGGAAGAAAAAGCCCAGGCGCGCCGCAAGCAGCTGGCGCTGGAGCGCGAAAAGAAGCGCGAGGAACAGCGCGAACTCGCCGCACAGAAGAAGCGCGAAGCGCAGCTGGAACTGGAAGCGCAGCGCAAGCTCGACGCGCGCAAGAAGCAGGAGCTGGCGAAGGCCAAGGCCGCGGAGGAGCGTCAGAAGCTTGAAACGGCCAAGCGGACCAGGCAGGTCGACGAAGCCAGGCGCCTGGAAACGCAACGCGAAGCGAACCTCAAGCGGATGCAGGGCCTGGCGGCAAGCAGCGGATCGGAAACCGCAACGGGTTCGGCCGTCCGCTCGTCCGGGCCTTCGGACGCCTACGGAGGCCGCATCCGCGCTCGCGTCAAGCCGAACATCGTGTTCGCGGAGGAGATCGCCGGCAATCCGACGGCGGACGTCGAGGTGCGCACTTCGCCCGACGGCACCATCGTCGGACAGCGCATCGTCAAGTCCAGCGGCGTGCGCAGCTGGGACGATGCGGTGCTCAAGGCGGTCATCAAGACCGAGGCGCTGCCGCGCGATGTGGACGGCAGGGTCCACTCGCCGCTGATCATCAGCTTCCGCCCAAAGGACTGAGAAGCGGCCTACGACGCGTCGTAGACGACCTGCGCCATCCCCTTGTCGGCCTGGGCCGACCAGCTCGCCAGCGCCGCGTCGCTCGGGAAGAATTTCGCCTCTTCACCCAGCTGCACCTCCGCCACCGCCTCGGGCCGTTGCAGCGCCAGCCGCACGTTCAGGCCGCGCACCAGCTCGCCCTGCTCCGAGTATTCGCGCCGCGGCGGGAAGTCCTTCACCAGCCGCTGGATGTCGGGCGCATGGCCGTTGACCTGCACCCTCAGGAACTTGCCGAAACGGCAACGCGCGGTGGCCAGGTCCCAGACCTGGCTGATGGTCAGTTGCAGCCCGCCCGAGAACCGGTCCGGCTGCACCTTGCCCATCACGATCACCAATTCGTCCTCTTTCAGCAGATTCCGGTTGGCGTTGATCAGGGCCTCGTCGGCGCGCGCGTCGATGGTGCCGGATTTGTCGTCCAGCTTGAACAGCGCCAGCTTGCCGCGCTGGCCGTTGATCACGCGGAAGTCGCTGATGATGCCGGCCAGCAGCTGCGGCTCGCGGTTGTCGATCAGGTCGTCGATCTGGCGCCGCGCGAACCGCCTCACCTCAAGCGCCACCTCGTCGAACAGGTGGCCGGAGAGATAGAAACCGACCGCCGTCTTCTCGAAGGTGAGGCGTTCCTTGACGCCCCAGGGCGTCGCCTGGACCAGGTCCGGCTCCTGCGTGCTGGCGGCATGCGAGTCGCCCATGTCGAACAGGCCGCCCTGGTTGGCGTTGGCCTCGGTGGCGGCCGCGAAGTCGAAGGCCCGGTCGATCGAGGCGACCAGCGACGCGCGATTGAGCTGCAGCGCATCGAAGCCGCCGGCCTTGATCAGCGCCTCCACCGAACGCTTGTTGATGCGGCTGCGGTCGACGCGGACGCAGAAGTCGTACAGGCTGGTGAAGGGCCCCCCCTCCTCCCGAGCTTTCACGATCGCCTCGATGGCCTGCTGCCCCGTGCCCTTCACCGCGCCCAGGCCGTAGCGGATCACCTTGTCGGAGATCGGCTCGAACCGGTAGCGGCCGCGGTTCACGTCGGGCGGCTCGAACGTCAGGCCGAAATTCTTCTGCGCATCCTCGAACAACACCCGCAGCTTGTCGGTGTCGTCCATTTCCACCGTCATGTTGGCGCAGAAGAACTCCGCCGTGTAATGGACCTTCAGCCAGCCCGTGTGGTACGCGAGCAGCGAATACGCGGCGGCGTGCGACTTGTTGAAGCCGTAGCCCGCGAACTTCTCCATCAGGTCGAAGATCTCGTCGGCCTTTGCTTCACCGATGTTGTTCTTCGCCGCGCCCGCGCGGAAGATCTGCCGGTGCTCGGCCATCTCCTCGGCCTTCTTC
>JAQGNJ010000320.1 GCA_028291885.1 Ramlibacter sp. | reverse complement strand
TGCGGATTGAGCGTCAGCGGGCTGACGGCGGAAAAGCCGATGGTGTGGCCGTCGGGCGCCGACTTGGCCACCGCGTCGAGCCCGATGCTGCCGCTGGCGCCGGCCTTGTTCTCGACGACCACGGGTTGGCCCAACGCCGGCGCCAGCCGGTCGGCGAGCGCGCGGGCAACGGCGTCGCTGACGCCGCCGGGCGGGTAGGCGACGACCAGGCGGATCGGCTTGGCCGGCCAGGCCGGTTGCGCATGCAGCGGCAGCGCCGCGGCAGCAAGCAAGGCGAGGACCGGGCGGCGGCGCAGGATGTCAGGCATCGCGGTCAATCCAGCTGCAGCTTGCGCTCGCGCACCAGGCGGGCCCATTTCTCGTTCTCGGCCTTCACGAAGGCGGCGAACTCGGTGGGCGCCAGCGGATGCACCTCGGCGCCCGCGCCGGCGAACTTGCCGCGCACGTCGGGCTGGGCGAGCACCTTGGCCAATTCGGCGGCGAGCTTGTCGACCACCTCGCGCGGCAGGCCGGCCGGGCCCACCAGGCCCTGGAAGCCGACCGACTCCATTGCGCCCAGGCCCAGCTCGCGCACCGTGGGCACGTCCGGCAGTTGTGCATCGCGCTTGGGGCCGGTGACGGCCAGCGCCTTCAGCTTGCCGCCCTTGATCTGCGGCAGCAGCACGGTGCCGGCGTCGATCAGCAGTTGCGTCTGGCCGCCGATGAGGTCCTGCACGGCGGGCGCGCTGCCCTTGTAGGGCACATGCGTGACGTCCAGGCCGGTGGCCTGGTTCATCAGCTCGCCGTTCAGGTGGGTCGAGGTGCCGGCGCCGCCCGAGGCGTAGTTCACCTTGCCCGCGTTGGCCTTGGCCCAGGCGACCCACTCCTTGAGGTCCCGGGCCGGATGCTCGGGCCGGGTGACCGCGATGTAGCTGCCCTGGCTGATCTGGCCGATGTAGGTGAACTGCTTGACCGGGTCATAGGGCTGCTTGCTCTGCAGGTACGGGGCGATGGCGAACGGCCCGGTGTTGGCCAGTAGCAAGGTGTAGCCGTCGGGGGCGGCGCGGGTGAGTTCCGCGGCGGCCAACATGCCGCCCGCACCCGGCTTGTAGTCGACGATGACCTGCTGCTTGAGCGCTGCCTGCAGCGGCACCTGCACCGTGCGGGCGGCGAAGTCGATGCCGCCGCCGGGCGGGTAGCCGACGATCAGGCGAATGGGCTTGGTCGGGTAGGCCTGTCCTGAGCCTGTCGAAGGGGCCTGGGCCAGCGCGCGGCCGGCGAGGCCGACGAGGCTGCCAAGGGCTGCCAGCGCGAGGCCGGCGACGAGTCGCTTCACGGGGTGTCTCTCCTGGGGAGCGGCGACTTTATCAGCCGCGTGGATGGTGGTGCGCGTGCAGTTGCTTGAGCCGCTCGCGCGCCACTTGGGTGTAGATGGTGGTGGTGGAGATGTCGGCGTGGCCCAGCAGCATCTGCACCGCGCGCAGGTCGGCGCCGTGGTTCAGGAGATGCGTCGCGAAGGCGTGGCGCAAGGTGTGCGGGGACAGCGGGGTGGTGATGCCGGCCGCGTTCGCCTGCTTCTTCACGATCACCCAGAACATCGCGCGCGTCATGCCGGCGCCGCGCGAGGTGACGAACACGTCGTCGGTCTGCTGGCCGGCCAGGATGGCGGGCCGCGCCTCCTCCAGGTAGCGCGTGATCCAGTCGCGCGCCTCCTGCCCGAACGGCACCAAGCGCTCCTTGCTGCCCTTGCCCATCACGCGCACCACGTTGTCGGCCAGGCTGAGGTTGTGCATGCGCAGCGTCACCAGTTCGCTCACACGCAGGCCGCTGGCGTACATCAGCTCCAGCATCGTGCGGTCGCGCAGCCCCAGCGGTTGCCCGACGTCGGGCGCCTCCAGCAAGGCCTCGACCTGCGCCTCGCTCAGCGTCTTGGGCACGCGCAACGGCTGCTTGGCCGACTGCAGCTTGAGCGTCGGATCGGCCGTGATCACGCGCTCGCGCAACGCCCAGCGGAAGTAGCGCTTGAACACCGTCAGCCGCCGGTTGGCGGAGGTCGCGCGGGTCTGGCTGTGGCGGGCGGCGAAATAGGCGTTCAGGTCCGATTCCGCCGTCGCCTCGATCGGCTTGCCCTGGCCCGCGAGCCAGCGGCCGTACAGGCTCAGGTCGCGCCGGTACGCCGACAAGGTGTTCTTCGACAGCCCCTCCTCGAGCCAGATGGCGTCGATGAACGCGTCGATGGAAGCATCGCTCATGCGCCGACCATAGCAAACAAGGGAGCCTGGTCGCCGACGATCCGTCGGCGCGAGCTCAGTCCAGCTTGAGCCTGGCGCTTTCGACGACCTTCTTGTAGACCGCCAGTTCGGCCTTGATCTGCTCGCCGAACTGCTGCGGCGTGTTGCCGACCACGATCGATCCGGTGTCCTCGATGCGCTTGCGCACGGCGGGGTCCTGCAGCGCCTTCATCACGCCATCGTGGATCTTGGCGACCACTTCGGGCGGCAGGCCCTTGGGCCCGTAGATGCCGTAGTACGCCATGCGGTTCACCGGCTCCAGGCCCACTTCCTTGAAGGTCGGCACGTTCGGCAGCGCAGCCAGCCGCTGCGGCGCGGCGACGACGATCGGCACCAGCCTGTTTTCCTTGATGAAGGGCAAGGCGGAGGGCACGTTGTCGAAGATCATCGGCACCTGGCCGGCGACGGTGTCGTTCAGCGCCGGGCCGGCGCCGCGGTACGGGATGTGGGTGACGAAGGTGCCCGAGAGCGCCTTGTACAGCTCCATCTGCAGGTGGCCGATGCCGCCGGTGCC
>JAQGNJ010000302.1 GCA_028291885.1 Ramlibacter sp. | reverse complement strand
CCGACTGCGGCTGCACGCCGCCCACGGCGCAATACACCATGCAGGCGCCGTCCAGCACGCGCATGGAACGCTCCACCTCGATGGTGAAGTCCACGTGGCCGGGGGTGTCGATGATGTTGATGCGGTGCTCGGGGAACGACAGGTCCAAGCCCTTCCAGAAACAGGTGGTGGCAGCGGAGGTGATCGTGATGCCACGCTCCTGCTCCTGCTCCATCCAGTCCATGGTGGCGGCGCCGTCGTGCACTTCGCCGATCTTGTGGTTCACGCCGGTATAGAAAAGGATGCGCTCGGTGGTCGTGGTCTTGCCGGCGTCGATGTGAGCCGAAATACCGATGTTGCGATAGCGCTCGATGGGCGTCTTGCGGGCCATGATGTTCTTTCGTTAAAAAGGGAACAGGCCCGCTCGTGGCGGGCCCGCACTCCCATATGGGGGCTCTTCTTAGAAGCGGAAGTGGCTGAACGCCTTGTTCGCTTCTGCCATGCGGTGAACTTCGTCACGCTTCTTCATGGCGCCGCCACGGCCTTCCGTGGCTTCCATCAGCTCGTTGGCCAGCCGCAGAGCCATCGACTTCTCGCCGCGCTTCTTGGCGGCCTCCTTGAGCCAGCGCATCGCCAGGGCCAGGCGCCGCACCGGGCGCACTTCGACGGGCACCTGGTAGTTGGCGCCGCCGACGCGGCGGGACTTCACTTCGACCATGGGCTTGACGTTGTTGATGGCCATGGTGAAGGCTTCCACCGGGTCCTTGCCCGGGTTCTTCTTCTCGATCTGCTCGAGCGCGCCGTAGATGATGCGCTCGGCGATCGCCTTCTTGCCGCCTTGCATGATGACGTTCATGAACTTGGCGAGATCGACATTGCCGTACTTGGGGTCCGGCAGGATTTCACGTTTAGGGACTTCGCGTCGACGTGGCATGGTTTCACCTCTTTGCTTCAGTTGGCGCTCTTTCGAACGCCGCGAGAGCCATTCAGACCCTCACTTACTCGACCCAAAATCGGGTCACTACGCTGGTTCAGGCCGCCACAGCCCGCCCAGCACCTTTGAACTTGAAAACGAAAGGCCTTGGGGCCTGTTCGGGCAGAAAGCTTTTTAGGCCTTCTTCGGGCGCTTGGCGCCGTACTTGGAGCGCGACTGCTTGCGGTCTTTCACGCCTTGCAGGTCCAGCGAACCGCGCACGATGTGGTAACGCACACCGGGCAGGTCCTTGACGCGGCCGCCGCGCACGAGCACAACCGAGTGCTCCTGCAGGTTGTGGCCTTCGCCGCCGATGTAGGAAATGACTTCGAAGCCGTTGGTCAGGCGGACCTTGGCGACTTTACGAAGGGCCGAGTTCGGCTTCTTCGGCGTCGTGGTGTACACACGGGTGCACACGCCCCGGCGCTGGGGGCTGTTCTGCATCGCGGGGCTCTTGGACTTGGTCTTTTCGACCTCGCGCCCCTGACGCACCAGTTGATTGATGGTTGGCATTGGAAAACGTCCCTAAACGTTTGATGGAAATCGTGGATTGGCGCCGCGGGTGCGGCTTTTTGCCGTGTCAGGGCAAAGCGCTTCCCCGCCTGAACGGGAATGCATCCTCCCGCCCCAAAAGCGGGAAAGCCCTCGAGTATATCCCGGCCGGCCAGATCCCGCAATGGCCAGGGGGGCGCAGCGCGGTCAGCGACCGCTTGCTGCCTGGCTCAGCGGATCCAGAGCCGCACCGCGTCCCAGGCCCGGCCCAGAACGCCGGCCTGCTCCACGGCCTCCAGCGCCAGCAAGGGAACGTCGACCAGGGGCTGGTCGCCCGCGGTGACCTTCAGCGTGCCGACCTGCTGGCCCTTGGTGAACGGCGCGACCAGGGGATCCGGGCGGGAAACCTGGGTTTTCACGCGGCTCGCGGTCCCCGCCGGCACAGCCACGATCACGGCCTGGGGCCGGCCGAGCTTGACCGTCCTCTGGCTTCCCTTCCAGACCATGGGCTCGACCACCGGCTGGCCGGCGTCGAACAGCTTGACGGCCTCGTAGGCGGTGTAGCCCCAGTTCAGCAGTTTTTGCGATTCGTTGGCCCGGGCGTTTTCGCTCGTGGCGCCCAGAACGATGGACAGCAGGCGGCGGCTGCCGGCCGCGCCCGGCGTTCCGGCCGGCGCGCCGGGGCTCGCCAGGTTCGGGAAATCGCGTTTGGCCGTTGCGATCAGGCAGTATCCCGCCGCCTCGGTGTGGCCGGTCTTGAGCCCGTCGACCGTCGGATCCCGAAACAGCAGCAGGTTGCGATTGGTGTCATTGGCCGTCGGCGTGCCTTCGTAGCGGTATCTCTTGATCGAGTAATAGTGCAGGTACTCGGGGAAATCCTGCATCAGCCGTGTCGCCAGGATGCCCAGGTCGCGCGCGGTCGTCGTGTGGCCCGGCGCGGTGAGGCCCTCCGGATTCCTGTAGCCGGTGTTCTTCATGCCCAGCGCCTTCGCCTGCTGGTTCATCAGTTCGACGAAGTGCTCGACGGTGCCGCCCACGCCTTCCGCCAGGGCGACGGTCGCGTCGTTGCCGGACTGCACGATCATTCCCTTGATCAGATCGTCGACCGGCACGGTCATCTTGGGGTCGATGAACATCGTCGAGCCGCCGACCTTCCAGGCCCGCACGCTCACCGGCAGGCGCTGCTTCAGGTCGATCTTCCTGGCACGCAGGGCGTCGAAGACCAGGTACTGCGTCATCAGCTTGGTCAGCGACGCCGGCTCCACCGGGCTGTCGACGTCGCGCGCGGCGAGCACCTGGTTGGCGGTCACGTCCAGCAGCATGTAGCTGCGGGCGGCGATCTCGGGGGGTTGGGGCGCCTGGGCCGAGGCTGCGAAACACAGCAAGGCCAGGATCGGCGCGGCGAGCGCCTGCAGGAGTCTGTTCATCGGGTCTAGCTACGAAGGTGGCGAACCACCAGGTTTTTCAGAAGCGGCAATTGTCCGTGAAAGAAATGCTCGCCCCCGGGGATGACCGTAACGGGGAGTGACTGCGGCCGGGCCCAATCCAGCACCGACTGCAAGGGCACGGTGTCGTCCTGCTCGCCGTGGATGACCAGGGTCCTGTCGTGCGACTCGGGCGGCAGCGTGGCGACGTCGAAGCGCGACGCGGCGGTGCCGACCAGCACCACCTTCTCGATGCTGCGGTCCGGCCACAGGCTTTGCAGGGCGCGGCTGGCGACGAAGGATCCGAAGGAAAAGCCGGCCAGCGCGAGGGCGCCTTCGGGCGCCTGGTCGGCGACCAGCGCGAGAAAGTCGTCGGTCTCGCCACGCCCCTGGTCATGTTGGCCGGCGCTGGCGCCGACGCCGCGGAAGTTGAAGCGCAGCGCGGTCCATCCGGACTGCACGAAAGCGCGCGCCAGGGTCTGCACCACCTTGTTGTCCATGGTGCCGCCGAACAGCGGATGCGGATGGGCGATCACCGCGAAGCCGCGCGGCGGGCCCTCGGGCGCGTCGCGCAGCACCTCGATGGCGCCGGCGGGGCCCTGCAGCTGGAAACGCTCTGTTTTCGAATTCATCGGAAGCGGTCTCAGCGGCCGACGTTCGGCGGCGTGAGCAGGCGCTCCACGATCTTGCCGTTCTTCAGGTGGGATTCGACGATCTCGTCGATGTCCTGTTCGTCGACGTACGTGTACCAGACTGCTTCGGGATAGACCACGGCGATGGGACCGCCGGCGCAGCGGTCAAGGCATCCCGCCTTGTTCACGCGCACACTGCCCGGACCGGCGAGGCCGGCGGCCTTGACCTGCTGCTTGCAGCGGTCGAACGCGCCCTGGGCGTTGTGCTGCGCGCAGCTCGCCTCGCCGTTCTTGCGCTCGTTCAGGCAGAAGAAGATGTGGTTCTTGTAGTAGGACGGACTCTGGTTCATTGCCCGATTCTAGGATTGGCGCTCGCTGCGCGAGACGCGGATCAACACATAGACCAGCGCTGCATAAGGCCACAACCAGCCCAGCCACTGCACCAGGCCATTGAAGCGGATGAAGCGGCCCTGCTCCCAGGTCTGCAGCGTCTGCGAGAAATAAGCGCTGGCCGGCGCCTGATTGAGCATGCTCAGGTGCACCACCAGTGCGAGCAGCAGCACGGCGGCGCTCCCGCGGCGCGGCAGCGGCAGCAGGGCCATCGCAAGCACCAGGCCGAGTTCGAGGCCCAGGCTCACCGGATAGCTGAGCCACGCCCACGCATGGCCGGGCCCCCAACTGAGCGCGGCGGAAAGCGCAGTGACCAGAGCGCCGACACCGATCGCCACGATCGCGAAGACAGCGCGCCGGCCGACGGAGCGGATGATGGAGTAGCCCAGCAGGCATGGGATGAGTGCGCCGACCGCCACGCACAACATCTCGGTGCCCGGCATCAGCGGCTGCAACTCGATCTCGCGCACCGGCAGCCATTCGAGGAAAGGCGTATCGGTCAGCCATTCCGCCAGGGCGGTCTCCAGCCGCTCGAACACCTGGCCCAGGCCCAAAGGGACGGACGCCGGAAACAGCAGTGCGAAGGGCCAGAGCGCCAGCAGCACCAGCGCGCCGCGGGCTTCGTCCACGAACCATCGCAAGCGAAAGCGGCTCCAGCGATCGATCGCGCCGGCGAGTTCCAGCGCGCCCGCCATCACGGCTCCGATCAGGGTGCCGAGCGCATTGAGCCCGAAATCGACGTTGGACGGAACGCGGTACGGCAGGTAACTCTGCAGCGCTTCCATGCACAGCGACAGAACGGCGCCGACCGCCGTGGCGACCGCGATGGCGGACCGGTTGCTGGGCATGACCGTTCTTCCGCCGCGTCGCAAAAAGCTCAAGGCCAGCAGAAAACCAAAGGGCGCGTAACCCGCAAGATTGGCGGCGACGTCGAAACCGGTCCAGTACTTGGGCCAGGGGCTGGCGAGAAAAGCCCAGGGCGCGATGCCCTGGTCGCGCCAGCCGGTGAACGGGTACAGGCTGGCGTAGACGATCAGCATCGCATACGCCTGCGCAAGCGGCCAGGCCGAGGTCTTGTGGATCGTCAATCCGGACCTCAGAACGGTTTGAGCACGACCAGCAGCACGGCCGCGGTGAGCAGCAGGACGGGCACCTCGTTGAACCAGCGGTACCAGCGGTGGCTGCGCCGGTTGCCGCCGGCGCCCAAGCGCCGCAGCAGGACGGCGCATGCGTGGTGGTAGCCGATAGCGAGCACCACGACCGCGAGCTTGGCGTGCATCCAGCCGGCGCCGCGGCCGATGCCGTATCCCAGCCACAGCCACAGTCCGAGCAGCAGCGCCACGGCAGCGATCATGGTGCTGAAGCGAAGCAGCTTGCGCGCCATCAGCAGCAGGCGCTCGCGCTCGGCGATCGACTGTGGATCGACCATCGCGAGGTTCACGAAAATACGCGGCAGGTAGAACAGGCCGGCGAACCAGCTCGCCACGAACACGATGTGAAAGGCTTTGACCCAAAGCATGGCCGCAAGTGTATGGGCTGGCCTGATGGGCTGTGCGAAAAGTCCGGCGCGAATGCCTGCGCACAAGCCCTTCGTGTCGGCCGCGCAAAAAAAACCCCGGCCGATGGGCCGGGGTGGGAAGCCTTTTTGCTGTCACACATTAAGGCGCCCGCTCAGGGAGGAAAAGCGGGGAGCGGCAAACCGCCCACGGCTAATTTAACAAAGCAGGGGAACAGTTTCAAGGCCGCGGGTGTGGCGAAGGTCCGCATTTCGCGGTGGAAAGCAGTGCGGCACAGGACAGACTGCGCGAAATGAGCCGGGCGGGAGTGTTGGTGTTCGGGCACAATTTTCGCCATGAGTCTCCACGCCCCCTATCCCCAGGGCCGTCCGCGCCGCCTGCGCCGCGACGATTTCACCCGCAACCTGGTGCGCGAAAACCTGCTGACGCCGCACGACCTGATCTATCCGGTGTTCGTTCATGAAGGAGACAAGCGGCGCGAAGCCGTTGCTTCGATGCCGGGCGTCGAGCGCCTCAGCCTGGACCTGCTGCTGGGCGTCGCCGAGCAGTGCGTCGGCCTAGGGATCCCGGTGCTGGCGCTGTTCCCGGTGATCGACCCGTCGCTGAAAACGCCCGACGGCAAGGAAGCGTGGAATGCGCAGGGCCTGGTGCCGCGTGTCGTGCGCGAACTAAAGAAGCACTTTCCGCAACTCGGCGTGATGACCGACGTCGCGCTCGATCCCTTCACCAGCCATGGCCAGGACGGCCTGCTCGACGAGACGGGCTACATCCTCAACGATGAAACAGTCGAGGCCCTGGTGCGGCAGGCGCTGACGCAGGCCGAGGCCGGCGTCGACATCGTCGCTCCTTCGGACATGATGGACGGCCGGATCGGCGCGGTCCGCACGGCACTGGAATCGAACGGCCTCATCCACACGCGGATCATGGCTTACAGCGCCAAGTACGCCAGCGCGTTCTACGGTCCGTTTCGCGATGCCGTCGGCTCCGCGTCCAACCTGGGCAAGAGCAACAAGAAGGTCTACCAGATGGATCCGGGCAACAGCGACGAGGCCTTGCGCGAAGTCGCGATGGACATCGCCGAAGGCGCGGACATGGTGATGGTCAAGCCCGGCATGCCCTATCTGGACATCGTGCGCCGGGTAAAGGACGAATTCCGCGTGCCGACTTTCGCCTACCAGGTGAGCGGCGAATACGCGATGCTCAAGGCCGCCGCGCAGAACGGCTGGCTCGACCACGACGCGGTCATGATGGAGAGCCTGCTGGCGTTCAAGCGCGCCGGCGCCGACGGCGTTCTCACCTACTTCGCGCTCGACGCGGCGCGCCAGCTCAGGTCCTGAGCGGCCGGCCCCGATGCACATCGTCGAGTTCGCGGCAGGCACGCTCCGGTTCCTGGAAACCATCCCGGCGCGAGCGCCGGCCGATGGCTTCATCTGGATCTACCTGGAGCGCGAGGTCTTGCCGGCGAACCTGCCGCAGCTGCAGCAGGCCGCGCACAAACTGGGCGGCTCGGCGCTGCTGGACCTGCACCTGAAGGACCTGCAGAACCGGGCCCATCCGTCCTATTACGACTACACCTCGATCTACGACATCGTGGTGTTCAGGCGCCTGGCCACGACCGAGGAAGTCGATGCCGAGCTGCTTGGCGAAGGTATCGAAGTCGATCGGGCCAGCGCCTTGCCGTCGTTCCAGCGCATCCGCACACGCGCGGTGGGCTTCGCCGTGTTCGACCGGCTGCTGATCACGGTCCACCCGGGCGGCTGCTACACCGCCCGCTCGTTCATCGAACGCTTCCTGTCCGATGCGGTGCAAAGCGACGGCGTCGCCGGCAGCGGGCGCAACCGCCTGCCCTCCAGCCCCTCGGACCTGATGCTGCGCATGATCAACGTCATGGTGGACAGCTACCTGGAGTTGCGCAAGCAGCTGAGCGCGGAAATGGACACGTGGCAGCGCGAACTGCTGCGTCCCGCCTCCAAGCAGGCCAACTGGAATTCGCTGCTGGTCGCGCGATCGGAACTGCACAAACTGGAAGACCTGTGCGAAGAGCAGAACGATGCGATGCAGGAATGGCTGGACACGGCGCGCGAGCAGCCGCCGTCCGCATTGCCGCAGTCCGAACGCGATGGCCTGCTCGCCCGGGCCCGCGACGTGATCGAACACGTCCAGCGGGTGGTGCACCACCTGCGGCGGATGGAGCAGGGCGCGGAAAGCGCGGTGCAGATCCACTTTTCGGCGCAGAGCCACCGCACGAACGAGATCATGCGCCTGCTCACGGCGCTGACCGCCGTCTTCCTGCCGCTGAACCTGATCACGGGCTTCTTCGGGATGAATTTCGAGTTCCTGCCGCTGATCCACTCGCGGCACGCGATGTGGGTCACGCTGCTGATGATGCTCGGCGTCGCGCTGGTCGTGCTGCTGGTGTTCTGGCGCAAGCGCTATCTGGCGCGCGCCGGCCGCTGAAGCAATGGACACGCTGGAGCTGATCCGGACCTTCCGCGAGGTCGCCAATCGCGGCAGCTTCTCGATGGCCGCGCGCAGCCTCGACGTCTCCAAGGCCAACGTCAGCAAGCACGTTGCGCAACTGGAAACGCGCCTCGGTGTGCGCTTGCTCAATCGCTCCACCCGCACCGTCAGCCTCACCGACGCCGGCTCGCTGCTGCTCGAGCGCAGCGCCCCGCTGGTGGAGATGATCGAGCTGACGCGGCTGGAGCTGCAGCAGCGGTCGCGGCTGCCGAGCGGCCGCCTGCGGCTGACCGCGCCGCAGGGCCTGGGCCACTACCAGTTGCCGGAGCTGCTCGCAAAGTTCATGGCGAAGTACCCCGACGTCACCGTGAGCGTCGACCTGAGCAACCATGTGCTGGACATGGTGCTCGAGGGCATCGACCTCGCGTTGCGCGTCGGGCCGATCCCCGACGGCAACCTGATCGTGCGCAAGCTGCAGCAGCTGCCCTTCGTCGTCTGCGCGGCGCCTGCGTACTGGGAGCAGCGCGGGCTGCCGGAGCATCCCGACGATCTCGCCGAGCACGAGGCGCTGACTTTTTCCGTGCGCGACACCGCCCACGAATGGCAGTTCGAGATCGACGGCCAGCCCTACCCCGTGCCGGTCCGCAGCCGGGTCAACACCACGGACCCGATGCCGCTGGTTTCGCTGGCGCTGCGCGGTCTGGGCATGCTCTGGGCTCCCCGCAGCATCGTCCAGGAGCATCTGGAAAGCGGCGCGCTGCAAGGCGCGCTGCAGGACTTCTCGCCGCGCAACGTGTGGCTGTACGCCGCCTACACCCAGCGCCGGCACAACAGCGCGGCGCTCAAGGCGCTGCTCGCCTTCCTGGACGAGCAATGGCGCAAGGACTGAGCTACACCGGCACGGCCGGCTGGAGCCTGCCACGGGACGTGCAGCCGGCTTTCCCGGCCGAAGGCAGCCACCTGCAGCGCTATGCCGGCCGGCTCAATGCGGCGGAGATCAATTCGTCGTTCCACCGGCCGCACAGCCGCGCCACTTACGAGCGCTGGGCCGCGTCCGTGCCGGCCGGATTCCGCTTCAGCGTCAAGCTGCCCAAGACCATCACCCACACCCAGAAACTCGCGGGGACCGAACAACTGCTCGACGAGTTCCTCGCGCAGGCAACGGGCCTGGGCGAGCGGCTCGGATGCCTGCTCGTGCAGCTGCCGCCGAGCCTGGGGTTCGAGCAGCCGAAGGCGCAGGATTTCTTCGATGCCCTGCGCGAGCGCCACGCCGGCCCGGTGGCGCTGGAGCCCCGGCATGCGAGCTGGTTCACGGCCCAGGTCGACGACTGGCTCGCGCAGCGGCGCGTCGCCCGGGTGCTGGCCGACCCGGTGCGCCACGAGGCGGGCCGCTGGCCGGGCGGATTCACCGGGCGCATCTATCTGCGGCTGCACGGCTCGCCGCGCATCTACTACTCTTCGTACGAGCCCACTCTGCTTCGGGCGCTGGCCTCGCGGATCGCCATCGCCCTGCGCGAAGGCCGGGAAGTCTGGTGCATGTTCGACAACACGGCAGGGAGCGCCGCCGCCCATAATGCCGTCGCGCTGCAAGACGCGCTTGACAAGGAACCCGAATGAGCGAAACGGCCGCCGACACCCCGTACCGCCAGCCCCAGACCGTCGACGACGTGACGCGGCAGAACGTCCACGCCATGCGCCGGCTGGAAGAAGCGTCGATGGCCAAGCGGACCCTGGCCGACCGCGTCGCCTCGGTGATCGCCCGCTTCTGCGGCAGCATGACCTTCGTCATCCTGCACGTGATCGCCTTCGCCGGCTGGATCGGCTTCAACCTGCTGCCCTCCCTGCGGCACTTCGACCCTTACCCGTTCACGTTCCTGACCCTGGTCGTGTCGCTGGAGGCGATCTTCCTGTCGACGTTCATCCTGATCAGCCAGAACTACGACATGCGCATGAGCGAGCGCCGCAACCAGCTGGATCTGCAGATCAACCTGCTGTCCGAGCAGGAGAACACCAAGATGCTGCAGATGCTCGAGCGCATCGCGATCAAGGTGGGCGCGCACGAGCGCGACGATCCGCAGGTCCGCGCGCTGGAAGAAGCGACGCGGCCGGAGTCGCTGGTCGAGCAGATCGAAGAGGCCTACCGGCAGGATGCCGGCCAGCCGCCCCGCTCCGGGACGGCCTGACGCTCAGACGAAGGGCGCGCTGAGCTTCTCGGCGGCCAGCACGCGCTGCACCGCGGGGCGGGCCAGCACCCGCTGCAGGTAGGGCCCCAGGAGCGGCCGATCGCGTGCCGGGCGGGTCCCGAAGTTGCGGGTCCAGCGACACAGCGTGAAGACATAGGGATCGAGCGCGCTGTAGCTGGCGCCGCCGAACCAGGCCTCGCCATGGCGCGCCAGTTCGGCATCGAGCATGTCCAGCAGGACACCGATCCTGGCTTGTGCGCGCTCCTTGAGTTGCGCCGCTCCGGCCGCATTGCCGTCGTTCATCCAGCGCTCGGGATAGAAGTACAGCATCAGGCTGGCCTGCAAGGTGTTCGTCAGCCACATCAGCCACTGGTAGAACCGGGCGCGCTGCGCGCTCGCGGTCTCCGGCGCCAGCCGCGCTTGCGGATGCTTGTCGCACAGGTGCAGCACGATGGCGGCCGTTTCGTAGACCACCTGCTGGCCGTCCACCAGCACCGGGATGAGTCCGTTCGGGTTGAGCTTCAGGTAGTCCGGGCGCTTGTGCTCGCCGGCCGCGCGGTCCACCGGCACACGCTCGTACGGGACGCCGATTTCCTCCAGCAGGATGTGCGGCACCATCGCCGCCGTGCTGGGGTAGTGGTGGAGCCGGATCATTTCTCGCCGACGCCGAACAGGCGCGCGCCGTTGTCCCAGGCGATGCGGCGCGCCGCATCCGGCGGCAGGTCGCCCAGCCAGACGCGATAGCCTTTCATCAGGCCGTCGTAGTCGGCCCAGCGCTGGTTGACCCAGGTGTCCGACCCGATCATGAAACGGCCCTGGTACTTGAGCAGCAGCTCGCGCCACTGCGGACACAGCTTGCCGCCTTCGCAGGTCAGCCCCGGCCGGTAGGAGAGCTCACCCATCAGCAAGGGATAGCGGGCGAACAGCTGGTCGACCCGCGCGGTCGAAGCCCCGCCGCCTGTATGGGCCCAGATCAGGCGCAGCTTCTGTCCCCTGGACGGCGTGGCGGCCATCAGCAGGTCGATCGCCGCGTCGTCGACGTGGGCCAGCACCGCGAGGTTCTTTTCCTCGGCCAGCGCCATCAGCTTCCTGGCCACCGCACCGTTCGCGTTGCCGCTGTCGTACAGGTGGAACTCGCCCAGCCCGAGGAAGGGGCCCGAGGCCGTGCCCCGCGCCAGCTCGGTCTGCACCATGGCGTAGATCGACTCGTCGCGGTACCAGTTGTCGTAGTCGGCGCGATTGCGATACAGCCGCACGAAGGGCACGACGGTGACGCCGGCCTGCCGCGTCAGCGGCGACGAGGCCAGCTGCCTGGTTCCCTCGTTGGGCCGCGAATTGGCGAGGATCGCGCGCACGCCGTTGCGCTGCATCCGCGACAGGACATCCGCGAGCGGATAGGGCCCGGTCTGGCCGTTGAAGGCTTCTTCGTTGTAGTGCAGGTGGGCGTCGAACAGCGGACCGCTGTAGTCGGCCGCCCACGCGACCCTGGCCAGGGCCGCGAGTGCAAGGGCTGCCAGCACTCGCCTGGACCGCGGTCCGGTCTGGCGGAGGCTGCGGCACAGGCGGGCGGGCATGCGACTCAGCCCAGGTGGCGGCGGAAGTGGTCCAGCGTGCGCTCGCGTGCCGTCGCTGCGGCGCCCGCATTCCAGGAACCGCGCTGGTCGCAGTTGAAGCCGTGGTCGGCCGCGTAGATGTGCACCTCGACCTCGGGGTGCGCTTTCTCGAACGCCTGCACCGTGTCGATGGTGATGTGCTTGTCCTTGTCGCCAAAGTGCGCCATCACCGGCACCCGGGGCTTGCGCGAGATTTCGGGAGGGACGGTCATGCCGCCGCCGTAATACGGGACCGCCGCGGACAGGCCGTCCAGCAGGCAGGCGGCGCGCCAGGCCAGCAAGCCGCCCCAGCAATAACCGACGATGCCGACCTTGCCGGCCTGCGACGCATGCTTGATCGCCGCCTCGATGTCCTGCAGCACGCCGGGCGCCGGCAGCGCTTCCACCTTGGCCTTGAGCTCGACGCCCTTGGCCATGTCGTCCGCCGTGTAGCCGAGCTCGACGCCGGCCTGCACGCGGTGGAACGTGGCGGGCGCGACGGCGAGATAGCCCTGCTCCGCGTAGCCGTCGGCGACCGAGCGGATGTGCGAATTGACGCCGAAGATCTCCTGCAGCACGACGACGCCGCCGCGCGGCTGGCCCTCGGGCCGGGCCACATAGGCGGGGAAGCTGAAGCCGTCGGCGGCCTTGAGGTCGATGAAATTGCCCATTCTTTTCTCCTGTTGGTAGATGAAGTTTATGACTGCAGCGCGCGTTCGACGAAATCGAGCCGGTCCTGGCCCCAGAAGATCTCGCCGTCGACGACATAGCTGGGGGCGCCGAACACGCCGGACGCGATCGCCTTGTCGGTGCTGGCCTCGTACTGCCGCTGGACCTCGCCGCTCCTGGACTGCTCCAGCCGCTGCGCCGGCAAGCCGGTTTCCGCGAGAAGCTGCAGCAGCACGGCGGCGTCGGCGATGTTGCGCTCCTGCGCCCAGACCGCCGCAAAAACGGCGCCGCACAATTGCATCGCCACGTCCACACCGTCCCCGCGGTTCACGGCAATGATCAGCCGCGCCGCATCGTCGCCCGCCACGGGGAAGAATTTCGGCTTCAGGTTCAAGGGCATGTTCAGGTGGGCGGACCAGCGGGCCAGGTCCACCAGCCGGTAGGCTTGCCGTTGCGGCGCTCTCTGGCCGAGCGGCAAGCCGCCCGAGACCGGGAACACCTTGCCGTAGTCCGCCGGCAGCAGGTTCACGGAGGCGCCCGCGGCGCGGGCGAGGCGCATGAACCGCTCGTGCCCGAGGTAAGTCCACGGACTTTGCGGCGTGAAGTAGTAATCGATGCTGCGGCCCATCTGTCTCCTTGTCCTGCGTTTTTGACCCCGGCGGGAACTGCGCTGTAATGGCGGTTTGTAGCTTACCCGCCGACTTTCTGCAGGAGACAGGTCTTGGAACAGGTTCTTCTCGTCACAGGCGCCAGCCGCGGCATCGGAGCCGCAACCGCCTTGCTCGCCGCCCGATCCGGCTGGGCCGTCGCCGTCAATTACACCGCCAATTCGCGCGCCGCGGACGACGTGGTCGCGCAGATCCGCGCCTGCGGCGGCAAGGCGATGGCGGTGAAGGCCGACGTCGCCGACGAGAACCAGGTGGTCGCGATGTTCGGCAAGATCGACGCGGAATTCGGGCGCCTGGCCGGGCTGGTCAACAACGCCGGCGTCGTCGACGTGACCGCGCGGGTCGAGGACATGAGCGTCGCCCGCCTCAAGCGCATGTTCGACGTCAACGTGATCGGCTCCATCGTCTGCGCGCGGGAAGCGATCCGCCGCATGAGCACAAGGCACGGCGGTTCGGGCGGCGCCATCGTCAACGTTTCCAGCGCCGCGTCGCGGCTCGGGGCGCCGGGCCAGTACGTCGATTACGCGGCGGCAAAGGGTGCGATCGATTCCTTCACCATCGGCCTGGCCAAGGAAGTGGCGGGCGAGGGCATCCGCGTGAACGCCGTGCGTCCCGGGCTGATCGAGACCGGGATCCATGCGTCGGGCGGCCTGCCGGACCGCGTGGCGCAACTCGCGCACCTGGTGCCGATGCAGCGCGGCGGCTCGGCCCAGGAAGTCGCGCAGTCCATCGTCTGGCTGCTCTCGCCCGCGGCGAGCTACACCACGATGTCGCTGCTCGATGTCTCCGGCGGCCGCTGATGTCGATCCAACGCGCCTGCGCCGGCTAGCAATGGACTTCAAGCCCCTGGTCACCCTGCTGGCCATCGTCAATCCGCTGGCGATCGTGCCCTTCTTCATCCACTACACCGAGGGCTTCACACGCAAGCAGCGGCGCAGCACCGTGTGGACCGCCTCCTTCGCCGCATTCCTGGTGATCGCCACGAGCGCGCTGCTCGGCACGCGCATCCTCGAATTCTTCAGCATCTCGCTGGCGAGCTTCCAGGTCGGCGGCGGCATGCTGCTGATGATCAGTTCGATGAACATGCTCAACGCCCGGCCGGCCGAAGCCAAGACCACCGGCGACGACCTGCAGGATGGGGCCGATAAAGCCGCGATGGGCGCAAGCATCGCCGTCGTGCCGCTCACGATCCCCCTGCTGACCGGACCGGCCACGATCTCCACGGTGGTGATCTACGCGGAGAAGGCGCGCACTTTCTTCGACCTGGCCACGCTGGTCGGCTATGGCGTCGTCATCGGCCTCGCCACCGCTCTGTGCTTTGCCCTGGCGCATCCCATCGAACGGGTGCTGGGCAAGACCGGCATCAACGTGATGACCCGCCTGATGGGCCTGATCCTCGCGGCGCTCGCCGTCGAAGTGATGGCCGACGGTTTGCACAAGCTGTTCCCGATCCTGGGGCGCTGAGAAAGCGCAACAGGTCCTGAATGCCTTCAAGGACCTGTCGCCGCCTTTATTTCTCCTTCAACAGCCGGATGACCTGGTTGCTGGTGTTGCGCAGGCGCTGGGCCAGCAGCTGGGTGATCTTGACCAGCAGCTTGGCGCCCAGCGCCGGATGGGAAACGATGAGGCGGGCGACGCCGGAGCGGGCGAGGACGGCGGCTTCGACTTCGGTCAGGGCGAGCGCGCTGGCATAGCGCGGCTCGCCATCGAGCATCGACATTTCGCCCAGCGAGGCGCCTTCCCTGAGCACGGCGAGCCGGGTCGTCGTGCCGGGTTCCTCCGCGTCGACCTCCGCACCGACCTTGCGCTTGACGACGTCGACGGTGCCCGAGAGCAGCAGCATCATGAAATCGCTCGCGTCGTCTTCGGCGATCAGCACCTGGCCCGGCTGGGCCCTGACCCGCAGCATGACCGAGCCGAGGATGTCCGCCTCGGGCGGCGTGAAGTCCTGCATCAGCGGCGATTCCTGCAGCAGGCGCGGCCAGTGCGACAGGTGCTCCACCGGCCCGAGGTTTTCCAATCCGGCGGCGGCCAGCTGCTCCTCGATGTTTTTCACGGCACCTGCGCCAGCCACTGCACCAGTTCGTCGGCCGCGGCATCGACCGCGGCGGCCAGCGCGCGCACGCCGCCCGCCGCGTCGGCCGTAGCCGCCGGCCGCTGGACGACGAAGCTGCGCTGCGCCAGCAGCCTTTCGCCGCCGGCGGTGTTTTCCAGCAGGGTGGCGCGCAGCCGCAGCAGGCCGACGCTTTCGGCCGGGCCCTGGAACAGGTGGGAGAACTCCTCCAGCTCGATGCGCAAGGCGCGCGGCAGCATGCCGGCGCTGCGGGCCAGCGCCGCGCCCTCGCCGGGGTTGAGCACGACGCGGTCGCGGCCGATCTGCTCGCGCAGCCGCTGCCGCACCAGTTGCGGCGGCGGCGCGCTCCAGCGGGCCTGCGAGTAGGGACGCAGCTGGCGGTCGTCGACGTAGCCGAGGCGGTAGAGGACGGCCGATCCCTCCAGCGCGCCGGCGGCATCGATGTCGCCCAGCACCAGCGGCGCCCGCGTGTTCTGCTGCGGGACCGGCGTCGCCTGTCCCGGTCCGAAGTCGTACAGCGTCGGCCGCACCGGCTTGTCGACGAAACCGGCGCAGCCGCCCAGCATCGTTGCCACCAGGACGAGAGACGGCCAGAGGCCCGCCGCGCGGGTGCGTCGCTCGAGTGTGCTTGCGGTTCTCATCGGCTGGCTCCTGGCGGTGTGAAGCCCGGCTCGCCGGGCCCGGGCTGGGCGGCGCCGGAGCCGAAGATCAGCGACTGTGGGTTGTCGTTGATCCCGTTGACGGTGCGACTGAGTTGGCGCGCCGCGCGCGAGGCGTCCTCGGTCACGCGGTTGATCCGCGGCAGGGTCGCGGCATTGAAGGAATCGGCGGCGTGCGCCAGGCCTTC
>JAQGNJ010000267.1 GCA_028291885.1 Ramlibacter sp. | reverse complement strand
TGTTGCCCGACTCGATCTTGGAGTAGTCCAGGATGTCGTTGATCACCACCAGCAGGCCCTCGCCGCTCTGGCGGATCACCTCGGTGAACTCGCGCTGTTCGTCCGTCAGCGGCGTCTCCAGCAGCAGACTGGTCATGCCGATCACGCCGTTCATCGGGGTGCGGATCTCGTGGCTCATGGTGGCCAGGAAGGTCGATTTGGCCAGGGCCGCCTGTTCGGCCGCGTCCTTGGCGACCTGGAGCGAGTGCAGGACGCGCTTGTGGACGGTGATGTCGGTGTAGGTGGTGACGAAGCCGCCCCCGGGCATGGGGGCGCGCCGGATCTCGAGCACGCGCCCGTCGTGCCGGATCTCCTCGATCATGCTTGCGGCGGGATCGAGGGCGCGCCCGACCTTGCGCGCCACCCGGACCTCGGGCGCCACCTGCGGCTCCTGGCGCGGCGCGTCGAACATGTTCAAGCTGCGGAAATCCGCCTGTCCCTCGAACAGGTGCTCCGGCAGGTCCATCAGCTGGCGGAACTTCTGGTTGTCGATCAGCAGTTCGAAGTCGCGGCCGAACACGCTGATGCCGCAGGGCAGGTTGGCCAGCATGGCCTTGAGCAGCACGTTGCTGGCCCGCAGCTTCTCTTGGGCTGCGACCTGCTCCGTGATGTCCAGCGTCACGCCGACATAGCCGGCTTCGCCGGCCGCTTGCGCGCTCAAGGCGCGTGCCTTGACGTGGATGTGGCGCACCGATCCGTCGGCGTGCAGGGTGCGGCAGGTCCGGTCGACGTCGACGCCGGCGGCGGTGGCTCGCTCCCATTCGGCGAACACCGCCTCCCGGTCATCCGGATGGATCGCCTGGCTCCAGCCGAAGCCCAGCGTGGCCTGCGCGCTCAGTCCCGAGATCTCCTGCCAGGTGCTGTTGCTGTAGACCACCGCGCCCTTCGCATCGGTGTGAAAGATCCCGAAGGGCGACGAATCGGCGAGCGCCTGGAACTTTCGTTCGCTCGAGGCGATGGACAGGCTTGAACGCATGGCAGTGACCCTTTCCGGTACGGACTCCGGCACAGTGAAAGGGCCAGCAAGCGCGCGATGATAGATGAACCATCGGTTACAGCTTGAGGCTATGGCTACCCCGGATTAAGGGGCATCCCTGCAATGGATTAAGCAGGCGGCTTAACCGGAAAGCTCAATCCGCCTTGATGTTGCGCTCCTTGATGACGGCGCCATAACGGCGGCTGTCGTCCGCCATCACCGCCGCGAACTGCGCCGGCGTCAGCGGCGTCGGCTCGGCGCCGATGGTCGCGATCTGCGTGCGCACGGCGGGCAGCGCCAGCGCCTTGTTGATCTCGCGGTTCAGCCGCTCGACGACGGCTGGCGGCGTGCCGGCGGGTGCGTAGAAGCCGTGCGTGGTGCCGGCATCGAAGCCCTTGAGGCCCGCTTCGTCGAGTGTCGGCACGTCGGGGAAGGCGGAGGACCGCTGCTTCACCGCGACGCCCAGCATCCGCAGCTTGCCGGCGCGCACCTGCTGCAGCGCGATGCCAGGGTCGAAGTAGAAGTCGATCTGGCCGGCCAGCAGGTCCTGCAGCGCCGGCGACGCGCCCTTGTACGGAACATGCACCGCGAACACGCCGCCTTGCGTCTTGAGCATCTCGCCGGCCAGGTGCAGGCCCGTGGCATTGCCCGCGGAGCCGTATGTCAGCTTGCCGGGGTTGGCCTTGAGGTAGGCCAGGAACTCCTTGACGCTCTTGACCGGCAACTCGGGCCGGACCACCAGGAACAGCGCCAGGCGCGCCGCGGCGGCCACGGGGACCAGGTCCTTCGCCGTGTCGTAGGGGATCTTCGGGTAGATGAACGGGTTCGTGGTGATGGTGCTGCCCGCCGTCATCAGGATGGTGTAGCCGTCCGGCGGCGCCTTCGCGACCAGGTCGGCGCCGATCATGCCGCTGGCGCCGGCGCGGTTGTCCACGACCACGGGCTGGCCCAGCGCCTGCTGCAGCGGCAGCGAGACGGCGCGTGCGAGCACGTCGGGCGAGCTGCCCGCCGGGAAATTCACGACCACCCGGATCGGCTTGGCCGGCCATGCGTCCGGCTGCGCGTGCGCTGCCAGGGGCGAGAGGCCGCTCGCGCCGGCCAGGGCCAGGCCGGCGCCGGACAGCAGGCCGCGGCGAATACGAAAACGCTGGGAATCTTGCATTGGATCCATCCTGGTTCAGGCCCCGATCGGGAGGCCGGTGAAGTTTTCGGCGAACTGCAGGCGGCCGGGGACGGTCCCCGTCATGTACTCGAGATCCGCGCGCTGCAGCCGCCGCACGAAGTCGCTGTTGCCCGGGAACTGGTGGACCATCGTGCACAGGCCCGCGGAGAAGCGCTGCACCAGCCACATCCGCTTCAGGCAGGTGTCCGAGTATCTTGCAAGCCAGGTGCCGGAGCCGCGCTTGTAGTGCTCCACGAAAGCCAGCCCCAGCACCTTGACGTCGGCCATCGCCGAATTCAGGCCCTTGGCGCCGGTGGGCGGGACGATGTGCGCCGCGTCGCCGGCCAGGAACAGCTGGCCGTACTGCATCGGCTCGGCCAGGAAGCTGCGCATCGCGGTCACCGCCTTCTGGGTGATGCGGCCCTCGTTGACCGGCGGCATGCCCGGCACGTCGAGCCGCTTGTGCAGTTCGCTCCAGATCCGGTCGTCGGACCAGTTGTCGGGGTTCTCGTCGGGCTCGCACTGCAGGTACAGGCGCGTCACCGTCGGAGAGCGGATGCTGAGCATCGCGAACCCGTCTTCGTGGCAGCCCCAGGTGATCTCGCTGGTCGGCGCCGGCGCATCGGCCAGCATGCCGAGCCAGCCGAAGGGATAGACACGGTCGTACACCTTGATCACGTCGGCCGGGATCGCGTCGCGGCAGACGCCGCGAAAGCCGTCGCAACCGGCGATGAAGTCGCATTCCAGCCGCTGCGCCTTGCCCTCGTGCTCGAAATGGATCACCGGCCTGCCGTCGCGCACGCCCTCGAGCCGCGTCACGGGCGCCTCGAAGAACATCCGGCCGCCGGCCCTGGTGCGCGCATTCATCAGGTCGGTCACGACATCGTGCTGCGGATAGACCCAGGCACTGCGGCCGCCGCTGGCCTGGTGGAAATCCAGCCGGTGCGACTCGCCGCCGAAGCGGAAGTCCAGCGCATGCTGCTCCAGCCCCCGTTGCGCCAGCCGCTCGCCGAGCCCCAGCTCCTTCATCATCTCGAAGGTGCCCTGCTCCAGCACGCCGGCGCGCAGCCTGGCCTGCACGTGCTCCTTGCCGGCACGCTCGATGATCACCGAGTCGATGCCCTCGAGATGCAGCATGTGCGACAGCATCAATCCCGCCGGCCCCGCGCCGACGATCCCAACTTGCGTGCGCATCAGGACTGCTCCTCCAGCGTGATCAGGCCCATGCCGGTGGTCATCGGCGCGTAGTAGTTACTGTGCACCTTCTTCGCGCCGTCCGACAGTGCGCCGCGCATCACCAGCCACATGATCAGCTCGATGCCCTCGACGCCGAACTTTTCCATCATCGCCTGGTGCGTGAGGCCGGTCAGGCTCTCCGGGTCGTTCTCGATGCGGTCCAGGAAGTCCAGGTCGTTGTCACGCTGCATCTGGCCGAAGTTGCTCCCGGTCAGCTGGTGCGACATGCCGCCGGTGCCGATGATCGCGACCTTGATGTCGCGCTCGTACGATTCGACCGCGCGGCGGATCGCCTGTCCCAGCCTGTAGCAGCGGCGCGCGGTCGGCAGCGGATGCTGGAGCACGTTGACCGCGATCGGCACCGATGCCACGGGCCAGCTTTCGGCCGGATCGAAGCACAGGTGCATCGGCACCAGGAAGCCGTGTTCCACCCGCATCTCCTGGCAGACGGTGATGTCGAACTCGTCGTACACCAGCGAGCGGCACAGGTGCTGCGAGAAAGCCAGGTCGCCCGGGATCGCCGGCAGCGGCCGGGTGCCGAAACCCTCGTCGGCGATGCCGTAGCTGTCCGCGCAGCCGACGGCGAAGGTCGGGTACTTGTCGAAGAAGAAGTCGGCGCCGTGGTCGTTGTAGACCATGATGGCGACGTCGGGCCTGATCGCTGCGAGCCACTCCCGCACCGGGACATAGGCGTCGAACAGCGGCTTCCAGGCCGGCGTCTGCGTTTTCTTGCGGTCGTAGGCGCCGCCGATGGAGGGGACGTGCGAAGTGCCGATGCCGGCGACGATCTTTCCCATTACACGGCTCCGCTGTCGTTGCGGGTCGCGAGGAACTGCTCGTAGCTCTCGCCACGCATGGTCGCGCCCATCTTGTAGAGGCCGTTGCCGGTGACGACGCCCAGCTTGAGCAGGAAGTAGATGTTGCCGCCGGCCTGCAGCAGGCCCTGGAAGTCGCGGGCGCGCACCAGGTTCTTCTCCGCCTCGGTCAGGCCGAAGCGGGCCATGAAGGCCTCTTCGTCCGTCTTGTACGCGTCGCGCTCGTGCGGCTGCGACAGGGCGTTGCACATCTTGTTGATGCGGTAGCCGCGCCAGGACATGGCGAGGTCGAACACATCCGAGTCCGCGATCTTCGCGCCCGGTTCCAGCTGCGTGCTTGTCATGTCATCGATCAAGGTGATTGGTTGACAATCAGTGTAGGACCCGGCCCGGTAATTCTTCTATACAACTACCCTCCAGCGCGATGTCGATCAGCCAGCCCGCCAGCGTCGAAGACCTGCTGAACTTCCGCCTGAGCCGGCTGCTGGCCAGCAGCGGCAGCATGGTCACGCTGCTGTGCGAGGGCCGCTACGGCGTCACGCGGCGCGAATGGCGGCTGGTGTGCATCCTGTCGGAGCATGGAGCGACGTCGCCCTCCGCGCTTGCGGAGCACGCCCACCTGGAGCGCGCCCGCGTGTCGCGCCACGTCGCGGACCTGGTGCACAAGAAGCTGGTCGTGCGGGTCCCGGTCCAGGGAGACCGGCGCCGCGCGCTGCTGGACCTGACGGAGCGGGGACGCAAGCTGCACAGCGAGCTCTTTCCCGAATCCGTGCGCTTCAACAACCTGGTGCTGAAGGCGCTCTCGCCGGCCGAACTGGCCGCCTTCGACACGGCGCTCGCCCGCCTGACGGAAGCGGCCGAGCGGATCAGCAAGTCGCACGCCCTGCCGGAGAAGGCAGACCGGCGCCACGGCGGCAGCCGGCGCTTCGCACCCGCGGCAGGCAGCGAGCTCGTGCGAGCGCTTGGACCGGACACCGCCTGTTCGTGAAGGCCGGGAGGCCGTGTTCCCGATATCCGCATGTTTCGGGCACGGCGCACCCGCAGCAGATGGGACAATCGCGGCGTGGACAAACAGAACGACCCCATCGACTCGCTCTTCGGCGAAGCCAGCGGCGAGACACCGGCGGCGCTGGCGGCCTCGATGTCGCCGCCGGCCGCGGAGGGGCATTTCGACGAGCTGCGCGGCGGCGTGTCGACACCGCAGCCCGATGCCGACGCCGACGCGGTCGTGGTGGCCGCGGACGCCGGGCCGGTCCCCGCCTGGTCCCGGTTCTTCGAGAGCCTGGGCCTGGACGGCTTCCTGGACCTGAACCAGCGCACCACCAACCTGGAACGCCAGATCCGCGACAACGGGGTCACCTACAACGTCTACGCCGACTCCGACGGCCCGCAGCGGCCCTGGTCGCTGGACCTGTTCCCCCTGATCATCACGCCCGAAAGCTGGCAGCAGATCGAAACCGGCGTGCTGCAGCGGGTCAAGCTGCTGGACAGCGTGATGGCCGACGTCTACGGCCCGCAGACCCTGCTGGCCAACAACCTGCTGCCGCCGGCGCTGGTGCACGGCCATCCCGGCTACCTGCGGGCTATGCACGGCGTGCGGCCGGCGGCCGACACCCACCTGCACATCGCGGCGTTCGACCTGGCGCGCGGGCCCGACGGCAAGTGGTGGGTGGTGTCGCAGCGCACGCAGGCGCCCTCGGGCCTGGGCTACCTGCTGGAGAACCGGCTGATCACCTCGCGCCTGTTCCCCGAGGCGTTCCGCGACCTGAATGTGCAGCGGCTGGCGGCGAGCTATCGCGCGCTGATCGACGGCATCAAGCAGATGTGCCCGAGCCGGGACGAGCCGCGCATCGTGCTGCTCACGCCGGGTCCGTACAACGAAACCTATTTCGAGCACGCCTACCTGGCGCGCTACCTGGGCCTGACGCTGGTCGAAGGCAGCGACCTGACGGTGCGCGACCAGTGCCTGTACCTCAAGACGCTCAAGGGCCTGGAGCCGGTCCACGGCCTCCTCAAGCGCCTGGACGACGAGTTCCTCGACCCGCTGGAATTGCGCAGCGACTCGCGCCTGGGCGTGCCCGGCCTGCTGCAGGTGATCCGCGCCGGCAACGTGCTGGTGGCGAATGCGCCGGGCTCGGCCTTCCTGGAATCGACGGCGCTCCTGGGCTTCCTGCCCGCGCTCTCGCGGCACCTGCTGAAGGAGGAGCTGCGGCTGCCGTCGCTCGCCACCTGGTGGTGCGGCGAACGGGCCGCGATGGAGGCCGTGCTGCCGGAGCTCGGCGACAACGTGATCAAGCGCACCTACGTCAGCCCCGGCGCCGGCGCGGTGCTCGGCAATTCGCTGTCGCGGCGCGAGCTCGACGAGTGGGCCGGGCGCATCGTGCGCGAGGGCGACGAATACACGCTGCAGTCGTACGTCCCGCTGTCGCAGATGCCGACCTGGCGCAGCAGATCTTCCACCGGCGCGGGACCCGAAGGCCGCATCGTTTCGCGCTCGCTGATGCTGCGGGTGTTCGCCGTGTCGGACGGCCCGCGCTCCTGGCGCGTGCTGCCCGGCGGCCTGACGCGGATCGCGAGCGCCGACTTCGACATCGCCTCGATGCAGCGTGGCGGTTCCAGCGCCGACACCTGGGTGATGACGCGCGGCGAGGTCGATGCGACCAGCCTGCTGCAGCACGAGCAGCCGGCCGCCACGGTGTCGCACCGGGTCCGCAGCAGCACGACCAGCCGAGCCGGCGAGAACCTGTTCTGGCTGGGACGCTACACCGAGCGCACCGAGAACACCACGCGTCTGGCGCGGCTCGCGCTGGACAGCCTGAACGGCGAGGACCAGAGCTCGCAGCCGCTGCTGGCCTGGCTGGGCGAGCTGGCCGTCGCCCACGGCCTGGTGCTGCCGGCCGTGCCGTCGCCGACCCAGGCCCGCCGCGTGTTCGAGCGATCGCTGATCTGCGCCCTGGGCGACACCGAGCAGCAGAGCGTGGGCTACAACCTGTGCGGGCTGCGCAACGCGGCTTCGGCCGTGCGCGAGCGGCTGTCGCTGGAACAGTGGAACGGCATCGTGCGCGCCGAAGAGCAGTTCCTGGTGGAGTGCGCCTGCTTCAACGACGAGGGCGACTATTCCTCGGTGGAGGCCTTGCGCGCGCTGGAAAACCTGTCGGGCCACACGGCGGCGATGACCGGCGCCCAGACCGACCGGATGACGCGCGACGACGGCTGGCGCCTGCTCTCCAGCGGCCGCCACCTCGAGCGGCTCGGCTTCCTGGCCTCGGCCCTGGCCCACGCCTTCGAGACCGGCGCCGTGTTCGACGAAGGCGGCTTCGAGGCCCTGATCGCGCTGTTCGACAGCACCATCACCTTCCACGCGCAATACCAGCAGCGCCACGACATCCCGGCCCTGCTCGACCTGCTGGTGCTCGATCGGGACAATCCACGCTCGCTCGGCTGGGTGGCGCAGACGCTGCGCGGGCGGCTGGCGCGGCTGGACGGCAGCGCTCCAGGCAAGGTGCCGGAGATCGCGCTGACCGTGCCCGACCCGAAGGAATGGTCGCTGGAGGCGATCTGCGAGCGCGACGCCGGCGGCAACTACGTCAAGCTGCTGGAGTTGCTGGGACAGTGCAGCGAC
Organism: Ramlibacter sp.; assembly: GCA_028291885.1. Lineage (GTDB taxonomy): Bacteria > Pseudomonadota > Gammaproteobacteria > Burkholderiales > Burkholderiaceae_C > Ramlibacter. The sequence continues at coordinate 26,441 of JAQGNJ010000267.1, read as the reverse complement.
GCGGCGTACAAGCTGTCGGACGACGTCGGCGCCCGCTACTTCACCCACTCGGGCGAAGCGCGCCACAGCGTCGGCGCCTAGGCCCAGGGGTCGATCATGCTCCTGCACGTCATCCACGAAACCTTCTACGAGTACGTTCCGCCGGTCAAGACCGCGCAGCACATGGCCCACCTCAAGCCGCGCCACGACGCGCAGCAGCAGGTGATCAGCCACCGGCTCGCGGTGATGCCGGCGCCGGCGCAGCAGACCGAGACCACGGACGTCTACGGCAACACCCGCGCCTTCTTCAGCCTGTCGGGGGCGCACGACGACCTGATCGTGGTGGCCGACAGCGTCGTGTCGACCCGCGAGAGCAAGGCGCCGTCGCACAGCCTGCCCTGGGAGGTGGTGCGCGAACGGATGCGTTACCACCGCGGCGCCGCCTGGGATCCCGCCAGCGAATTCGTCTTCGCCTCGGCCTATGTGCCGCGCCACGAGCAGTTCCTCGCCTATGCGAAGCCCTGCTTCACGCCGGGACGGCCGCTCTGGGACGCCGCACGCGAGCTGACCGCCCGCATCCACGCCGACTTCACTTACGAGACCGAGGCGACCGACATCAGCACGCCGGCGCTCGAGGCGCTGGAGATGCGCAAGGGCGTGTGCCAGGACTTCGCCCACATCATGCTGGGCTGCCTTCGCAGCCTGGGCTTGCCGGCCCGCTACGTCAGCGGCTACCTGCTGACGCAGCCGCCGCCGGGCAAGCCGCGGCTGGTCGGCAGCGACGCGTCGCACGCCTGGGTGTCGGTGTACCTGCCCGGCGAAAGCGCCAGGGACGGCGTCTGGGCCGACCTGGACCCGACCAACGACCGCATGCCGGGCGACGACTACGTGCGGCTGGCGCTGGGACGCGACTACTCCGACGTCTCGCCGATGCGCGGCGTCATCCACGGCGGAACCAACCACACGCTGCGGGTCGCGGTGACCGTCTCGCCGGTGACGGCGTCGGACCGCGAAGCCGTCCACCCGTAGCGCCTGCCGACCGGCTGCGGCTCCTACAATTGGATCCAACAACCCAAGGAGGCTTCCATGAGCGTTTACGACAAATTGCAGGACCTGGGGATCGTCCTGCCGCCCGTGGCGACTCCGGCCGCGGCCTATGTGCCCTTCGTGCGGACCGGCAACCTGGTCTTCGTCTCCGGCCACATCGCGAAGAAGGACGGCAAGGCCTGGGTGGGCCAGCTCGGAAAGAACATGAGCACGGACGAAGGCAAGCACGCGGCCCGCGCCATCGCGGTCGACCTGCTCGGCACACTGCATGCGGCCGTCGGCGACCTGGGCAAGGTCAAGCGCATCGTCAAGCTGATGAGCCTGGTCAATTCGACCGGCGACTACACCGAGCAGCACCTGGTGACCAACGGCGCGAGCGAGCTGTTCGCCAACGTCTTCGGCGAGGCCGGCCAGCACGCGCGCAGCGCCTTCGGCGTCGCCCAGATCCCGATGGGCGCCTGCGTCGAGATCGAGCTGATCGCCGAAGTGGCGTAATCGGCGGCGCCGCGGACGGCGCCTGCGCGATCAGGCCGCCGCGGCGGCCTTGCCCAGCTCCTGCTCCAGCGTCCACTTCGCGATCTCGCGGCGCTGGGCGTACCAGACACCCTGGTGCTGCCGCACATAGGCGAACACCTTGCGCATGGTCGGGATCAGTGTCGCGCGGCCGGCGAAATGCGAGTGCATCACGACCTCGATCCACTTGGGCGAGCCATTGCATCCCTCTTCGTACAGCGTGTCGAAAGCGTCCTTGAACGACTCGAACAGCACGCTGGGCGCATTGGTCGGCTTGACCCACAGGATCAGGTCGTTGGCCGGGAAATTGTTGCGCGGCATGATGACGTAAGGCCGGTCGCCGACCTTGCGCACGAAGGGCACGTCGTCGCTGGCGTCGTCGCCGTTCCACAGCATGCCGCCGACGGCGTCCTGCGCCAGCAGCGTGTTCTCGTTGCCCATGCTGCCCTGGCTGGTCCAGCCCACCGGCCGCTGGCCGGTCGCGTCCGCGATGGCGTCCAGCGTCTTGCCGATGTCCGCGGCCTGCGACTCGACATCCTGCGGGATCGCCACGTCCTGCAGGTAGCCGTGGCCCACCATCTCGTGGCCGGCGTCGCTGATCACCTTCAATGTCTTGGGAACGAGCTCGGCGGCCCGGCCGGAAATGCTCCAGGCCGCGCGCAGCTGCTCGCGCTCCAGCAGGTCCATCATCCGCCAGACGCCGGTCGTCAGGCCGTACTGCGCGTAAGAGAGCGAAAAGTAATCCGGCCTGGTTGCCACGCCGGGCGGGCCGTGACGGTACTGGCAGGCGTTCTGGAACGCCTCCAGCGCCACGGTGACGGAAAACGCGATGCGCGCTGCGTTGGGCCAGGCGACGGGCGGCCGCCTCATTCCGAGATCGATCATGGGGTCACCTCAAAGACGCGGATGCGCACGCCGCTCAGCGCAGCGAGGCCTTGAACTTGTTGAAATCGGCGGCGACGGCCTTGCGGTCGAAGTCGTTGCACTTGTCCAGGAACTGCGTCGTATAGGCCTGGCTGACCGGCTGCGTGCCCTTGAGCATGCCGGCGTCGACGTAGAAAGCCTGCGTGTACTTCCATTTGGTTTCGTTGAATTCGCCGACCCGGCCATCCAGCGGCGTGTCCTTGAAACCGGCCTTGAGGTAGGCCTCGAGGACGTGGGTGTAGTCGCGCGAGATCTGCGCGCGGTCGCCATTCGGCGGCAGCGCGGCCGGGAAGGCTTCCAGGAAGATCGGCATCGTCGTCGCCGGGCCCATGCGCGTGAAGTACATGCCCTTGGCGATCGCGCGGCAGGTTCCCTCGACCGCGGCGCGGTTCTGCTTGATGAAGCGCTCGGTGGTCGCGAGCAGCTGGCCGGCCATGTTCTCCTCTTCGGGAACGCGGATGTAGCGCAGCTTCAGGCCACCGTTTTCCAGCGTGGCAAAGGCGGAGTCCCAGAGGATCATCGCGTCGACCTTCCTGGTCTTGAGCGCCGCGGCGGCAGCGCCACCGACGCCGGTGACGACGCGCGAATAGTCGGTCGGCGCGATGCCCTTCTTGGCCAGCACCTTGGTCAGCAGCAAACCGCCGCCGCCGCCGAAGGACATCCCGCCCACGGTCTTGCCCTTGAGGTCGTCGAGGTCCTTGATCGGCGAATCCTCCAGCACCGCCATCACGACGCCGTTGATCAGCTTGAGCGTCATGATGCCGATGATGTCGCTGCCCTGCTCTCGCATCTGCATGATCACCTCGGGGTTGGTGATCGCGAACTGGGCCGAGCCGCTTTGCAGCGTCTGCGCCGATGCCACCACGCCGGCCGACTGGTTGAACGAAGCTTCCAGGCCCTCCTGCCTGAAGTAGCCCATCTTGCGCGGGACCGCGTATTCGTAGATGCTGTCCGAGGGCGTGACGATGGGCGTCGGATGCACGATCTGGATCGGCATGAGTTTCTGGGCCAGGGCCGGGGCGGCGAGGCAGGCGCCGGCGACGACCGCGGCCGTCATGGACTTGAGCGAGAACAGCTTCTTCATCATCACCTCGTGGAAGCGCGAATGCGCAGTGGAGAATCGTTGGACGCGAGCGCAGTTCACGCTTCGCCCTGCGGACCGGAACGCTCGACCCAGAAGCAATACCGGCGTTCGACCATGCGGACCGCGATGTTCATTGCATAGCCGACGACCGCGAGCACCAGCAGCACGGCGAACACCGGCGCAATCTGCATCGACTGCTGGTACTGCAGCAGGAGCGAACCGAGCCCGGCGCGCGCGCTGACGAACTCGCCGACGATCGCGCCCAGCATGGCGAGAATGGATGCCACGTTCAGGCCGGCGAAGACGAAAGGCAGCGAACCGGGCAACGTGATCTTGCAGAAGATCTGCCACTCGGTGGCATTGCACGACCGCGCCAGGTCGATGCCCGTGGGATCGACCGAGCGATAGCCCGCCATGCTGTTCACCAGCACGGGGAAGAAGCTCAGGATCGCGGAGATGAGCACCTTGCCTTCGATGCCGAAGCCGAACCAGATGATCAGCAGCGGCGCCAGCGCCACCTTGGGCAGGGCCTGGAAGCCGATGATGTAGGGCAAGGCAACCTGTTCCAGGAAGCGCCAGCGGGCGAGCGCGAATCCCAGCACCACGCCGATGCCCGAGCCGATGAAGAACCCCAGCAGCGTTTCGGCCACCGTGACGCCGCCGTGGTACCAGAAGCCCGCCTGGTCCATCGGGCCGGTCATCAGGCCTGCAACCAGCGCCTGCCAGACCTCCACCGGCGGCGGCAGGATGAAGCTCGGGATGCCCAGGCTCTTCGTGGCGTAGTGCCAGGCGACGAGCAGCAGCACGAAGATCAGCGGCGAGATCGTCAGGTCAGGGCGCCTGCGCACCAGTGCCATGAGACCGGAGGACACGGGCTGCGCCGGTTCGCGCGGCTGCGCGGCTGTGTTGTTCACGACAGGTCTCCTTTTGCCTGCAGCAGCTGGCGGATCCGGGTGCTGTAGACGCCGAACTGCTCGGTGTTGATGACCGAGAGCTCGCGCGGCCGCGGCAGGTCGATGGGGATGATCTCGTCGATCTTGCCGGGGCGCGGCGTCATCACGAAGACGCGGTCGGCGAGGAAGACCGCCTCGGCGATCGAGTGGGTCACGAACACGACGGTCTTGCTGGTGCGGCTCCAGATCTTCAGCACCTCGAGGTTCATCTGCTCGCGGGTCAGCGCGTCGAGCGCGCCGAAGGGTTCGTCCATCAGCAGCACCGGCGGGTCCTGCACCAGCGCGCGCACGATGGCCGCGCGTTGCTGCATGCCGCCGGAAAGCTCGGACGCGTAGCGGTTCTCGAAACCGCCCAGGCCCACCATCGCCAGCAGTTCCATCGCCTTGTCGCGGAACTGCGCGACCGGCAGGCGCCGGATTTCGGTGGGGAGCAGCACGTTTTCCAGGATGGTGCGCCACGGCAGCAGCGTCGGCGCCTGGAACACGAAGCCGATATCGGGACCCGGACCGTCGAGGTTGCGTTCACCGATCCGCGCCTTGCCGCTGGTGCGCTTGAGCAGCCCGCCGAGGATCTTCAGCAGCGTCGACTTGCCGCAGCCGCTCGGGCCCACCAGGCAGATGAACTCGCCGTCCTCGATCTCGAAGCTCAGGTCGTCGAGCGCGACCAGCGGCTCGCGGCCGGCGCTCCTGTAGATCTTGTTGAGATGCTCGACCGCGATCGCGTTCGACGCGCCGGCGGACTTGTGCGTGCCGGCCGCGGCCGGGGACAACGCGGCTTCAGCCATCGAAAAACCATCCTTCTTCATCGATTGGTCCGATCAGGCAACGCTGGCAACCGGCACGTTTTCCAGCATCCAGCGCGCAATGCCGACGGTGCGCTCGTCGCCGTGGGACTGGCCCACGACCTGAACGCCGAGCGGCATGCGGTGCACCGACATCAGCGGCACGACGACCGACGGTGCGCCCAGCATCGACGAGGGCGCCGCCATCGCGGGCGTCCCGGTGGTGTGGACGATGCCCTGGCCGCTGCCGGTCTGGTCACCGAAGAAAGCCGCCGGCCCGTTCGACGACAAAGCGATGAGCGCATCGCCAACGTGCGCCAGTGCGGCGTGGCGGTTGCGCGCCTCCTGGCGCCTGAGCAGGATCGCGCGGTACTGTTCGCGCGTCACCGTGCGCCAGCGCGCCAGGCGCTGGTGCAGGCTTTCGCTGAGCAGGTCAGGATGGCGGTCGAACATGTTCTCGTAGTTCCAGCGGCCTTCGAAGCCGATGAGGTCGCGGCACATCGCCATGTTGTCGGCGATCGACTGCTCGAAGGCCTCGACCAGTTCGTGGTCGGCGCGGCGCAGCACCTCCACGCCGTGCTTGCGCAGCGAGTGCAGGACCCTGTCGAAGGCCTCGGCGGTGGGCGCCTCCACCTGGCGCCAGGCTTCGGTCTCCATCACAATCAGGCGCCGGGGCTTGAGCGCCTGCGGCGTGGCCGCCATGCCGTACAGGCCCGGATAGCCCGGATCGCCGCCGGCGCGGGCCGCGACTTCGTACGTGGTGTTCCACATGTCGACCATCGACCCCGCGTGGACGCCAACGTGCGACTGGCTGTTGCCCATGCGCTCGCCGCGATGGATCGCGCCGAGCGTGGGCTTGATCGCGATGTTGGCGCAGTAACCCGCGGGCCGGATCACGGAGCCGAGCAGCTGGCTGCCGATGCACACCGGCACCATGCCGGCGCCCACGGCCGCGGCCGATCCGCTGGACGACCCACCCGGCGTGCGCCGCGGGTCGAAGGGGTTGGTGGTCGGGCCGGGCTGCGACATGCCGAACTCGGTCGTCACCGTCTTTCCCAGCACGATCGCGCCGGCCTCGCGCAGGGCGCGCACCAGCGCGCTGTCGTTGCCGCTGCGCGCGCCCTTGTAGATCGGGCTGCCCTGCTCCGTGGGCATGTCGCGCGTCTGGAACAGGTCCTTGATGCCGATCGGCATGCCGTCGATGGACGACAGCGGCTTGCCCTGCTTGTAGCGCCGGGCCGATGCGTCGGCGCTCTCGCGCGCGCCTCCGACGTTCAGCGTCACCCAGGCCTGGACCACCGGCTCGCGCGCCTCGATGGTGGACAGGCACTGCTCGAGATACTCGCGCGGACTGCCCACGCCTGAAAGAAAACCGGGAACGGCGTCACTGAAGGTGCGCAGTTTCGTATCGCCGGCGTAGGCTCCATTGGCGTCCATCAAACCTGTACTTCCTGAAAAAACAAAAGTTGCAGCCGCCCTTTGCGGGCGAGGAGCGGGCCACCGGCGCTCTCGCCGAGGCCGGGCCATCTTATCTGACAATCGCGATTTTTGGCAAATGCAACTATCCACGTTCCCGTGCGTGGAACGCTCAACGCACGCGCAGCACCTCGGCGGCGAGTCGGTCGAGGTGCTGCTCGTTCGCCTCGGCCACGAAGCCGGCGACGCGCTCGCGTTCGGCCGCGGTGTCGAACACCTGGCGCCAGCAGCGTCTTGCCTCCCTGCCCGGTGAAGCTGATGGCCATGACGAAGTGGTGATGGTCCGACAGGTGCTCCAGGACGATGCGCTCCGGCGCCGCGACCTCGCGCAAGACGTTCTCGTTGGGATAGTTCTTGCCGTCGGGCCCGTACATCACGAAGCGCCAGCTGCCAACCGCGCGCGCGATTTTTCCAGGGTCCGCGGGTTCGTTCCTATCGCGGCGAGGCCACGCCGCCGGTCCGCAGCGCCGGATAGGGATTGACCGGCTCGCCCTTCCACCATTGGCGCCCGGGCCCAAGCCGGAACACGGCGAAGTGCAGGTGCGGCGCGTCGGCCGACGCATTGCCGCTGCTTCCGACGTAGCCCACGAGGTCGCCGCGCCTGAGCTCCATTCCCTCCTTCAGGCCGTCGGCATAGCGATCGAGGTGCGCGTAGTAGTACGCCAGCTGCCCTTGGGGATCGAACTGGTAGGCGGTGATTCCGCCGGGCACGCTCTTGAACAGCTTCACCAGCTTGCCGTCGTCGACCGCGAACACCTTGCTGCCGCGCGGCGCCATGATGTCGATGGCTTCATGGCGGGCTTCGCCGCGCGCCTGCGTGTAGTTGTCCCGCAGCGCCTGCGGCGCCATGCCCTCCACGGGAACGATCGGGCGGCGGGCCGCCAGCAAAGCCGCTCCGTCCGCCGCTGTCGGCGATGAGGCCGCCGCCGGTGCATCCGGTGGAGCCGGCGCCGGCGGCGCGATCACAGCCGGCTGCGCAGGGGCGGCTTGAGCCGGAGCTGGAACAACAGCGGGCCTGCCGGTCGCCGGATCGAGCACCACGGTGCGCGGCGCCTCGCGGCTGCAGGCGGACGCAAGCAGCGCGAGCACCGCCGCGCCGAGCGCGTGCCTGACCTCAGTCCTGCACATCGACCGGCACTCCGGGCTTGACCAGGCTGGCCAGCCGCAGCACGTCCCAGTTCGTCATGCGCACGCAGCCGTTGGTGTCGACCCGCGCCATCCGCGCCGGCTCGCTCGTGCCATGGATGCCGGCATGCGGCTTGCTCAGGCCCAGCCACATCACGCCGACCGGATTGTTGGGGCCGGCGGGCAGCTGGGTCTTCACCTCGGTCGGCTTGGCTGACTTGAGCAATTTGGGGTCGTAGGTGAACTGCGGGTTCCTGATCTCGCTGGTGATCTTCAGGCGCCCGACTGGCAGCGGATCGTTCGCGCCGCCGAAGCTCACCGGAAAGCCGGCGAGCACCTTGTCCTGCGCGCCCAGCACATAGAGCATCTTGTCGGTCTTGTCGATGCGGATGGAAACCGCGCCGGTGGCTTGCGAAGCGCTCGCGACATCCGCGACCAGGATCGTGTCGCCGACGGCGAGGGGACGGCCACGGTTCAGGTCGCCCAGCAGCCTGGGCGCCATGTGGAACCTCTCGGCGAGCGCCTCCTGCATCGACTCGTAGCCGAGGGCGGCGAGCCTGGCCTGCTCCATCGGATCGGCCGGCAGCTTCTCGTAGGGGCCGTTCACGTCGGCTTCGGTCAGCGTGTAGACGGTGAACAGCGGCGCCGCGTTGTCCTGCAGCGCCGCCCAGGTCGCGGCGTCGATCCTGCCGCTGGTCTGCAGGCCCCGCGAGAGCTGGTACGCGGCCACCGCGCGCTGCACGTTGCTGCTGAAGATGCCGTCGATCTCGCCCGGCGAGAACCAGGCGCGATCGAGCAGGATCTGCGCCCGCACCACCGCCGCGCCGCGCGAGCCACTGGCCAGCGGCGGGGTCGCGCCGTCGGCGTTGAGTTGGGAAACATGGGCGGCGGCTTCGGCGGGAACAGGCGCGACCGCCTGCTTCGCCGCGATGGCCTTGCGATGGCCGGCCGCGTGCGCTTGCGACGCGGCAAAGGGCGTCGCGATGGTGGACGCCAGGGAGAGCAGCGCCACCGCGAGGCGGCGCTGGAAGAATGCACGAGGCGGGTACTGCATGGGAGGCTCGCTGGAGTTGATGCTCCAGCCTAGGCTCCTCGCCGCTGCCTTACTGTCGGCCTGCACCGACGGTTGGGGTGCGCAGTCCGCCCGACCGGAGGCGTCAGTTGCCTGTCCGGCGTTTCGGCACTTGCTTGATCGAAGAGACCAATCGTTCGGTGTACGGAGCAAAGCCCCGCCTGGCGAATCGCTATTCCACCCGCTGGATGTCGTTCGGCTTGAAGCCCAGGTCCGCCGCCTTGCCCTTGCGCCCTCGTCCCGCCTTCGCGTTGTTCAGCGAGCGGATCTCCAGCGTTTCCTCGCGGTCCTTGCCGCCGCGGCCGACGCCGCGGATGCGGACGCTGCGGGTGTACGCCGCGGCGCCGGCCAGGGTGTCCTTGGGATCGAGGTCGATCAGCATCAGGCCACGGCCGCCGTTGCCCATCGGCTTCAATTCGGCGATCTCGAAGGTCAGGATGCGGCCGCCGGTCGATGCACATGCAACGTGCGTCGCGGGAGCATGCAAAGGCGTCGCCGGAGCGCCGACGGGCGGCGGCACATTGGCCGGAGACGGCCGGCAGACGGTCTCGCTCTCGCCGACGCTGATGAAGGCCTTGCCGCCCTTCTGCCGCGACAGCATGTTCTCCACCGTCGCCAGGAAGCCGTAGCCGCCCGAGCCGCTGAGCAACAGCCACGCGCTCGCGGCGCCGGCGAAGTAGTGCAGCAGATGCGTACCCGGTTCCAGCTCGATCAGCGTCGTCAGCGGCTGGCCGTCGCCGCGCGCGCCCGGCAGCGTCGAGACCGGCACCGAGTAGACGCGCCCGTTGCTGCCGAAGGCCAGCAGCGTGTCCACCGTGCGGCATTCGAACGTTGCGTACAGGCCGTCGCCGGCCTTGAACGCGAAGCTCGCAGCTTCGTGGCCATGGCCTTGCCGCGCGCGGACCCAGCCCTTCTGCGAGACCACGATGGTGACCGGCTCGTCGACCACCTTCACCTCGGCGACGGCTTTCTTTTCCGCCTGGATCAGCGTGCGCCGCGCGTCGGCAAACAGCTTGGCGTCCTGCTCGATCTCCCTGACCATCAGGCGACGCAGCGTCGCGGGGCTGCCGAGGATCTCGTCGAGCTTTTTCTGCTCCTCGCGCAGTTCCTTGAGCTCCTGCTCGATCTTGATGGCCTCCAGCCGCGCCAGTTGCCGCAGCCGGATCTCCAGGATGTCCTCGGCCTGCCGGTCGCTGAGCTTGAAGCTCGCGATCAGCGCCAGCTTGGGCTCGTCGCTCTGGCGGATGATGGCGATCACCTCGTCGATGTTCAGCAGCACCAGCTGCCGGCCCTCGAGGATGTGGATGCGGTCCCGCACCTTGGCCAGGCGATGCTGCGAGCGGCGCTCGATGGTCTGGTGGCGGAACTGGATCCACTCGTTGAGCATCTGCCGCAGCGACTTCTGCACCGGCCGCCCGTCCAGGCCCACCATCGTCATGTTGATCGGCGACGAGGTCTCCAGGCTGGTGTGGGCCAGCAGCGTGGTGATCAGCTCCTGCTGCTCGATGCGGCTGGTCTTGGGCTCGAACACCAGCCGGACGGCGTTCTCCTTGCCCGACTCGTCGCGCACCACGTCCAGCACCGAGAGCACGGTCTGTTTCAGCTGGGTCTGGTCGCCCGAAAGCGCCTTCTTGCCGGCCTTGACCTTGGGATTGGTCAGCTCCTCGATCTCTTCGAGCACGCGCTGCGAACTCACGCCGGGAGGCAGCTCGGTGACGACCAGCTGCCACTGGCCGCGCGCCAGTTCCTCGATCTTCCAGCGCGCCCGCACTTTGAGCGAGCCGCGGCCGCTGCGATAGGCCTCGGCGATGTCGCCGGCGGGGCTGATGATCTGGCCGCCGCCCGGATAGTCCGGGCCCGGCACGAAGGCGAACAGCTCGTCGTCGGTCAGCTTCGGGTTCTTCACCAGCGCGACGCAGGCATCGGCGATCTCGCGCAGGTTGTGGCTCGGGATCTCGGTGGCCAGGCCGACGGCGATGCCGCTCGCGCCATTGAGCAGCGTGAACGGCAGGCGCGCCGGCAGCTGCCGCGGCTCCTGCGTGCTGCCGTCGTAGTTGGGGATGAAATCGACCGTGCCCTCGTCGATCTCGTCGAGCAGCAGGCTGGTGATGCGCGCGAGCCTCGCCTCGGTGTAGCGCATCGCCGCGGCGCCGTCGCCGTCGCGGCTGCCGAAGTTGCCCTGGCCGTCGATCAGCGGATAGCGCTGCGAAAAGTCCTGCGCCATGCGCACCAGCGCGTCGTAGGCGGCCTGGTCGCCGTGCGGATGGAAGCGGCCCAGCACGTCGCCGACGACGCGGGCGCTCTTGACCGGCTTGGCGCCGGTCGCGCCGTTCGGGCCGCCGAAGCCCAGGCCCATGCGCGACATCGAATACAGGATGCGGCGCTGCACCGGCTTCTGGCCGTCGCATACGTCGGGCAAGGCGCGGCCCTTGACGACGCTCAGCGCGTACTCGAGGTAGGCGCGCTGGGCATACGTGGCCAGGTCCAGTCCGGTGTCGTCACCGTCGGTGGTCATCAGGTCTTGATCCATGAACTGCGGAAAAGGAAAAAATCAAAAATGGAAAAAATCGTGAATCAGGCGAGTTCGTCCTCGCCGAGCGTGACGATCCGGCGCTCGCCGGCTTCGCGCACCTGCGTGTCCAGGCAGTCCGACATGCGCTGCAACAGCGTCTTGGGCGCCACGTCCGTCACCGGCACCAGCGCCAGCACGAGGCGAAAGTGCAGGAACTCGGTTGGCGCGGCGGGCAGCGGATCCTTCAGCCCCGCCACCAGGATGCGGCTGGCGAAGTTGGCGGCGCCCTCGGCCAGGCCCACGCCTTCGCACAGCATGCCGATGCGCGAATGGCTCAGGCGCGCGGCCACGTCGCCGTCGCCCAGCGCCTGCCGGATGCGATTGGCGGCGACCAGCACGGCCGATTCCGCCACCTCGGGCCCGAATTCGGAATACAGGGCATGCAGGTTCTCGATGTGCGCCAGCAGCAGCACGCTCGGGTGGCCGTACCGGCGCATCAGGTTGCGAACGGCATGGACGCGTTCGTAGAACACCAGCGGCGCCGCCAGGCCGGTCAGCGGATCGACCGTGTTGCGCGCGTCGATCCGCACCCGTGTTTCGCTGAAGATGCGGCTGCGCCAGACGGTGGTGAGGTAATTGAGCGCCGACCACGCCGTCAGGCACGCGGTCAGCGGCAGCGCGGAATCGCGCACCGCGTCGAGCGAGCGCCAGCCCAGCCAGGAGGCGCCGCCCGCGAGCGCCGCACAGCTCACCAGCAGCCACAGGGCCCAGGGCTGGCTTTGCGGCCAGGCGCGCAGCAGCAGGACGCCGACCACGGCCGTCCACGCGGCGACGCACAGGAGCAGCACATTGAAGCCGGTCACGGCCGTCGCGATCGCCGCGACCGGCAGCAAGCCGACGCAGAACGCCGTCAGCCACAAGCGCGGATTGCGCCCCGCGCCCGCGTGCGAAACCAGGTCGCGCAACTGCAGTCCGGCCACCGAGAGCGCCGCCAGCAGCGCGACCTGCGCCAGCAGCGGCCTGCCGCCCACCAGCACGCCGGTCGCGATCACGCCCAGGATGGTCGCGCCGGCATGCAGCAGCAGGGCGCGCTCGCGGTAGGCGTTGGCCATGACGACGCTGAAGCAGACGACCATCACCTGCGCGCCGGCCAGCAGGCTCAGCGCGACGAGTTCGTCGACGCGGTGCAGCACGGGCACGGCGCTGATCAGGGCGTGCCCCCCAGGCGGGCGCCGCACCGTCCAGCGCGAAGCCGACCGGCGCTCTCAATCACTTTCGGGCACAGCCTGGTTGCGGGCCGCCGCGAGCGGCATGCCGCCCGGCAGGTTGCCGCGGCCCACCGCGCCGCCGATCGGCGGGGCCGGGTGCGTCACGCCAGGCAATTCCATCCTCACGCGCACGGGCGGCTTTCCGCCGGCGACTGCCTGCGGCGACCCCGGCTTGAGCATCCCGTAAAGCTGCATCACCGTCTTGACGTAGTTCTGGGTCTCGCGGTAGTTCGGGATGCGGTTGCCGGCCCGCTGCACCGCGCCCTCGCCGGCGTTGTAGGCGGCCAGCGCAAGCTCCAGCCGGCCCGGAAACAGCTGCAGCAGGTAGCTCAGGTAGCGGGTTCCGGTGCGGATGTTGGTGCGAGGGTCCACCAGCTTGCGGTGCAGCGGCGTCTTGCTGTCGCCGGTGAGGCCGTAGCGCTGAGCCGTCGCCGGCAGCACCTGCATCAGGCCGATGGCCCCTTTGGGCGAGACGGCGTCGATATCGAAGCCGGACTCGGTCGCGATCAGGGCCTGCAGCAATTCGTAGTCGATGCCGTGCGCGCTGGACGCGTCCCGCAGGTGCTGGCGGACCTGCTTGTAGCCGGGCGAAGCTTCGATGAAGGCCAGCAGCCGCGGCGGCGTGGCGCTGGAGGCCTGCGGGGACGGCCTGGCGGCCAGCCCCTGGCTGGTGTCGAAACTCTGGCCGCCGCGAAAGAACAGCTGGTAGCGCTCGTCGATCTTTTCCGCCGCGAAGTGGGCGACGCCCTTCTCGTCGACGTAGCCGTAGATGTCGGCGCGGGCCAGCGGCACCAGCCCGAGCACGAGCAGCGCGGCGGCCAGCAGGCGCTTGAGACCGCAACCCACCGTCATGCGTGCATCTCCAGCCCCTGGCCGCGGCGTGCGGCGAATTCCGACTGCAGCATGGACATGACGACCAGCGACTCGAATCCGCCCGCCACCTTCACCGCCTCGCGCAGCCGCCCTTCGACGACAAAGCCCTCGCTGTCGTACAGGGCCTGCGCCCGGCCGTTGCCCTCCTTCACGGCCAGCCACAGGCGATGCGCGTGCAGGTCGTCGAAAGCCACCTTCTTGGCCACCCGCAGCGCGGCGCGGCCATAGCCGGCGCCCTTGTTGCCGACCACCATGCGCTTGAGTTCCAGCGACTGGTGCTGGCTGCGGCAGCCGATCAGGATGACGAAGCCGACGGCGTCCAGCCCAGGGCCGCCTTCGACGATGAAGTGGCGGAAGTCGGGAAAGCGGATCGCCGCCTCGTGCTGTGTGCGCTCCCAGGGCGTGATGAAGGGCAGGTTGGCCGGGTCGCCCTCCAGCGTCAGGACGAACTCGATGTCGCTGCTCATGGTCGGCCGCAGGCGCACCCGTGCCTGCGGGCGGGCGGCAGGGTTGGCGCAGCTGGCGGCGGTCATCGTCGTTGCCGGTCTAGATGTCGACTTCCACGGCGTCGCCATGCAGTTCCATCAGCTCGCGGCGCGAGGCGGCTTCGCCTTTGCCCATGAGTTTGGTGATCAGGTTTTCGGTCTGCAGGAAATCGGACGCACCCAGTTGAATCTGCAGCAGGCGCCGGGTATCCGGATTGAGCGTGGTTTCCCACAATTGTTCCGCGCTCATCTCGCCCAGGCCCTTGAAGCGGCTGATGCTCCAGGCGCCTTCGCGCACGCCTTCCTTGCGCAGCTTGTCGAGGATGGCCGTGAGTTCACCCTCGTCCAGCGCATAGCTCTTGGACGCCGGCTTCTTGCCGCGGGCCGGCGCGTCCACCCGGTACAGCGGCGGCCGCGCCACGTACAGGTGGCCGGTGTCGATCAGCTTGGGAAAGTGGCGGAAGAACAGGGTCAGCAGCAGCACCTGGATGTGCGAGCCGTCGACGTCGGCGTCCGACAGGATGCATACCTTGCCGTAGCGCAAGCCCGTCATGTCAGGGTTGTCGTTCGGGCCGTGCGGATCGACGCCGATCGCCACCGCGATGTCGTGGATCTCGGTGTTGGCGAAGAGGCGGTCGCGCTCCACTTCCCAGGTGTTGAGCACCTTGCCGCGCAGCGGCAGCACAGCCTGCGATTCCTTGTCGCGGCCCATCTTGGCCGAGCCGCCGGCGGAGTCGCCCTCCACCAGGAAGACCTCGTTGTGGCTGATGTCCTTGCTCTCGCAATCGGTCAGCTTGCCGGGCAGCACGGCGACGCCGGAGCCCTTGCGCTTTTCCACCTTCTGGCCGGCCTTCTGCCGGGTCTGCGCCGCCTTGATCGCCAGCTCGGCCAGCTTGCGGCCGTATTCCACGTGCTGGTTCAGCCAGAGTTCGAGAGCCGGCCGCACGAAGCTGGAGACCAGCCGCACGGCGTCGCGCGAATTGAGCCGTTCCTTGATCTGGCCCTGGAACTGCGGGTCCAGCACCTTGGCGCTCAGCACGTACGAGGCGCGGGCGAACACGTCTTCGGGCAGCAGCTTGACGCCCTTGGGCAGCAGCGAATGCAGTTCGATGAAGCTTTTCACCGCATTGAACAGGCCGTCGCGCAAGCCGCTTTCGTGGGTGCCGCCGGCGCTGGTCGGGATCAGGTTGACGTAACTCTCGCGCACCGGCTGGCCGTCCTCGGTGAAGGCGACGCACCAGGAGGCGCCCTCGCCTTCGGCGAAGTTCTCGTTGCTGTCGGCGAAACCCTCGCCCTCGAACAGCGGGATCACCGGATCGGCGTTCAGCGTCTGCATCAGGTAGTCACGCAGGCCCCCCTTGTATTGCCAGCTCTGGGTTTCCCTGGTCTTCTCGTTGACCAGCGAGACGGTGACGCCGGGCATCAACACGGCCTTGCTGCGCAGCAGGTGGGCCAGCTCCGCCATCGGCAGCTGCGGGGTCTCGAAGTACTTGGGGTCGACCCAGACCCGGACCGTCGTGCCCTGGCGGCGGTCGCCCTCGGCGGCTTTGCGCAGGTGCAGTTTCTCGGCGACGTCGCCACCCTCGAACACCAGCTTGGCGACCATGCCTTCGCGATGCGTCGTCGCTTCCAGCCGCCTGGCGAGCGCATTCGACACCGAAACGCCGACGCCGTGCAGGCCGCCGGAGAAGCTGTAGGCGCCGCCCTTGCCCTTGTCGAACTTGCCGCCGGCGTGCAGGCGGGTGAAGACCAGCTCCAGCACCGGTGCGTTTTCCTCCGGGTGCATGCCGAACGGGATGCCGCGGCCGTCGTCCTCGATGCTGACCGAGCCATCGGCATGCAGGATCACCTTGATGCGCTTGCCGTGGCCGGCCAGGGCCTCGTCGGCCGCGTTGTCCAGCACTTCCTGGATGACGTGCAACGGGTTGTCCGTGCGCGTGTACATGCCGGGCCGCTGCTTGACGGGCTCCAGGCCCTTCAGGACCCGGATCGAGCCCTCGGAATAGTCGCTGGGAGGTTTGACTGCCATGTTGCGCGGATTGTAGACCCGGGCGGCCGAACAGCTGGATACAAATACAGGTCGCAGGCGTGTCGCCACGACAGCAGCCGCAAGGGCCGCCGGCAGGCGCTTCGTCATCGCTGGGGCTTGGCGTCGCTCACGCGGATGGTGCCGTTGCAGTCGTCCGAGAACAGCACCGTCGAGGCGGCAGCCGATTGATGCCGGCCTATCATCGATCCCGCGAAAACTTTCAACGCGCCGGCTGCCATGCGACGAGCATGCGGGCGGTCTTCTGGCTACATTCAGCGCATGCAATCCGAACGCACCCTTTCCACGGCGCAGGTCCTCGTCTGCGGCGCCGCGATCGTCACGCTCTCGATGGGCATCCGCCACGGCTTCGGCCTGTGGCTGCAGCCGATCACGCAGGCGCAGGGCTGGACCCGCGAGAACTTCGCCTTCGCCATCGCGATCCAGAACCTGGCCTGGGGCTGCTTCGGCATCTTTGCCGGCATGGTGGCGGACCGATTCGGCGCCTTCCGCGTGATCTTCGTGGGCGCCCTGCTCTACGCTGCCGGCCTCGCCGGCATGGCGCTGGCGCCCACCGTCATGCTCTTCACCCTGACGACAGGCATGCTGATCGGCGCGGCCCAGGCCGGCACGACCTACGCCGTCATCTACGGCATCATCGGCCGCCAGATCGACCCCGCCAAACGCTCGTGGGCGATGGGCGTCGCGGCCGCGGCGGGATCGTTCGGCCAGTTCCTGATGGTGCCGGTGGAAGGCTTGCTGATTTCCAGCCTCGGCTGGCAGCAGGCCCTGGTCACGCTCAGCCTGCTGGTGCTGCTGATCGCGCCGCTCGCCTTCGGCCTGCGCGAGCCGGGCTTCGGCGGCGCCGCCGCGCCCAGGCGCGAGCAGACCATCGTGCAGGCGCTGCGAGAAGCCTTCAAGTACCCCAGCTTCCAGATGCTGATGGCGGGCTACTTCGTCTGCGGCTTCCAGGTGGTGTTCATCGGCGTCCACATGCCCAGCTACCTGAAGGACAAGGGCCTGTCGCCCCAGGTGGCGAGCCACGCTCTGGCGCTGATCGGCCTGTTCAACGTGTTCGGCACCTACATCGCCGGCACCATGGCGCAGAAGCTGGCCAAGCGCAAGATCCTGGCCTTCATCTACCTGGCGCGCTCGGTTGCGATCACCTTGTTCCTGCTGGCGCCGCTGACGCCGCTCTCGGTCTACATCTTCTCCGCCGTGATGGGCCTGCTGTGGCTTTCCACGGTGCCGGTGACGAGCGCCTCGGTGGCCGGCATCTTCGGCGTGGCCCACCTGTCGATGCTCGGCGGATTCGTCTTCTTCAGCCACCAGATCGGCTCCTTCCTCGGCGTCTGGCTCGGCGGCCTGCTGTACGACCGCACCGGCAGCTACGACATCGTCTGGTATCTCTCGATCGCGCTGGGCGTGTTCGCGGCGCTGGTGAACCTGCCGGTGCGCGAGGGGCCGATCGTGCGCACGGCCGCGGCCCAGGGAGCCTGAGGTGACGCTGCGAAGTCGCAAGCTGCTCGCGTACGGCGCCGCCGCCGCCGGCCTGCTGGCCGTGTTTGCCCTGTACACGCGGCCCGAGATCATGGCGACACTGGCCGACCAGATCTGGTCGTGCTTCCAATAGCCAAATGAACGTTTGCATCATCACCGGCGCCTCCGACGGCATCGGCGCCGAGATGGCGCGGCAGCTCGCTGCCGGGCGGGGCAAGAACGCGGCCCTGGTGCTCGCCGCCCGCAGCCAGGACAAGCTCGAGGCAGTCGCCGCGCAGTGCGAGGCGCTGGGTGCACAGACACTGGTCGTCCCGATGGACGTGAGCCAGGAGCAGCAATGCCGCTCCCTGGTCGACCGGGCGGTGTCGAGGTTCCGGCGCATCGACGCCCTGATCAACAACGCGGGGATCTCGGCCCAGGCGCTGTTCTCCGACGTCAAGCCGGCGGACCTGCACTGGTACGAGGAGCTGATGAAGGTCAACCTCTGGGGCAGCGTCTGGTGCACCCACGCCGCCTTGCAGCAGTTGAAGGCGTCCAGGGGACGCATCGTCGCCGTGTCGTCGCTGGCCGGCCTGGTCGGCGTGCCCGGACGCACCGCGTACAGCGCATCCAAGTTCGCGATGACGGGCTTCTTCGAGGCGCTGCGAGCCGAACTCAAGAGTTCCGGGGTGAGCGTCACCACTGCCTATCCGGGCGTGGTCGCGACCCGGATCCGCCACCGCGGCCTGAATGCACAGGGCGTGGCGGCCGGCTCCAGCGGGCTGAAGGAAGCCGGCGCCATGAGCGTTGAGGAATGCGCCCGCCTGATCCTGCACGGCATGGCGCAGCGCCGGCGCGAGGTGGTCATGACGGCCAAGGGCAGGATGGGCCGCTTCGCCAAACTGATCGTTCCCGGCATGGTGGAGGCCGTCGCCCTGGCGGCGCTCAAGGACGAAGTCAGGCCGAAGTAGAAAGACAACATGCACGCATCGCAAGCGCCCTCGCCCTGGGTCGAACGCTGGTCGCACCTGGTCCCGGCCGGCGGCCAGGTGCTGGACGTCGCCTGCGGCCAGGGCCGCCACATGCGCTGGTTCTCCGGCCGCGGCCACCCGGTCGTCGGCGTCGACCGCGCGCCGGAGGCCGTCGCGGCGATCGGCGACCTGGGCGAAGCGGTGCTGGCCGACATCGAGAATGGTCCCTGGCCTTTCGCGGGCCGCGGCTTCGGCGGCGTGGTCGTCACCAACTACCTGTGGCGGCCGCTGCTGGCGACCATCGTTGACAGCGTGGCGCCCGGCGGCGCGCTGATCTACGAGACCTTCGCCGGCGGCAACGAGACCGTCGGCAAGCCTTCGCGGCCCGACTTCCTGCTGCGGCCCGGCGAGCTGCTGCGCGCCTGCGAAGGGCTTCGCATCGTGGCCTACGAGGACGGCTTCCTCGATGCGCCGGAGCGCTTCGTGCAGCGCATCGCAGCCGTCCGCGGGACTGGGGAAAGTCCGCCGCCCCGGCACCGGCTGGCGTCCGGAGCCAGGCCTTAAAATGCCGGTTTCCCCACAGAACCCGACATGACACCGATTACAGGCAGCATCGTGGCCCTGGCGACCCCGATGCTCGAGGACGGCAGCGTGGACTATCCCGCGCTGCGCAAGCTGGTTGACTGGCACATCGCCGAAGGCACGGATTGCATCGGCGTGGTCGGCACGACGGGCGAATCGCCGACGGTCAGCGTGGAGGAACACCACGAGATCATCCGCGTCGCGGTCGAACAGTCGGCCGGACGGGCGCCGATCATGGCCGGCTGCGGCGCCAATTCCACCCGGGAAGCGATCGAGCTGGCGAAGTACGCCCTGCGGATCGGCGCCGATTGCCAGCTGCAGGTCGTGCCCTACTACAACAAGCCGACGCAGGAAGGCCAGTACCAGCACTTCCGGGCGATCGCCGAGGCCACCGGCGAGCTGCCCATCGTCCTGTACAACGTGCCCGGCCGCACCGTCGCCGATCTGGCGCACGACACGGTGCTGCGGCTCGCCGAGGTGCCGGGCATCGTCGGCGTCAAGGAAGCGACCGGCAACATCGAGCGGGCGCAATGGCTGATCCGCGACCTGCCCTCGAGCTTTTCCGTCTACTCCGGCGACGACCCCACGGCCGTGGCGCTGATGCTGTGCGGCGGCAGGGGCAACGTCAGCGTGACGGCCAATATCGCGCCGCGCCTGATGCACGAGCTCTGCGTCGCCGCGCTCGCCGGCGACACCGGGAAGGCGATGGAAATCCAGTTCCGCCTGATGCCGCTGCACCGCAACCTGTTCGTCGAAGCCAACCCCATCCCGCTGAAGTGGGCGATGGCCCGCCTCGGCCTGTGCGGGCCGGCGATGCGCCTGCCCATGACGCCGCTGACGCAGGCCAACGCGCCGGCGGTGGAAGCGGCCTTGCGCGCCTCGGGCCTGCTCGCCTGAGCGCTCCGTATTGATCATCCAAGAAGGACTCGAAGTGAAGCAAATTGCAAAACTCGCGCTGCTGGCGCTGTGCGCGGCCCTGGCGGCCTGCTCCGTGCTGGAGGGCGAGAAGATCGACTACAAGAGCGCCGGAAAGGGCGTTTCGCTCGAGGTGCCGCCCGACCTGACGCAGCTGTCGCGCGATTCGCGCTACGTCGTGCCCGGCGGCGCGGTGACGGCCAGCGGCTTCCAGGTCGGCCAGGCCACGCCTGGCGTGCCGACGGCCGCCAACACACTGGGCGACGTGCGCATCGAGCGTGCCGGCACCCAGCGCTGGCTGGTCGTGAACCGCCCGGCCGACCAGCTGTGGGGACCGGTGCGCGACTTCTGGCAGGAGAACGGCTTCCTGCTGACGCTGGACCAGTCCAACCTCGGCATCATGGAGACCGACTGGGCGGAAAACCGCGCCAAGCTGCCGCAGGACTTCATCCGCAGCACGCTGGGCAAGCTGCTCGATTCGGTTTACTCGACCTCCGAGCGCGACCGCTTCCGCACCCGGCTGGAGCGCAACGCTTCCGGCGGCACCGAGATCTACGTCAGCCACCGCGGGATGGTGGAGGTGTACAGCAACAACCAGAAGGACCAGACCGTGTGGCAGCCGCGGCCCACCGATCCGGAACTGGAAGCCGAATTCCTGCGCCGCCTGATGGTCAAGCTCGGCGTGCCGCAGGAGCAGAGCAAGGCGCTGGTCGCTTCCGGCGCGGTCAAGGCGACGTCGCGCGTCGCCAGTGTCGGCAACACGCCGGTCGTGATGATCGACGAAGGTTTCGACCGCGCCTGGCGCCGTGTCGGCCTGGCGCTGGACCGCACCGGCTTCACCGTCGAGGATCGCGACCGCAACCAGGGCACCTACTTCGTGCGCTATGTGGAACCGAATGCCGACCGCAGGGAAAAGGGCTTCTTCGGCAAGCTGTTCAGCCGCGATGAAAAGGCCGTGCCGCCGCTCAAGTACCGCATCAACCTGAAGAGCCAGGGCGAGTCCACCACGGTCTCCGTGCTCAACTCCGCCGGCGCTCCCGAAGCCTCCGCCAACGCGCAGCGCATCGTGCAGGTGATCGCCGACGATCTGAAATAAAGGCGACAAACAAGGCGGTCGCAAAGCTCTGCGCCCGTCCTTGAGAACCGATGGTTTTATGTTGAGGTTCAAAAGCCTGGGCAGCGGCAGCTCGGGCAACGCCACCGTGATCCAGGCGCGCGGCGGCGCGGGGATCACCCACATGCTGGTGGACTGCGGGCTCGGCCTGCCGCAACTGGACAAGCGGCTGCGCCTGGCCGGCATGCTGGCCGACCAGATCGACGCGATCTTCGTCACCCACGAGCACGGCGACCACATCGGCTGCGCGCGCCAGCTCGCCTTGCGCGAGCGCATCCCGGTCTACATGAGCCAGGGCACGTACACCGCCATCGGCGAGCCGGACTTCGCCGGCCTGCTGCGCATCGTCTGCGATTCGCAGACCTTCGAGGTCGGCGACCTGCAGGTGCGGCCGTTCACCGTTCCGCACGACGCGCGCGAGCCCCTGCAGCTGACGTGCAGCGACGGCGCATCGCGGCTGGGCGTGCTGACCGACCTGGGCCATGCGACGGCGCATGTGCTGGAACAGCTCTCGGGATGCGGCTCGCTGCTGCTCGAATGCAACCACGACCCGCAGATGCTGGCGACGGGCGGCTATCCGCCGTTCCTGAAGCGGCGCGTCGGCGGCGACTGGGGCCACCTGGCCAACGAAGCGGCGGCAGCCATCGCGCTGGCGATCCAGCCGCGCGGATTGAAGCAGGTCGTGGCGGCGCACCTGAGCGAGCAGAACAACAGGCCCGAGGTCGTGCGCCGGGTGCTCTCGGCGGCACTGGGCTGCGGCGAAGCGGACATCCTGGTGGCGGACGGCCCGACGGGCAGCGGCTGGCTGAACGCCTGAGCCGCCGCGTCGTCAGGCGGCAGCGAGCGCTTCCAGCCGCTGCGCCATCTCGCCCAGGGGCAGCACCTCGCGCACCGCGCCGACGGCGATCGCCTGCCGCGGCATGCCGAACACCACGCTGGTCGCCTCGTCCTGGGCGATCGTGTGGGCGCCCGACTTCATCAGCTCCAGCATCGCGTCGGCGCCGTCCGCGCCCATGCCGGTCAGCATCACGCCGATGCCGCGCGAACCGGCGACCCGGGCGATGGAGCGGAACAGCGGATCGACGGACGGCCGGTGCCGGTTCACCGGCGGCTCGTCGGTCACTTTCAGGACGTAGCCGCCGGTGCGCCGCGCCAGCGTCAGGTGCCTGCCGCCGGGGGCGATATAGGCCATGCCGTGGCAGGCGGCCTGGCCGTCCACGGCCTCGCAGACGCCCATCTGGCACATCGAATTGAGCCGCCGCGCGAAGGTCTCGGTGAACCCCGGCGGCATGTGCTGCGCGATCAGGATCGGCGGCATCCGCTCGGGCAGCCGCACCAGGATCTCGCGCAGCGCCTCGACGCCGCCGGTGGATGCGCCGATGGCTATGACGCGGTCGCTGGCCGCCGCGCCCTGGGCGCGGACGATCGGCGCCACGGGCCGCTGCGGCGCGACCGCGCGATGCCGCACGACCCTCGCCAGGCCGGCGGCCCGGATCTTCTCCGCGATCTCGTGAACGCTGCCTTCCAGCTCGGCGAGGTTGGCCGGCTTGGCGAAGAAGTCCACCGCGCCGAGTTCGAGCGCGCGCAGCGTGATGTCGGCGCCCTCGCGCGTCAGCGAGGAGATCATGATGACGGGCAGCGGCCGCACCGACATCAGCTTGCGCAGGAAGTCCAGGCCGTTCATGCGCGGCATCTCGACGTCCAGCGTGATCACGTCGGGCGACTTCAGCCGGATCCGGTCGATCGCCAGCACCGGGTCGGCCGCGACCGCCACCAGCTCCATGTCCGGTTGCGAGGCCACGACGCGGCCCATGAATGCCCGCATCACGGCGGAATCGTCGATGACGAGGACCTTGATCATCCCGGCGCCGAGAAGTTGTCGAACTCGCCGCCACCCGAGCGGGTCGCGCCGAGCTTGTCGATGTATTCGCGCTCGCGCAGCTGCACCGTGTCGTTGGGCAGGATGTGCAGCTTCTTGAGCTGCACCTTGCCGGTGCCGGGAAAGAAATGCAGCTTGCGCGCATAGACGTCGAGCAGGTCGCGCGCGACCACCGGGATGCCCTCGGTCGCGAGGAACTCGAGCACGAACTCGCAGTTCTTCGCGCCGACGTCGAGCGAGCCGAAGCCCTGCAGGACCCGGCCGCCGCCGAACACCTTGGAGACCATGCGCCGCCGGTCGGCGCCCAGGCGGATCATCTCGTTGATCAGCACTTCCATCGCATAGACGCCGAAGCGCGCCGAAGCCGTCACCGGCAAAGAGGCGGATTCGCCGTCGCCGGGCAGCATGAAGTGGTTCATCCCGCCGATGCGCATCACCGGGTCCCACAGGCAGGTGGAAACGCAGGAGCCGAGCACGGTGGTGATCGCGCCCTGGCCGGACGCGGCGTAGTACTGGCCCGGCAGGATCTTGACCGATTCGACCTGGAAGTCGCGGTCGAAATAGCGGACGGGGGCTGTGCCTTCCATGCTGTCCGCCTAATGTGCGACGCGCTCGTACGCCGTGCGCCCGCAGGAGCGGAAAGCCGGGTGGCCGGCCGGGAAGCTCTCGGAGTGGCCGACCATCAGCAGCCCGCCGGGCGCCAGCATGTCGGCGAAGCGGGCGACCAGCCGCCTCTGGCCTTCGCGGTCGAAGTAGATGACGACGTTGCGGCAGAAGATGACGTCGTAGCGCTCCTGCTGCGGCCAGGCCGGGGACTGCAGGTTCAGCTGGAAGAAGCGCGTCATGGCGCGCAGCTCCGGCCGGATGCTCACCAGGCCTTCGTTGGCGCCGGTGCCGCGCAGGAAATGCTTTTTCAGCCTGGACGGACCGAGGTCCGTCACCCGCTCGTTGCGATAGACACCGGCGCTGGCCGTGCGCAACACCTCGGAGTCGATGTCGCTGGCGCGGATGTCGCCGGCGCAGCCCGCCTCACGCAGCACCATCGCGATCGACCAGGCCTCCTCGCCGGTCGAACAGGCGCTGCTCCAGACACGCAGCGGCGCGTTGCCCTTGCGCGCCCGGTCGGCGGCCACGGTCGCGAGCAGCTCGAAGTGGTGCGGCTCGCGGAAAAAAGCGGTGAGGTTGGTGGTCAGCGCGTTGACGAAGGCCTGCCGTTCGGCCGAAGCATCGGCCTGCACCAGGTCCAGGTAGTCGCCGAAGTTGCTGACGCCGTGGGCCCGCAGCCGCCGCAGCAGGCGGTTGTAGACCATGTTGCGTTTCTGCGCGCTGAGCTTGATCCCGGCGTACTCGTCGATCATGTGGCGCACGCGGCCGAAATCGCGCTCGTTCAGCATGAACGCTGCATCCCCGAGCGCCGGCGCCTCGGGGGCGACGGTCGCGGAACGCTCGGCTGGGCTGCGAAGCTGCACTCAGGAATCCCTCCAGCCGGCCGTGGCCAGCATCGATTGGCGCGACCCGACCCGGATCGGCGGTATTGAAATGGCGGCGGCCGGCGCAGCGCGCCGCGCGGCCATCGGCGCGATCGCGGGCAAGGAGGCAACTGCCGCCTGCCCGGTCCCGAGCTTGAAGCGCGACACGAGTTGCAGCAGGGCGCCGGCCTGGTCCCTCATCGATGCGGTGGCGGCCGACGCTTCCTCCACCAGGGCAGCGTTCTGCTGCACCACCTTGTCCATCTGCCCCACGGCCTTGTTGACCTGGGCGATGCCCGAACTCTGCTCCTGGCTCGATGCCGCGATCTCGCCGATCAGGTCGGTCACCTGTTCGACGGACACGACGATCTCCTGCATCGTCCGGCCGGCGGCGTCGACCAGCCTGGCGCCCGCATCCACCTTGCTGGCGGAGTCCGCGATCAGTCCCTTGATCTCCCTGGCGGCCGCGGCGCTGCGCTGGGCCAGGCTTCTCACCTCCGCGGCGACGACGGCGAAGCCGCGGCCCTGCTCGCCGGCGCGCGCCGCTTCGACAGCGGCGTTCAGCGCCAGGATATTGGTCTGGAAAGCGATGCCGTCGATCACACCGACGATGTCGGAAATCTTCTGCGACGCCTGCGAAATGCCGGTCATCGTGCTCACCACCTCGCCGACGGCTTCCCCGCCCTTGCGGGCCACTTCGGAGGCGCCGAGGGCAAGCCGGGCCGCCTTGCGGGCGTTGTCGGCGTTCTGCGCCACGGTGGACGTGAGCTCCTCCAGCGAGCTGGCGGTCTGCTCCAGCGTGCTGGCCTGCTCCTCGGTGCGCTGCGAGAGGTCGAGGTTGCCGTGCGCGATCCGGGCGCTGGTGTCCGTGACCGTGTGGGCGCCGCTGACGACCTGGCCGACCAGGGACCGCAGGCTCTCGATCATCCCGGCCAGGGACTGGAGCAGCTGCGTGCCCTCGTCGCGGCCGTCGGCCCGCACCTTCACCGTGAGGTCGCCGCCTGCCACCTTCGCCGCGATCTTGGCGGCAACGCGGATCGGCCGGACGACCGACGCGGTCACCAGCCAGCAGAAGAAGAACTGCAGCACGGCGCCGACCAGGCAGACGCCGACCATCACCTTCAAGCCGGTTTCGGCCCTGCCCTGGACCGAGACCGAACCGTCCGCCATGTCGCCCGCGTAGAAGTCAGACAGTGCGCCGAGCGACGCGAGATAGGCCCGGGCCGCCGGCTGCAAGGCGCTTTCGGGCAGGGTGGCCGCAGCTTGCGCCTCGCCTGCCGCCTTGCGGTCCAGGACGCCTTGCCGCGCATCGAGGTACTTGCGGCCCTGGGTCGCGATGTCCTGCGTCGATGCAGTGGCCGCGGTCGCGCCCTGCAGCGACGCCAGCTCCTTGTGCAGGTCCGAGATGCGCTGGGGGACGACGGCGATGCGCGGCGCCAGCATCTGCCTGACGGCTGCGTCGTCCGAGCCGGCCAGGATCGCCACGTTGTCCGAATCGGCGCGGATCTCCGAGCGCCACTCGCCCAGCACCCGCTCGATCCGCTGGTTGGCTTTGGCCACGCGATGGAGTTCGACCAGCTGCCACGCGCCGATTCCCGCGGTTGCCAGCAGCAGCACGAGCAAGGCCGAGAACGCGCCGATCAGCCGCACCCGGATCGTCACCGAGCGAAGCAGTCCCGCGGGGCGCGCCCTGGGCTCGCCTTGCACTGGCTCGATGCTGGTTGGATCCGCCACGTTGTTGACCCGGTGCCAAGTCGCCTGCGACTAGAACTCTTTCCACTCGCCGTTGCCGCTGCTCACCACCGCAAGCGGCGGGCTCAGCCTGGCGAGGGAAGCCGGCGCCAGACCGGCGGCGGCCCTGGCACGAACCCGCGCGGGCGCGGGCGGCGTGGTCGGCGTCGACGGCGCTGCCC
>JAQGNJ010000265.1 GCA_028291885.1 Ramlibacter sp. | reverse complement strand
TGCGCGAGGCGCTGAAGATGGCGCCCGACGCGGCCCGCCCGGGCATGGAACTGGCGGCGCTGCAGCGGCGCGCCGGCGACGCGGCGACCGCCTACCAGACGCTGTTGCAGCTCGCGCACTCCGCGCCTTCGGCGATCCCGCTGATCGCCAGGCCGCTGAGCGAGACCGCGCTGGCCTGCGGCAAGCAGGAAGAAGCGCTGGAGACACTCAAGACCAGCTATGAACTCGCGCCGTCGATCGACGTGCTGGAAGGTATCGTCGCGCTCGAGCCGGACCGGGCCGCTGCGCGCGGCTGGTACGTGCAGCACCTGGGGCGCGAACCGTCGCTGGTGGCGGCGACCCGCTGGCTGGCCGGCGAGAAGCTGGCGCACGAGGAATTCCATCCCCAGGTCCAGCGCGCCCTGGACCACGCCGTCAAGCCCCTGACCCGCTACCGCTGCGCGGCCTGCGGCTTCGAGGCCAAGCAGCACTTCTGGCAGTGTCCCGGCTGCCAGGCCTGGGACAGCTATCCTGCAAGACGGGTGGAAGAAATATGAGTTCGCACGTGAACCGCATCAGCAAGCAGCAGCTCGCCAAGGCCAGCGTCCTGGTCGTCGGCGACGCCATGCTGGACCGTTATTGGCACGGCGCCGTGGACCGCATCTCGCCCGAAGCGCCGGTGCCCGTGGTGAAGGTCAGCCGCGAGGAGGAGCGCGTCGGCGCCGCGGCGAACGTGGCCTACAACGTGATCACGCTGGGCGCCCGCGCCAGTTTTCTGGGCGTCGTCGGCGACGACGAGCCGGGCCGCAAGCTGGAGGCGCTGCTGCGGGAAACGGGCATCGCGACCCACCTCAAGCGCGACCCCGGCCTGCGCACCACGGTCAAGCTGCGCGTCATCGGCCGGCACCAGCAGCTGCTGCGGATGGACTTCGAGAGCGAGCCGGACCACGAGGCGCTGGCGTCGCAGACCGAAATCTTCGCGCAGCTGGCGCCGGCCCATGGCGCGGTGCTGTTCTCCGACTACGGCAAGGGCGGCCTGGCCCATATCCCGGCGATGATCTCGGCCGCCCGCGCGGCGGGGCAGCCGGTGCTGGTCGACCCCAAGGGCAGCGACTACGCGCGCTACAGCGGCGCGACCGTCATCACGCCGAACCGGGCCGAGCTGCAGCAGGTCGTCGGCAGCTGGCGCGACGCCGACGAACTGGCGCGCAAGGCGCAGCGGCTGCGCGCCGAACTCGAGCTGGACGCGCTGCTGGTGACGCTGGGCGAGGACGGCATGACGCTGTTCGACGCCAAAGGCGCCCTGCACGTGGACGCCCAGGCCCGCGAAGTGTTCGACGTGACCGGCGCGGGCGACACCGTCATCGCGACGCTCGCGACGCTGGTCGCGGCCGGCATGGACATGCGCCACGCGATGCCGCTCGCCAACAAGGCCGGCGGCATCGTCGTCGGCAAGTTCGGCACCGCGACGGTGTCGTACGAGGAGTTGTTCTCATGAGGATCGTGGTCACGGGAGCTGCCGGCTTTAGTTCCGACATAACTTGCAGGAGCAAGTTAGTCTTCACTGAAACCGGCAGGAGGCAATCATGAGAATAGTGGTTACGGGCGCTGCCGGTTTTATCGGCAGCAACATCGTCAAGGGCCTGAACGCGCGCGGCATCGACGACATCGTTGCGGTCGACGACCTGACCCAGGGCGACAAGTTCCGCAACCTCGCCGACCTGAAGATCGCCGACTATGTCGACGCCGCGGAGTTCTATCCGCGCTTCGCGCAGGGCGGCTACGGCAAGGTGGAGGCGGTGTTCCACGAAGGCGCCTGCAGCGACACCATGGAGAGCGACGGCAAGTACATGATGGCGAACAACTACACGCTGTCTTGCGAGCTGTTCGACGCCTGCCGGCGCCAGGGCTCGCGGCTGCTGTACGCATCGTCGGCCGCCACCTACGGCGGCTCCGCCACCTTCCGCGAGACGCCGGAGTTCGAGCTGCCGCTGAACGTCTACGGCTACTCCAAGCTGCTGTTCGACCAGAGGCTGCGGCGCGAGCTGGGGCCGCGGCTCGTGGGGGCGACGACGCAGGTTGTCGGCTTCCGCTACTTCAATGTCTACGGCCCGCGCGAACAGCACAAGGGCCGGATGGCCAGCGTCGCCTTCCACGAGTTCAACCAGTTCCGGGCCGAAGGCAAGGTCAGGCTGTTCGGCGAGTACGGCGGCTACGGTCCTGGCGAGCAGATGAGGGACTTCGTCTTCATCGACGACGTGGTCGCCGTGAACCTGTGGTTCCTCGATCACCCGGACAGGTCCGGCATCTTCAACCTGGGCACGGGCCGGGCCCAGCCTTTCAACGACGTCGCCACCGCCGTCGTCAACGCGCTGCGCCCGGGTCTGCCGGGGCTGGACGCGGCGGGGGCCGCGGCCCAGGGACTGATCGAGTACATCCCCTTTCCCGACGCACTGCGCGGCAAGTACCAGTCCTACACCCAGGCCGACCTGACGGCGCTGCGGGCCAGCGGCTGCGACCACCGCTTCGCGGACGTCCAGACCGGTGTGGCCCGCTACATGGGGGATCTCACGGCGGCGCCGCGGACCGGGCCGCTGCCGTAATCCTTCGCACCCAGGCACCGCAAAGACGGTGCTGCTGGCCCGCGCATCGGTGTCGCCGGCCCAGGCCCCTGCATGGTTGCTCCCGTCAACCGGCGGCCAGCTGCCCCGTTAGGAAAGTGTCCGGCGCCGAGCTGCGCCGGGCTTTCAACCATCCAAAGGAGCACCCCATGCTGAAGAAAATCCTGGCCGTCCTGGTCATGCTGTATGCCGCCGTGGCCATGGCGGCCGTCGATGTGAACAAGGCCACCGACGCACAGCTGGACAGCGTCAAGGGCATCGGCCCCGTCACCTCCAAGCTGATCATGACCGAGCGCAAGAAGGGTGAGTTCAAGGACTGGCCCGACTTCATCGGTCGCGTCAAGGGCATCGGCGAAGCCAGTGCCGTCAAGCTCTCCGGCAACGGCCTGACGGTCAACGGCCAGGCCTACAAGGCGGCCGCGGCCGCCAAGGAGGACAAGAAGGATGCCAAGTCCGCCGCCAAGGACGACAAGAAGGACGCGAAGGCAGACGCCAAGGGCGGCAAGACGGTCGCCAAGGCCGACGCCGCCAAGCCCGCCGCCAATGCCGCCAGCGCCGCCAGCGCCGCCAAGAAGTAAGCCAGGACTCGCTCCTGCAACGAAAAACCCGCTGCGGCGGGTTTTTCTTTGGCGCTACGGCGTTGCCGGCGCCAGTGCGATCAGGTCCGTCATTCCCGGATCGACGCCGGCCTGCATCAGCAAGGCCGTGACCTGGCCGCGGTGGTGGGTCTGGTGGTTGAAGAAATGGGTGAGCGCCATCCACATGGGGTGTTCGCGCTTGACGCCCTTGCTGTTGCTGTACCGCATGGTTCGCAGCGGGAAGTCGGCGGGCATGGCGGCGATCCAGCCCCCGATCGCGTCATCGATCTTTTCCCGCTGCGCGCGCAGCGACTGCCACTGCGGATAGAGCACCGTCTCGTGCACCGCGCCCGCAGGGAGGTCGAGCAGGTCGCCGGCGAGCGCTTCGCAATCCATCCCTTCCTGGGCGGCGAAGCGCCGCAGCCAGAGCTGGTCGCCCCAGACCAGGTGGTTCAAGGTGTTGTGGATCGAACCGAAGAAAGCGCCGCGATCGCGCTTGCGTTCGTCGTCCGATATCTTCTCGCAGGCGTCGTACAGGCGCCGGTTGAACCAGCGGTTGTAGCGGGCGAGAAAACGGTAGTTGTCCAGGAATGCGCCGTCCATGCCCCCGATTGTGGCCGCACGAGCGAAAATCCCCCGCGTCAGCCAACAACATCCCAGGAGACACCATGACCACCATCCACCGCCGCTCGGCGCTCGTGCTCGCCGCCGCCGCGATGTCCGGATTTGCGCCCCTGGCGCGGGCCCAGGCCTATCCCTCGCGGCCGATCAAGTTCGTTTCGGCCAACCCGGCCGGCGGCCTCACCGACACGGTGGCGCGCGGATTCGCGCAGCGGCTGCAGGCCACGCTCGGCCAGTCGGTGGTGGTGGACAACAAGCCCGGCGCCAACGGCGGCGTCGCGGTGGCGAGCCTGCTGGCGGCGCCCGCCGACGGCTACACCTTCGTCATCGCCGACGGCTCGGTGCTGACGGTCAATCCGCTGCTGTCCACCCGGCTGCCGTACAACGCCGCGAAAGACTTCGTGCCGGTCGCGCTGCTCGGCCAGGCGCCGCTGTTCCTGGCCGTCACGCCGAAGCTCCAGGTCAACTCGTTCGATGAGCTGATCGAACTGGTCAAGCGCAAACCCGGCGCCCTGAACTACGGCTCCGCGGGACTGGGGAGCACGCACCACCTGACGATGGAGGCACTGAAGGGGGAACTCGGCCTCTCGATCACGCACATCCCGTTCAAGGGCAGCGCCGCGGCGGTCCCCGCCCTGCTTGCCGGCGACGTGGAAATGGTGTTCTCGGCTTATCCGTCGGTGGCCGGCTTGGTCAAGACCGGGCAGGTCAGGCTGCTGGCGGTGAATTCACGCAAGCGCTGGCCGCAGGAACCCAACGTTCCGGCGATCGCGGAGAAGATCCCGGGCTTCGACTTCGCGCCGGTCGTGATGCTGATCGCCCGCGCCGGCACGCCGCCCGAAGTCATCGCCCGCATCAGCGCCGACGTGGCAAAGGCCGCCCAGCAGCCCGACGCGGTCGAAGCGATGCGGGGCATCGGCGTCAGCATGATCGGCGCCGGCCCCGCCGCCCTGACGGAAGCGCTCCAGCACGAGAGCGCGCAGATGGCGAATGCGGTCAAGCGCGCCGGCCTCAAGCCCGAGTGAGCTGCTGAAGCCCCGACGAGCGGGTCATTCCGGCTTGCCGTAACCGCCGCCGCCGGGGGTGTGGATCTCGAAGACGTCGCCGGGCTGCATCTGCGCCTGGCCGATGTGGTCCAGCACTTCCACGCGGCCGTCGGCGCGCACCACGCGGTTGATGCCCACCTGGCCCGGCTCGCCGCCGGCCATGCCGAAGGCGCCGTGCTTGCGGCCGTTGGACAGGATGCTGGCCGTCATCGGCTCCAGGAAGCGCACGCGGCGCACGCCGCCGTTGCCGCCGCTCCAGCGGCCCTTGCCGCCCGAGCCGGCGCGGATCTCGTAGCTCTCCAGCCGCACGGGGAAGCGGAACTCCAGCACCTCGGGATCGGTCAGCCGCGAGTTGGTCATGTGGGTCTGAACGACGCTGGCGCCGTCGAAGCCGCCCGTCACCTTGCCGTCGCGGTCGATCTGCGCGCCGGCGCCGCTGCCGCCCGAGATGGTCTCGTAGTACTGGTGGCGCTCGTTGCCGAAGGTGAAGTTGTTCATCGTGCACTGGCTGGAGGCCATCACGCCCAGCGCACCGAACAGCGCGTTGGTGATGCACGATGAGGTTTCCACGTTACCGGCCACCACCGAAGCCGGCGGGTCGGGATTGAGCATCGACCCGGCCGGGATGATCACCTTCAGCGGCTTGAGGCAGCCGGCGTTGAGCGGGATGTCGTCGTCGACCAGGGTGCGGAACACATAGAGCACGGCCGCCATGCACACGGCGGTCGGCGCGTTGAAGTTGTTGACCTGCTGCGGCGAGGTGCCGCTGAAGTCGATCTCCGCGCTGCGGTTGGCGGCGTCGACGCGGATCGCGACCTGGATCCGCGCGCCGTTGTCCAGCGGCAGCGTGAAGGCGCCGTCCTTGAGCCGCGTGATCACGCGCCGCACCGATTCCTCGGCGTTGTCCTGCACGTGGCCCATATAGGCCTGCACCACGTCGAGGCCGAACTGGTCGACCATCTTGCGCAGCTCCTGCACGCCCTTCTCGTTGGCGGCGATCTGCGCCTTCAGGTCCGCCATGTTCTGCTCGGGGTTGCGGCTGGGGTACTCGCCGCTTTCAAGCAGCGCGATCATCCCGGCTTCGAGCAGAGTGCCGCGATCGACCAGCTTCACGTTGTTGATCTGGACGCCCTCCTCCTCGATGCGCGTGGAGAACGGCGGCATGGAACCGGGGGAAGTGCCGCCGATGTCGGCGTGATGGCCTCTGGAACCCACGTAGAACGTGGGTTCCGAGGCCAGGCCCTGGAAGTCCTCTGGTGTCGCGAGGAACACCGGCGTGATCACCGTCACGTCCGGCAAATGCGTGCCGCCGTGGTATGGGTCGTTGAGCACATAGACATCGCCCGGAGCCATCCTGCCGGCGTTCTCGCGGACCACGGTCTTGATGCTTTCGCCCATGGATCCCAGGTGCACCGGCATGTGCGGCGCGTTGGCGATCAGGTTGCCTTCGGCGTCGAACAGTGCGCAGGAAAAGTCCAGCCGTTCCTTGATATTCACCGAGTACGCCGTGTTCTGCAGCTGCAGGCCCATCTGCTCGGCGATGTTCATGAACAGGTTGTTGAACACCTCCAGCAGCACCGGGTCGACATGCGTTCCGGCTGCGAAGGTCACGCTGCGCGGCGTGCGCCGGTCCAGCACCAGATGGTCCAGCGCGGTGAGCGTCGCTTGCCAGCCCGGTTCCACCACCGTGGTGGCGTTCTTCTCGGCGATGATCGCCGGCCCCGGGACGACGTCGCCGGAGCGCAGGTCCTCGCGCACGACCAGCGCCGCCTCGTGCCACTGGCCGCCGGAATACATGCGGACGGTCTCGCGCCGCGGCAGCTCGCGCACCGGATGCACATCGTGAGTCGGTTCGTGCGGCGCATCGCCGGCGATCACCGCCTCCACCGACACGGCCTCGACGACCAGCGCCTTGTTCTGCATCAGGAAGGAAAAGCGCTGGCGGTACGCGGCCTCGAAGCCCGCGGTGATGGTCGCGGCGTCTCCATGCGGCACGACCAGCGCCGAATCGCTGCCCTGGTAGCGCACGTGGACGCGGCGATGCACCGTCACCGGCCCGGTGTTCACCTGCTGCTTTTGCAGCTCGGCCTGCGCCGCGGCCGCGAGCGCGTCCAGCCGCTGCGCGATCACCGGCAGCGAATCGGCCGCGAGCGGCAGTTCGACGGCCTGCTCGCGGATCACGTTCTGGTCCGCCAGGCCCATGCCGTAGGCGCTCAGGACGCCGGCCAGCGGATGGACGAACACGCGCGTCATGCCGAGTGCGTCGGCCACCAGGCAGGCGTGCTGGCCGCCGGCGCCGCCGAAGCACTGCAGCGTGTAGCGCGTGACGTCGTAGCCGCGCGCCACCGAGATCTTCTTGATGGCGTTGGCCATCTGCTGCACGGCGATGCTGATGAAGCCTTCGGCGATCACCTCGGCGCTGCGCCCGGTCTGCTGCGCCAGGGCATCGAACTGTTCCTGCGCCGCGTCGAAACTCAGCGCTTCGTTGCCCTGCGGACCGAACACCTTCGGGAAGTAGCGCGGCTGGATCTTGCCGACCATCACGTTCGCGTCGGTCACCGCCAGCGGCCCGCCGCGCCGATAGCTCGCCGGGCCCGGATTGGCGCCGGCGCTTTGCGGGCCCACCCGGAAGCGCGCCCCGTCGAAGCCGAGGATCGAGCCGCCACCCGCCGCCACCGTGTGGATGCTCATCATCGGGGCGCGCATGCGAACGCCCGCGACCTGCGTTTCGAACTCGCGCTCGAACTGGCCGGCGTAATGCGAGACGTCGGTGGAGGTGCCGCCCATGTCGAAGCCGATCACCTTGTCGAAGCCGGCCAGCGCGCTGGTGCGGGCCATGCCGACGATGCCGCCGGCCGGACCGGACAGGATGGAGTCCTTG
>JAQGNJ010000233.1 GCA_028291885.1 Ramlibacter sp. | reverse complement strand
CACCGTCGTCGTGCTGATGAAGCAGAGAACGCCCGCATCGCTGCGCAAGCGCAAAGGCACGGCGACTCCGGGGTGCTCGCCCTGCAGCTGCGGCTGGGCGTGCTCCGGCTCCGGATAGCCGCGCAATAGCCGCAGCAGGGCGACCAGGGTCGCGTCGCCGCTCAGCTGGATCTGCTGGCGCAGCCGTTCGAGCAGGTGGTGCCGCCAGCTCGGGGTCGTCCAGCGCCCGTTCGCGGTACATGGGCGCATAGCCGGCGGCCACCAGCAAGGCATTGCGCTCGCGCAGCGGCACCTGCAGCCGCTCCGCCAGCCGCAAGACCATCTCGCGGCTGGGCACCGAGCGGCCGGTCTCGACGAAGCTCAGGTGGCGCGTCGAGATCTCCGCTTCACCGGCGAGGTCGAGTTGCGACAGGCGCCGCTGCTGGCGCCAGTGCCGCAGGTGTTCCCCGAACGAGCGCGAAGCGGCCGTGCCGGAAAACGTGCCGGAGTGGGAGGAGGGCGTCATGCGAGCATGGTAGGAGCAAACCGGATGCCGGCTGGGCCTGAAGCGGCGCGGCCGCGACGAGACTTTCTTGTATGCTGTGGAAACCCCCCTGCGCCCACTGGCGCGCCCCGCGGTTTCCCCATCCAGCACCGAGAGAAAGTCCTCCCATGACACGCGTCTTCAACTTCAGCCCCGGCCCCGCAACCCTGCCCGAATCGGTGCTCCGCCAGGCGGCCGACGAGATGGTGGACTGGCACGGCAGCGGCATGTCGGTGATGGAGATGAGCCACCGGGGCAAGGAGTTCATGGCCATCCATGCCGAGACCGAATCCAACCTGCGCGAGCTGATGGGCATTCCGGCCAGCTACAAGGTGCTGTTCATGCAGGGCGGTGCGATCGGCGAGAACGCCATCGTGCCGATGAACCTGATCGGCCGCACCGGCATGGCCGATTACGTCAACACCGGCGAGTGGTCCAAGAAGTCGCTCAAGGAGGCCAAGAACTACGGCACGGTCAGCATCGCCGCCAGCGGCGAAGCGGGCAACTTCACCGCGATCCCCAGGCAGTCCGAGTGGAAGCTCCAGGCCAACGCGTCCTACGTCCACATCTGCTCCAACGAAACCATCGGCGGCGTCGAATACCACTGGACGCCCGAGACGGGCGCGGTGCCGCTGGTGGCCGACATGTCGTCCAACATCCTGTCGCGGCCGGTCGACGTCGCGAAGTACGGACTGATCTACGCCGGCGCGCAGAAGAACATGGGCCCCTCGGGCCTGACGGTGGTCATCGTGCGCGACGACCTGATCGGCCACGCGTTGCCGATCACGCCTTCGGCCTTCAACTACAAGACCCAGGCCGACGCCGACTCCATGTACAACACGCCGCCGACCTACGCGATCTACATCGCCGGCCTCGTGCTGAAGTACGTCAAGGAGCGCGGCGGCCTGCCGGCGATGGAAGAACACAACCGCGCCAAGGCCAAGGTGCTGTACGACTATCTGGACCAAAGCAGCTTCTTCAGCAATCCGGTTGCGCGCGAGGACCGCTCGCTGATGAACGTGCCGTTCAAGCTGAAGGACGAGTCGCTCGACGACACCTTCCTCAAGGGCGCGCAGGACCGGGGAATGATCCAGCTCAAGGGCCATCGCGCGGTCGGCGGCATGCGCGCCTCGATCTACAACGCCATGCCGATCGAGGGCGTCCGGGCCCTGGTGCAGTACATGAAGGAATTCGAGGCGCAGCATGGCTGACAGCGCCTCCGCGGCGCAAGCCGCAGGCGCAACAGCATCCCCGTTCCGGGTCCTGGTGCTCAACCAGATCTCCGGCAACGGGCTGCAGCGGCTCACGGCGGGCCGCTACCTCACCGGCAAGGACCTGGCGCAGCCGGACGCCATTCTGGTGCGCTCGGCCGACATGCACGGCATCGAGATCGCGTCCAGCGTCAAGGCGATCGCCCGCGCCGGCGCCGGCACCAACAACATCCCGGTCAAGGCGATGAGCGCGCGCGGCGTGCCGGTGTTCAACGCGCCGGGCGCGAACGCCAACGCGGTCAAGGAGCTGGTGCTGGCCGGCATGCTGCTGGCCGCGCGCAATCTCGCGCCTGCGCTGGCCTTCGTCGCCGCACTCGATCCCGCCGCGCCGCAGCTCGACAAGGCCGTCGAGAACGGCAAGAAGGATTTCGCCGGTTTCGAGCTCGCCGGCCAGACGCTGGGCATCGTCGGTCTGGGCAAGGTGGGCTGCCTGGTGGCGGACGCCGCCATCAAGCTGGGAATGAACGTGCTGGGCTACGACCCGGAAATCACCGTCGACGCGGCCTGGAGCCTGCCCGCGCAGGTGAAGAAGGCCGCCAGCGTCGGCGACGTGCTGAAGAACGCGAACTTCGTCACGCTCCATGTGCCGCTTGTCGATGCCACCCGCGACCTGGTCAACGAGCAGAACGTGGCGCTGATGCGGCCCGGCGCCGTGCTGCTGAATTTCTCGCGCGAAGGCGTGGTCAGCGACAAGGCCGTGCTGGCAGCGCTGGATGCAGGCCGGCTCGGCTGGTATGTCTGCGACTTTCCCGACGCGCGGATCCTGCGGCATCCGAAGATCGTGGCGCTGCCGCACCTGGGCGCCTCCACCCGCGAGGCCGAGGAGAACTGCGCCGTCATGGTCGTCGACCAGCTGCGCGACTACCTGGAGCACGGCGACATCGCCAACGCCGTGAACTTCCCCAGCGTCGCTATGGCCCGCGAATCGGCCTACCGCGTGGCGATCGCCAACGCCAACGTGCCGAACATGCTGGGGCAGATCTCCACCGCGATGGCGCACGCCGGGCTCAACATCCACAACATGGTCAACAAGTCGCGCGGCGACATGGCTTACACGCTGGTCGACGTGGACAGTCCCGCCGGCGACGCCGTGATGGCGGCGCTGCGCGCCATCGACGGCGTGCTCGCGGTGCGCTATCTGCCCCTCACGGCGACTGCATAGAGCCCCAGCAGGGCCGTGGCGGCGGCAAAATGGACCGCTCTGATTGAAAGTCCGAAGATGCAACACGCTTTCGCCAACACCCTCAAGTCCTTCCGGACCGCTTCTGGCAAGAGCGGCAAGTACCACTCGCTGCCCGTGCTGGCCCAGCAGTTCCCCAAAGTCAGCCGCCTGCCGGTCTCGATGCGCATCGTGCTGGAGTCGGTCGTGCGCAACTGCGACGGCAACAAGGTCCATCCGGAGCACGTGCGCCAGCTCGCCAGCTGGTTTCCCAACGCCGACCGCACCGAGGAGATCCCCTTCGTGGTCGCCCGCGTCGTGCTGCAGGACTTCACCGGCGTGCCGCTGCTGGCCGACCTCGCCGCGAT
This sequence comes from Ramlibacter sp., assembly GCA_028291885.1. Classification (GTDB taxonomy): domain Bacteria; phylum Pseudomonadota; class Gammaproteobacteria; order Burkholderiales; family Burkholderiaceae_C; genus Ramlibacter. Next base: position 3,060 of record JAQGNJ010000233.1, on the reverse strand, counting down.
GCGCAGCGTCGCCTCGCGGCTGGGCCGCCGCGCCGCCGCGATCGAGCCGCTGGTGCCGGTCGATCTGGTGGTCGACCACTCGATCATGGTGGACTACTACGGCACGCCGGATGCGATCGACCTGAACATGAAACTCGAGTTCCAGCGCAACCGGGAGCGCTACGAATTCATGAAATGGGGCATGCAGGCGTTCAGCACCTTCGGCGTGGTGCCGCCGGGCTTCGGCATCGTCCACCAGGTCAACCTCGAATATCTCGCGCGCGGCGTCCATCGGCGCGCCGACGGCGTCTACTACCCGGACAGCCTGGTCGGCACCGACAGCCACACGACCATGATCAACGGCATCGGCGTGGTCGGCTGGGGCGTGGGCGGCATCGAGGCCGAGGCCGCGATGCTGGGCCAGCCCGTCTACATGCTCACGCCCGACGTGGTCGGCTTCGAACTCACCGGCCGCCTGCGCGAAGGCGTGACCGCGACCGACCTCGTGCTCACCGTGACGGAAATCCTGCGCCGCGAGAAAGTGGTCGGCAAGTTCGTCGAGTTCTTCGGCCAGGGCACGCGCACGCTGGCGCTGCCGGACCGCGCGACCATCGCCAACATGGCGCCCGAGTACGGCGCGACCATGGGCTTTTTCCCGGTGGACGAGCGCACCATCGAATACTTCCGCGGCACCGGCCGCAGCCAGGACGAGATCGAGGCCTTCGAAGCGTACTTCCGCGCCCAGGGCATGTTCGGCGTGCCGCTGGCCGGCGAGATCGACTACTCGCAGGTCGTGCGGCTGGATCTGGGCGATGTGACGCCCAGCCTGTCGGGACCGAAGCGGCCGCAGGACCGGATCGAGCTGGGCAAGGTCGCCGCGCAGTTCACGGCGCTGTATTCCAGGCCGCCGGCCGAGAACGGCTTCAACCAGCCGGCCGAAACGCTGCTGACCCGGCACCTGGTGCGGCGTGGCGGCGAAGCGACCGATCCCAAGGTGCCGGCCAATCCGCCCACGCCGCCGGCCGCGCCGCGCTTCGTGGTCGAGATGGAGGCGAACAAGCCGACGCTCGAGGCGGCGCAATCCGAAGCGCCCGCGCCGGACCTGTCGATCAAGGACGTCACGATCGGCAACGGCGACGTGCTGATCGCCGCCATCACCAGCTGCACCAACACGTCCAACCCGGGCGTGCTGCTCGCGGCCGGCCTGCTGGCCAAGAAAGCCGTCGAGGCCGGACTGACCGTGCAGCCGCACATCAAGACCTCGCTGGCGCCGGGTTCGCGCATCGTCACCGAATACCTGTCGCAGACCGGGCTGCTGCCCTACCTCGAGAAGCTCGGTTTCTCGCTGGCGGGCTACGGCTGCACGACTTGCATCGGCAATTCCGGCGACCTCACGCCGGAGATCAACGAGGCGATCGCCAAGAGCGACCTGGTCTGCGCCGCCGTGCTCTCGGGCAACCGCAACTTCGAGGCCCGCATCCACCCGAACCTCAAGGCCAACTTCCTGGCCAGCCCGCCGCTCGTGGTCGCCTACGCGATCGCCGGCACGGTCCTGCGCGACCTGATGACCGAGCCGCTCGGCAAGGGCCGCAACGGCCAGGACGTGTGGCTGGGCGACATCTGGCCGTCCAGCGACGAGATCCATGCGCTGATGAAGTTCGCGATGAACGGCAAGGCGTTCCGCGAGAACTACGCCAAGGTCAAGACCGAACCGGGCGCGCTGTGGGAGAACATCCGCGGCGTCGCCGGCGAGATCTACACCTGGCCCAAAAGCACCTACATCGCCGAGCCGCCGTTCTTCAAGGACTTCACGCTCGAGCCGCTGGCCGTGAAGCAGCAGGGCACGGGCGGCCCCGGCAAGAAGGAGGCGGTGACCGTTCGCAACGCGCGGATCATCGCGCTGTTCGGCGACTCGATCACCACGGACCACATCTCGCCGGCCGGTTCGATCAAGGAAAGCTCGCCGGCCGGCCAGTGGCTGCTGGCCAACGGCGTGCTCAAGCCCGACTTCAACAGCTACGGCTCGCGCCGCGGCAACCACGAAGTGATGATGCGCGGCACCTTCGCCAACGTGCGGATCAAGAACCTGATGCTGCCGGCGCTGGCCGACGGCTCGCGCGAAGAGGGTGGCGTCACGGTCTACCGCGGCCCGGACGGCGAGGCGCGCAAGATGTTCATCTACGACGCCGCGATGAAGTACATCGCCGACGGCCAGCCCACGGTGATCTTCGCGGGCGAGGAATACGGCACGGGCTCGTCGCGCGACTGGGCGGCCAAGGGCACGCAGCTGCTGGGGATCAAGGCTGTGATCGCGCGCAGCTTCGAGCGCATCCACCGCAGCAACCTGGTCGGCATGGGCGTGCTGCCGCTGCAGTTCCAGGGCAGCGACACCTGGCAGTCGCTGCGCCTGAACGGCGAGGAGCGGGTCGACGTGATCCCGTCGCCGGACCTCAAGCCGCAGAGCGAAGCGACGCTGGTCATCACGCGCGCGGACGGCAGCAAGCAGGAGATCAAGCTGGTGCTGCGCATCGACACGCCGATCGAGGTGGACTACTACAAGCACGGCGGGATCCTGCCTTTTGTGCTCAGGCAACTGCTAGCAGCATGAGCACCAAAGTCATGCGCAATGGAATCGCCACGCGACCGCGTGGCGAGGTCCTCAGGCAACTGCTCGCCGCGTGAAGGTCCTGGTCCTGGGCGCCGGCGTCATCGGCACCACCGCCTCCTGGTATCTCGCAAAGGCGGGCCACGAGGTGACGGTGCTGGAGCGGCAGCCGGGTCCGGGGCTGGAGACCAGTTTCGCCAACGCGGGCGAGGTGTCGCCCGGCTACTCGGCTCCCTGGGCCGGGCCCGGCGTGCCGGCCAAGGCCGTCAAGTGGCTGCTGATGCGGCACCGGCCACTGGTCATCCGGCCGCACTTTGACATCCACCTCGTGCGCTGGTGCCTGGCGATGCTGCGCAATTGCACGGCGGCGCGCTACGAGGTCAACAAGAGCCGCATGGTGCGGCTGGCCGAATACAGCCGCGACGTGCTGCGCCAGCTGCGCGCCGACACCGGCATCCGCTACGACGAGCGGATGC
>JAQGNJ010000232.1 GCA_028291885.1 Ramlibacter sp. | reverse complement strand
GAGCGAAACGGTGAACTCCTGGTCCAGGCCGGCGCGCCGGATCGTGAGCGAGACCGACGTGCCCGCCTGGCCGCGCATCCGCGCGATCGCTTGCGCCAGCGCCGACCCGGACAGCGGCTCGTCGTCGACCCGGACGATGAAGTCGCCCGCCTGCACGCCGGCCCGAGCGGCGGGAGTGTCGGGCATCGGCGCGACCACGCGCACCGCGCCGTCGCTCGATTCCAGCGTCAGCCCAAGCCCGACGAAGCTGCCGCTGGACTCGCTGCGTTCGTTGCTGTGGGTGCGCGCGTCGAGGTAGCGCGAATAGGGGTCGAGCGTGCGCAAGGCCGCGTTGATCGCCTTGCGGAACACCTCGGCCGGCTCGCCCTCGCCGGCCGGGAGCGGCTCGACGACCTTCAGGGCAGCGGCGGTGAGCGCGGGCAGATCAACCTGGGTTGCGTAAGTGCGCTGCACCCGGTTCAGGACGGTCGCGAAAAGCTCCCGGTGCAGGTCTGCCTGGGGACCGGCCGCGACGGCGCGGGCATAGGCCGATTGCAGCGACGCGAGCGGGTCATCGGCGAGCGCCGGTGTTGCGGCGCCGCAGGCGCCGCACGCCAGAAGCAGGCAGGCGACTGCAGATGCACGAAGCGACGGGGACAAGGATCGAACGCAGGGAAGCTTGCGTTTCATGGCCGGGAAATCATGGCAGAAAGCCGCCAGGATCGCTACCCGGTTGCGGCGGCGAGCGCCGTCGCCAGCTGCCTGGCCGCCTTGCTGGAGGCCGCCTTGCCGGTGATCGCCAGCGCCGGCGGATTGCGCAGCATCCGCTCGAAGACCGCCCGCACTTCGTCCGCGGTGATGGTCTCGATCATGGCGACCGTTTCGTCGGTGGGCGTGACGATCCCGCCAACGAAGAGTTCTTCCACGGCGCGCTCCATCGTCGCGTAGGTCCGCTCCGAAGAACGCACGCGGGACACCGCCAGCTGGTTCTTCGCCCGCTCCAGGTGCACCGGGTCGATCCGGCTCGCCTGCTCGCGCAGCAGCCCGCCCGTGGCGGCCACCAGCTGCTCGAGCTTGTCGGGCGTCGTGACGGCATGGATCAGGAAGTTGAACCAGACGTCGCCATTGTCGGAGCTGGCCTCCGCCGTGTATGCGAGCCCCAGCCGTTCCCGGATCGTGTCCGTCAGCGGCGCCGACATCCCGCCGCCGAACAGGATCGCCGCCACCGACGCGACGAGTCGCCAGCGCTGCTGCTGCATCTCCTCGCCTGTCGCCGGCGCGATCGGATAGCCCATGTTGACGAACACCTGCGACACCTGGCTGAAGCGCCGCCCCATGGCGCTGCCGATGTACCGCGCCGGCGCAATCGGCTCCGGCGACGCCGCGCCGGTGGATCGGGGCATGGCGGCGAAAAGCCGCCCGGCGAGAGCAAGCAAAGCCTCGACGTCGAAATTCCCCGCCGCCACGACCACGGTCTTTTCGGCAACGTAGTGGGACTTGACGTGCGCGACCAGGTCGTCGCGGGTGAAGCGTTCGATGTTCTCCACCGTGCCGATCACCGGCATCCCCATCGGCTGCTCGCCCCAGATCGCGCGGTCCAGCAACTCGCTGGAGCAATCCTGCGGATCTTCCGCGTATTCGATCGCCTCCTGGCGGATCACCTCCAGTTCGCGCGCCAGTTCCGCTTCGGGGAAGGTGCTGTTCAGGACGATGTCCGCCGTCATCTCGAGGAAGCGGTCCGCGTGCTTGCCCAGGCCCGTCATGAAGTAGCCGGTCGTGTCCTTGCTCGTGAAGGCGTTGACGTCGGCGCCCAGTCGCTCCGCATCCAGGTTGATCGCCTGGACCGACCGGGTGGCCGTGCCTTTGAAGGCCATGTGCTCCAGGACATGGCTGATGCCGTTCGTTGCGGGCGTCTCGTCGCGCGAGCCCACCCGCAGGAAGACTCCGACGCTGGCGCTCTGGACATGGGCAAGCGGGATGGCCAGGAGCCGCACGCCGTTGGCCAGCGTCTTCAGGACAGGCGCGCCGCTCACAGCGGTCGCCCGCATTCGAAGTACGGCAACAGCGCCTTCGCGGCCTCGATGCGAAGCTGCAGTTCGAGCGTCCGATCGTTCATGATCCCGAGCAGGAAGCCCCTGGGATCCTGCCGGTCGGCAGCCGCCGCCGGTCGCGTGTCCGCCGGGTCGTTGCCGCGGCCGCCGGCATCGACAGGCGCGGGCGGCGTTCGGGTGGATCCGGGCGTCCCGACCGGCCCGAGCCGCTCCAGGGCGCGCTTGAAGTCCTCGGGCCTGGTGCTTGCGAGGCGCGACAACAGGTCTGCCTGCGCATCCGGCCCGGGTGGAATGTCCAGCCACGGCTCGTCCGCGAACAGTGCCGCCAGGTCCGGGGAGACGAACGCCGACCAGCGGCCCGGCCCCCGCTCGACGGGGGGCGGCACTGGCTGCTGGGCGGATCCTGGCGCGGATGCGGCGACACAAGCATGCATTCCGATCCGCTCCTGCGCGACATCGCCGAGATAGCGCCCGCGCAACGCCTCGAGAAAGCCCATCGCCTGGCCGACCGGCACGGGCTGCGCCAGGGAGAACCAGAGCTGGTAGCCGTCGCTGCCGGAAACCGCGATCGCGGGAGCGGGCAGTTCCAGATCGGCCTGCACGCCTCGCCATGCTTTGGCCAGACCATCCCAGCTGGCCGGCCGGGCGAGCTCCAGCACCATCGCGCGCACCCGGCCATCGGGGTCTTGTCGCTGCGCCACCGGGGGCAGGTAGAGACGTTGCAATTCAGCTTGAAGTCTGTTCATGGAGCGATCGGTCGACGGGGCGTTCGACTCTACCCTGTCGGGCCAAGGCAGGCCCGGTGAAGGTCTGCTCCGAACCGGCATGGATTGCCGACCGGCACGAGGTGCACCAGGGTGGACGTCGGCCGGGGACCTCCCGGCGGGCCGGGCGCCGCCCCTAAACTCCTTGCCATGATGTACGGCCGGGGAGTTCTTGCCTCCCTTCTTTCTCTCCTCCTTGCCCTGTTCCTGCCGATCCCTGCCGCGACCGCCGGCGCCAAGCCACCGATGGCGGTGGACGGCCGGCTCGAACTGAGCTCCCCCCTCAAGCAGCCCCTGCCCCTGCAAGGCGAGTGGGGCTTCGCCTGGCAGAAGTTCGTCGACCCGGGCTGGGAGGCCCTGCCCACCGGCGCCTTCGCCACCGTGCCCTCCAGCTGGAACGCGCTGGCCGCGGACGGCAAGCCGCCGGGCCAGGATGGCTGGGGCAGCTACGTGCTGCTGGTGGACTGCCCGCGCCGGCAATCGCTGGCGGTGGAGGCCGTGGGCCAGCGGACCGCGTCGCGGCTGTTCGTCAACGGCACGCCGGTCGCCGCGCACGGCGAGCCCGGTCCATCGCCGGCAGCGAGCTGGGCGGCGGTCCACAACCGCGTCCCGGTCAGCCGCGAGTTCGCGTGCCCGCTGCGGCTCACGCTGCACGTCTCCAACTTCGACCACCGCGCCGGAGGCTTCGTCCGGCCGCTGGTGCTGGGACCGGCCGACGCGCTGGCGCGGCAGCGCGAGTCGCGTCTCGTCTACAACGCCGCAGTCCTTTGCGCGTACCTGCTGACGGGGCTCGTGGCGCTGATCTTCTTCGCGCTGCACAGGCGCGAGCCGGTCCCCCTCGTCTACGGGCTGTTCTGCACCGCCATGGCGGTCTACACGGACATGATCGGGGAGCGGCTGTTCCTGCGCGCCCTGCCCGAACAGGTGTCCTGGTTCGCCTACATGCGGATCGAATACCTCTCCTGGATCGCCGCCATGGCCTTGTTCCTGGCGACCTTGCGCGGCCTGTTCCCGGCGGAGATCAGCCGCCGCACGTTGCAGGCGGTGGCAGCGACGCTAGCCGCCGCCGCGCTGGCCGTCCTGGTGCTGCCGCCGGGGGTCTATTCCGAGCTGGCGCTTCCCGGGCAGTTCATCGCGGTGCTCGTGGCCGCCTACGTGGCCGCGGCGATGGTCCGGGCACGGCGCCGCACCCCGGTCGATGCGCGGGTGCTGCTGGCCGGGATGGCGGCCATCCTGGCGACGCTGGCGATCGACCTGCTGTTGATCGACGCGCCGGGCCCGGATCGCAAGTTCGCTCCGATCGGGTTCGCGCTGTTCCTGCTGTCGCCCGCGGTGGTGATCGCACGCCGCCTGAGCCACGCGCTCAACACCGAGGAACGCAGCCTCACGCTGGAGGAGAACGCGCGCCTGCGCGAGGACGTGGAGCGCATTTCGCGCCACGACCTCAAGACACCGCTGAACAGCATCCTGGGCGTCACCCGGCTGCTGCGCGACGACGCCAGGCTGACCAGCGAGCAGCGGGAGCTGGTGGGCGTGCTGCAACGCGCGGGCTTTCGCATGCTCGAAATGGTCAATCTCTCGCTGGGCCTGTTCAAGATGGAGACCGGAAGCTACGACTTCCGGCCCCAGGCGGTCGACCTGCGGGAAGTCGTGACGCGCGTGCTGGTGGACCTGCATTCCCATGCGGACGCGCACGTGGTGACGCTGCACCTGCAGGGCTCGGACCGGGCCGCCCTCTATGCGCGGGCCGAGGAGCTGCTGTGCTACTCCATCGTCGCCAACCTGGTGAAGAACGCGGTGGAAGCGGCCGGTCCGGGCAACCGGGTCACGGTCAGCCTGCATGGCGGCGAGGCGGTGGCTGTGTCGATCCACAACCCGGGGCAAGTCCCCGCCGGGATCGCGACGCGCTTCTTCGAAAAGTACGTCACGGGCGGCAAGAGCGGCGGCACCGGCCTGGGCACCTACTCGGCGCGCCTGATGGCCAGGGCGCAGCAGGGCGAGCTGCAGCTGCAAACCGGGCCGCTCGAGGGCACGACGCTGACGCTGACGCTCGCGCCGCTCAGGGAGGCGCCGCCTGCGCCCCTGCCCGCCACCCGGGCGGAGCGGCCGGCGGCGCGCTGGATGGGCGACCTGCCCTCCGGTGAGGTGCTGGTCGTCGACGACGACGAATACACCAGGCTCGTCACGCGGCGGTTCCTGCCCAACCCGCCCTTCAGTGTCGAAACCGCCGCCAACGGCCAGGCCGCCATCGAAGCCATGCTGAAACGGTGGCCGCAGTACCTCCTGCTGGACATGGAGATGCCCCTCATGAGCGGCGTCGAAACGGTGCGCTGGGTGCGCGAACACGAAGCCGCGCAGGCCAGGCCACGCTGCCGCATCGTCATGTTGTCCGGCAACGACGACCAGGCATCGGCGGCCGCGGCCCTGCAGGCGGGAGCGGACCGCTTCCTGGTCAAGCCGGCGAGCCGCGAGCGCCTGCTGTCGACCCTGTCCGAACTGGCCGACGTCCTGCCCGGAGTGCACGGACCGGGCGGCGTCGCCGACGAGATCGTCGTGGTGGAGCCGGCATGGATCGACATCTTCCCGGACTTCGTGAACTCGCAGCGCGACAGCGTGGAGGCGATGGCGCGTGCGCTCGCGGCCGGCGACCGCGAGGACGTCCAGTTCCTGGCGCACCGCGCCAGCGGCGGCCTCGCCACGATGGGACTGGACTGGGCCGCGCGCCAGTGCCGCATCCTGGAGAGGGAGGCGCTGGAGGGGCCGCTGCAGGACCTGGACCGAAGGATCCTGGGCTTGCGCCAGCACCTGAAGAACGTGCGGATCGGGTCCGCCTGAGGCGCGGACCTCGCCAGCCTCAGGAGCGGCCGGCGATCAGGGCCGGTCGCCGGTCAGCCGGTCGCGCTCGGCCAGCGGCTTGAATTTCCGCAGCCAGAGCGCGGCGACCGCGACCGTGCCAATGCCTCCGAGCACCACCGAGGCGACAGGCCCGACGAGCGCCGCGACGGCGCCGGATTCGAATTCGCCGAGCTGGTTGCTGGCGCCGATGAACAGCGTGTTGACGGCCGAAACCCGCCCCCGCATCGAGTCCGGCGTCTCCAGCTGCACCAGCGTCTGCCGCACCACGACGCTGACCATGTCGAGCCCGCCCGACACGGCCAGCACGATGAGCGACAGCAGGAAACTGGTCGACAGGCCGAACACCACCATGCAGGCGCCGAAGCCGGCCACCGAGGCCAGCAGCCTGGCGCCGACGCGCCGCTCCATCGGCCAGCGCGACAGGGCGACGCCGACCACCAGCGCGCCGACGGCCGGAGCAGCGCGCAGCAGCCCGAGGCCGGCCGGGCCGACGTGCAGGATCTCCTTGGCGAACAGCGGCAGCAACGCCGTCGCGCCGCCCAGCAGCACCGCGAACATGTCCAGCGAAATCGCGCCCAGCAACAGCGGGCTCTTCCAGATGAAGCGCACGCCCGCCAGCACCGACTGCATCGTGACCGGCTCGCGCGGCGGCGGCGTGTGTTCGTAGCGCACGGCCAGCGCCATCAGCCCCGCCACCAGGAACAGCGCGGCGCAGCTGCCGTACACGGCCTGCACGCCCGCCATGAAGACGAGGCCGCCGAGGGCAGGCCCGCCGATCACGGCCGCCTGCATGCCCGACGAGCTGAAAGCCGTGGCGCGCGCGAGCAGCCGCGGCGGAACCAGGGAGGGAACCAGCGCCTGCTGCGCCGCCATCTGGAACGGCCGGACGGCGCCGAGCGCCAGGGAGGTGCCCAGCAACAACTCGCGCGTGATCCAGCCGCCGCCGGTCGCGCCGACCAGCACCACCGCGATGCCGCCCTGCACCGCCAGGCACAGCGCGACCAGGCGGGCGCGATGGAAACGGTCGGCCGCGTGTCCGGCGGCCAGCGTGGTGGCGAGCGCCGGCGCGAACTGGAACAGGCCGACCAGGCCCAGGTCCCAGGCGCTGGCCGTCAGGTCGTACATGTGCCAGCCCAGGGCCAGCATCAGGATCTGGTTGGCGGCCGTGCCCGCGAGCCGCGCGGACCAGAACTGCAGGAATGCGCGATGCTGGAAAAGCTCCCGCATCAGGGTGCGGGGCGGGTCGGAGCGCGCTGGAAGAAGAGATGCATGGTGAAATTATCGGGGCTGGGCGCCGGCGCCCCGGGCGAGGCTGCTCAGCGCACGCCGTGGTCGCGGAACAGCTTCTCGGCCGCCCCGCTCTCCTCGAGCTGGCGGACAAAGCGGTCGTCCACCAGGTCGCCGACCTTGACGTCCAGCAGCTTGCGGTCGGCGCGGCTCATCACGCGCTGCATGGTTTCGATCGCGGGGATGGTCGCTTGGAACTTGCGATTGGCCCGTGCCACGAAGCTGCGGTAGCCCGCCTCCACCGCGGCGGGCGCGTTCTCGAGGTTCATGCGGCTTGCCAGCACGCGGCGCACCACCTGTTCGTTGGCGGGGGACAGACTGAAGGCAAGACCCTCCACCATCGCGTCGACCATGCGCTGCGCGACCTCGGGACGCTCCCGCAGGTAAGCGGCGTCGACGGCGAGGCCGCTCTGCACTCCCTGGATGCCGGCGCTTGCCATGTCGAGAACGAGGGAGAAGCCCTTCTCCCTGAGCGAGGTTGGAATTGATCCAGGCCCCGGTGCCGATGCTCGCGACGCCGAAGCGCTTGCCCTGCAGGTCTTGCGCGGACCTGATCTCCGGCCTGGCGACCAGCTGCGCCGTCACGCGCGGCGTGTCCACCGTCATCAGCAGTTTCAGGTCGCTGCCTTCGGACACGGCCTGCAGGACAGCCGGCACGCCGACGACGCCGAACTGGGTTGTCGCCGCCGATGTGGCGAAACGCCGCCTCGAGGATCACGATCTGCGCGTCGATCCCGTTCTAGCAGGGATCCGGCTGGACCACCACCACGCAAAGTGCGGACTGACGAGCTTCGTTTGGCCGCGACGCCGCTAACATTGGAGCGTGACCGACCGGTAGTGTCCGGGGTCACCTTCACAAGGAAGCCCGTGGAGCCGAACCAACATCACGACGACAAGCTCACTTCGAAAGAAGACCGGCGCGAATCGGTCTCCGACTGGATGGGCATGCTCACGCTGGTCGCCGCCGTCAGCGCTGGTTTCGTGCTCCTGGTGGCGGCTGGCTACGGCGTGCGTGCGCTTTACCGCTTCCTCGTGTCCTGAGTCCCAACGCCGCCGGGGGGTTGCGCGTAGGGCGCCAGGTAGCGCGCGCGGACATCGACGGAAGAACGCACTCCGAGCAGGCCGCGATTCGCCGACAGCCAGCTGTCGCAATTCGCATACCCCTCGTGTCTCAGCCGCTCGAACAGGACGCGCCCGACCGTCCGCTTGATCGAGGGCTCCTGGTCCAGCTGCGAAGCGCCAGTATCCATGCTCAGGACATGCATGCGGATGGCGGCTCCGGCGGCTTGCCGGTTCAGCAGGTCCAGCGCCCGCATCTCGGCCACGAGGCCGTTGATCGAGGCGATCTCGTTGATGCGGTTCAGGATGTTCTTTGCCGTCATCGGCGTCTCCTGCCTTTCCAGGGGCGTCAGCTCGATCATGAAGATGTCGGTGTCCAGCCGGTCCTGGTACAGGGGCCACAGCATCGGATTGCCGCCGTAGCTGCCGTCCCAGTACGGCCGGCCGTCGATCTGCACGGCCTGGAACATCAGCGGCGCACACGAAGACGCCAGCAAGGCGTCGACGGACACCTCGCCCGGCCCGAACACGCGCGAGTAACCGGTGTGCACGTCGACGGCGTTCACGAAGAGCGCCGGCGCGGCCGGGGTTTTGAGCAGCGCGACGTCCGTGACCCGCTCCAACACGTAGCGCAGCGGCCCCATTCCCAGCGGGTTGGTCTGGTAAGGCGACAGCAGCGGCATCGCGTCGTCCCAGATGCCCATGCCGGGCTTGCGCAAGGGCAGGAACAGGAAGGTCATCAGCGATCCGGCTTCCGCGACCTTTTGCCAGAGCAGGGCCAGGTTCGCCTTGGCGCCCGCGCGTCCGTCCCGCGCATAGCCCGTGGCCAGCGCCGCCCCGTTGAGAGCGCCCGCGCTGCTGCCGCTGATCCTGCCGATGTCGACGCCCGGCTCGTCGAGCAGCCGGTCGAGGACGCCCCAGGTGAAGGCTCCATGGGCGCCGCCCCCCTGGAGTGCGAGATTCAACACGACCGGGCCTGAACTGCGTCGCATGTGCGTCCTGAAAAAAAGGCAGCATCATCGTACGGGCCGGCGGGCCTGTCCGGGCATGCCCGCTTCAGCTTTTGCGCGGTCTGCAGTACAAGAGAGCCAGGCGGACGAGCTGCAATCGTTCCGCCGGAGCGGAGGGACTGGCGATGGGCAAGGCTGAACGCGAGCGGCGGCACGAGGCGAACCTGGAGCGGATCAACCAGGTGCAGCTGCTTGTCGGCAAAGGCGACCGCACCCGCATCGATCGCGAAGGGACCCTGCTCGAGCGGGCGCGGCTGATGCTCGAGGAGATCAGCGCCCATCAGGCGACCGAGCTCGGCCTGGCGGCACTGGACAGGCTGTTGCGCCTGGCCGAAGAACGGGACCCGCGGCACACGCCGGACATCGTCGGCTTCGTTACGGCGGTCTGGAACAACGAGCCGCTGCCGCTGGGCACCCTGCGCGGCCTGAACCAGGGGATCGGCGACGACATGCTGGCCGTGCTCGATGCTTTCCGCTACGCCAGGCTGACCCTCGCCGAGCAGGTGGAAGGCGGTCCGCAGCGGCTGGCCAGGGTGCTGGACAGCCGCAGGCACGCGCACCAGGCCGTCGCGGCGAAGCGGGCCTGAGCGCAGCGCCCGCCTTGCGGCGCGCGACCGCTGCTTCACGCCGCCACTACTGCACCTTGCTCGGCGCCACCCAGGTGTAACCAAGCTGGGTGATGCCGTCGATCGTCTTCTGGAAGTCCGCGAAGCCGGGCACGCCCAGCTCGGGCTCCAGCCAGAAGGGATGGAAGAAGAACGACGCGAAACCATCACGGACGGTGCGCGCGTACTGCGCGTTGGTGACGATGTCCTGCCAGGTGTAGTTGTAGTTCGACGTCGGGTCGATCGTGTGGATGTCGTACTCGATGTTGCCCAGGCTCTCCGGCAGCACCCGCTGCCCGTAGTAGTCCTTCTTGATCGCGTACGGGTACATCTGGCCCACCCAGAAGTCCTTGCTCACCGAGGCGTTGAAGTTGGGCTTGTCCGCGGTGAAGTACACGGCACGCTGGTACGTGGTGGTGAACACCGTCGAGGCCGCCCTGGCCGCCAGGGCCGAGGTGTGGTAGTGCGGCGCTTCCCATGCCACCGGCGAGTAGCCGTTGTTCACCAGGTCGGTGACGCCGGCGTTGAGACGGCCCAACGCCCAGTTGGTCGAGTCTTCCGCCACCGGCGTGTTGGCCACGATGTTCCAGAACTCGTAGTCGTCGCCGCTCACGCCGGTATTCGGGTTCTTCATGTTGCCGTACTGGTGGGTGTAGCCGTGCATCACGATCTCGCCGCCCCGTGCCTTCGCATAGTTCAGCGCGGTCTTCAGGTTGGTCGCCTGCGCCAGCGGCACGTACTGCGGCGTGCCGCCGTTGTAGGCGCCCAGCGCGTCGACGTAATAGGGGATCGTCGCGACCGAGAACGGGATCTGCTTGCCGTACAGGTAGTCGGTCAGCGTCTCCATCGCCTGCACCGACACCAGGGCGCCGACATCCTCGAGCCGGACCAGGGCCTGGTGGCTCTCCGGATGGCTGATGCCGAGCATGTCGTGCAGGATGTCGGTGAACACCAGGTAGCGGTCACGCGGCCCGATATAGCTGAACGGAATGTCGGCCACGTACCAGAAGTTGGTCGAGCGGATCACGTACGGCGCGGACTCGAGGCCGTTGTAGATGGTCACCGGTTGCTGCGCCTTCTGGATGTTCTGGACCGTCGCCCAGCCGATGTCGGGATCGGCGGACACGACGTTGCTCGCCTGGTCGTACGCGTAGTACTTCATGAAATCCAGGCCCTTGTACTTCACCTTGTTGAAGAACGTGGGGTTCGGATTGCCGGGGGAAGGCGCGGAGTCGAAGCCGCGCAGCCCGGCGAAATTGATCCCCTTGCTGTCCGTGAAGTTGTAGGCCGAGTTCCAGGCCAGCTGCCACAGGTTGTACTTGAACCAGACCACGGTCTTGGCCGTGCTCATGGTGTCCTGCAGGAAGGCCACCTGCGCGGGACCGAAGCCCAGCGCCAGCAACATCGCGCATGCGAGCGCAAAGGCACGAAGCAGGTGTTTCATGATCTGCCTCCCGGATTCTTCTGCTGGCCGTTGCCGCCATTGCCGTTGCCGTCGCGCGAGTCGTCCCTGGTGAAGTCCTTGCGCACGTGGCCCTTGTGGTGGTGGGCGCGAGCCTCGCGCTTGGCCTCCTCGGGATTCATGCCGCCCTGGATGCGGACCATGTTCGACCCCGGAGTGGGCGGCGGCGGCTTCACGTCCGCGGCCTGGACCTGCATCGCCAGGCTCGCGAGCAGTGCCGCGCAGGCCAGGCCGGGCCGAACCCTGTTGGGGGGCGCCTTGGGAACTGGATGGGTTCGTTTCATGTTGATCTCCCTGGATGTGACAACAAAGGGCGTGACAGGCGGTTTGAAGTCCATCCCCGACGCGAGCCTCCGTCCGGTCGGCAGTGGTGTCGCAAAACGCGTCCGCATGCAACAGGCGCTGCTGACCTTGTGGAACTTGAATGGAGGACCAGTGCCAGAGGGAGCGGGCCAGCCGACCTCGCCTCAGGCACTTGCGCCACCATCTTTCCCGCGCGATGGATGTATCAAACTGCCACCAATTTGAAATTCCTGCGAAAACTGTTGGCGCGCCTGGCACGCATTCGTTCGTAGGAAGAGGATTACCCGACCGGATGCGGAACAGCTTGCATACAAGCCGCAGCGTGCGCACAAAAACAAGGCAGCCACCGACGTGGCGCGCTCGTTTCGTTCATGCCGGGAGGCTTCGGTCGAAGAAATCCGACCGGGTGGCGCAGAGGCGCAAGCGCCCCGCCGCGCCGGCTACGCAGCGACGCGGAAGCGCCCGAGGATCTCGGACAGGCTGTCCGACTGCGCGCGCAGGCTCTGCGAGGCGGCGGTCGATTCCTCCACCAGCGCGGCGTTCTGCAGGGTCGCGGAATCGATCGACGACAACGCGGTGTTGATCTGCTGGATCTCGCTGCTTTGCTGCAGCGTGGCGGTGCGGATGCCTGTCAGCAAGTCCGCCACTGCGGCGACCTCGTTGACCAGCTTGTCGATCGAGCCACCCGCCTTGTTCACCAGGTCGCTGCCCGCATTGACGCTGCTGGCCGACGCTTGGATCAGGCCCGCGATCTCCTTGGCCGCCTGCGATGCCCGCTGCGCCAGGTTGCGCACTTCGCCCGCGACGACGGCGAAGCCGCGACCCTGTTCGCCCGCCCGCGCCGCTTCCACCGCGGCGTTGAGGGCCAGGATGTTGGTCTGGAAAGCGATGCCGTCGATGACACCGGTGATCTCCGCGATGCGGCGGCTGGACTGGCTGATGTCGCCCATGGTCTGCACCACCTGCGCAACGACCTGGCCGCTGGCGCGCGCCGCGACGGCGGCGCCGCTCGCGGTGTCGCTGGCGCGCTCGGAAGCGCGCGCGTTTTCGTTGACGGCGCCGGTCAGCTGGTGCATCGAGGCCGATGTCTGCTGGAGCGCGGCCGAGGCCGACTCCGTGCGATGGCCCAGGCTGGTATTGCCGCTCGCGATCTCGCCGGCGGCGACGCGAACCGATTCGCTCGCGGTGCGGACGTTGCGCATGGATTCGGCGAGCCGCGTACGCACCGCCTCCGAGTCTTTCATCAATGTGCCGATCTCGTCGCGACCTTCGGGCAGGACGGACCGGGTCAGGTCGCCGTCGCCCAGCGCCGTCATGGCTTCGGAGAGCCGCCGCATGCGCCGCAGCATGCCGCCGGCGATCGCGGCGCTGACGATCAACCCCGCAACGATGGCGGCGGCCGCGGCCACCAGCGTCAGCAGCTGAATGCGCCGGCTGCTCGCCTGCGCCTGCGCCACTTCGGAGCCCGCCAGCTGCAGTTCCTTCGCGGTGATGGCCGTGACGGCCTTGAGCAGCACCGGGTACTCGGCGTACGCCGTGGTGAGGAAGGTCGACGCCGTGGCCAGCCCGGTGCTCTTGAGCTCCATCGTGTCGGCCAGCGCCTTGCGGTAGATCTTGTACGACCTGGCGACCGCGAGCAGCAGCTCTTTCTCCTCCGGGCCCGCGATGGGCAACCGCTCTTCCAGCGACTTCCCGATCCGGTCCCCGACCACCGCGATGGTGCGGTCGACGACGGCGATCTCCTTGTCGGTGAACCCGATCGCCTCCAGCGCGATGGACTGGTTCACCAGCCCATTGAGGTCGCGGATGTCGGTTTCCAGGTGCGCCGCGAAGGCGTAGCTTGGCAGCCGCTCGCTGTACAGCGATTGAAGGGCCGATCCCAGCCTGGCGGAGCCCCACAGGGTCAGGCCGGAGCTGGCCAGGAGCAACAGCAGGCAGAGCCCCGTCAGCAGCCCCAGCTTCAGCTTGAGGGAAAGATCGTCGAGAGCTCGCATATTGTTTACCTGCGCTGGGCCGTTGCGCGGCGCAGGCCGGGACCTGGCCGCGGCGCTGGCTTAGTCGAAATAGGCGACCCCGATGTAGGCGTCCTGGCCCGCCACACGGCGCGCCATGAAGTGGCCGTTGTCGATCTTCTTGGTATTCGGATTGGCCCAGCGGATGTCCATCAGCGATTCACGCCCGGCCTGGACGTTCTTGATGGTCTCGTGCACGAACGGCTTCCCGCCGGCGTCCTTGGCTTCCAGCATGTTCTTGCCGACCAGCTTGACGTTGTCGGCATGCGCAAGCATGTTGCCCGTGAATTCGACCAGCACCAGGTAGCCCTTGCTGCCGCGCCACTTGCCGCCGCCGTTGAATTCCTTGGCGGCGCCCGCCATGCCCTTGCTGGCGATCTCGGTTTGGGCGGCGGCCAGCATGGCCCGGGCGTCGGCGTCGGTTTCGGCTGCGGCCAGAGCGGCGAAACCAGCCAGGGCGGCTGCTGCAAGGACCTTTGTCCAGATACGCATGTGAATCTCCAGGTAAGAAGAAGGGTGGATCCGGCAACTGCCGGGTTCCTGTATCCAATCTAGAGGATGTGTTGCTGGTTGTAAACGGTCTGCCGACGCTCCGCCGCATGATTCGCGCGCGACATTGCGGCAAAGTGCACGAACTCAGCCTCCGTGTGCGCCGCTGGCCGAGTCCTACATCCACCGGCTCCCTGGCCCTGCACGCCTGGCAAGACCAGGAGGTGAATGATCTCCGCCGATATCCAAGGAGACCCCATGAAACACCTCGACAAGCAACCCAGGCGGCCCAGCAAGGCGGATGTGAGCCTGGACAAGTTGCTGCCCGCAGCCGACGTCGCACCCCAGGCGACGGCCGGTGGCGACAAGGAACGCACCTCGCCCATGCCGCGCCGACTCAAGGGCAGCGACCAGCCACGAGCCACGCCCGCAAAGAAGCCGGGCCGCTGATCCGGGCCCGCCGGATCCGCCGGATCCGCCGATCCGCGCACAGATAACACAGGCGGCATGCCCAAGCCGCCAGGAGCGCGCGCGGCGCACGGCAGGCACAGCGGCCGCAGGCAGAATAGCGCCGGCAATCTGCAGTTCCTGGAGACAACATGCATTCCTTCCTCCCCGCTCGCCGCCGCGCACTGGCCGCCGCCGCTCTGCTTGCCATCGGCGCCACCGCCCTCCCCGCTTTTGCACAAGCCTGGCCCGACAAGCCGATCCGGATCGTGGTCGGCTTCGCGCCCGGCGGCTTCACCGACGTGCTGGCCCGTTTGCTCGGCCAGAAGCTGACCGAGCGCCTAGGCCAGTCGGTGATCGTCGAGAACAAGCCCGGCGCCGCGGGCACGCTGGGCGCCGATTACGTCGCCAAGGCCAAGCCCGACGGCTACACGCTGCTGCTCGCGCACAGCAACTCCAATTCGGTCGCGCCGTCGCTCTATCCCAAGCTGCCCTACGACGTGGTCAAGGACTTCACACCCATCATCCCGGTGGCCAACACGCCGCTGCTGCTGACCGTGAACGACAAGGTGCCGGCGAAGGACGTCAAGGAATTCGTCGCGCTCGCCAGGAGCAAGCCGGGCGCGCTGCGCTATGCCTCGTCCGGCGGCGGCAGCGCCCAGCACCTCGCGGCGGAGCGCTTCCAGCTGGCCACCGGCACGCAGATGACGCACATCCCGTACAAGGGCAGCGGCCAGGCCATCGTCGACCTGCTCTCGGGCCAGGTGGAACTGAACTTCGAGAGCCCGCCCAACGTGATGACGCACGCCAAGGCCGGCAAGCTGCGCATGCTGGCCGTCACCAGCGCCAAGCGCTCGCCGATCCTGCCCGACGTGCCGACCCTGGCCGAAGCCGGCGTGAAGAACGCCGAGATGCTGCAGTGGTTCGCGGTCATGGGCCCGGCCAGGCTGCCGGCCGACATCACGAACAGGCTCAACTCCGAGATCGCGGCGATCCTCAAGCAGCCCGACGTCCAGGAGAAGATCGCTTCCCAGGGCGGCGAGATCATGGGCGGCACGCCCGAGCAGTTCGCCAGGTTCGTCGCCTCCGACAGCGCCGCTTACGCCAAGCTGGTGAAGGAAGCCAACATCAAGCTGGATTGAGGATGACGCTCAAGACTTCCGACCTGTGCGACGCCTGCGCCGAGGCGCTGGCCTGCGCCCTGCCCTTGCGGGGCTGGGGCAGGCGGCGCGCCTTTTCCGGCAACATCCGCACCATCCGCTGCCATGAAGACATCGGCCTGATGCGCGACGTGGTCAGTTCTCCCGGCAACGGCGACGTGCTGGTGATCGACGGCGGCGGCTCGGTGGCGCGCGCCCTGTTCGGCGACGTGATGGCCGCCAATGCCAGCCGCAACGGCTGGGCCGGCCTGGTGATCAACGGCGCCATCCGCGACGGCGTTGAGATCGACGGCATGGACATCGGCGTCAAGGCGCTGGGCACGGTGCCCAGGCGCGGCGAGCGCACCGGCGCCGGCGAGGTGGACGTGCCGGTGAGCTTCGGCGGCGTCACGTTCACGCCGGGCCTGCGCCTGGTGGCCGACGAGGACGGCGTGATCGTGCTGCCGCATGGCCTGACCGAGCGCGACATCCGCGTCGACGACGCGCTGGCCGCAACCGCCGCCTACGCATCGGGCAGCAAGTGACCGCGCCCCGCACGCTGTACCGGCGCATCGTCGATGCGCACGCGGTCCGGACGCTGGGCGAGAGCGGCCAGATTCTGCTGTACGTCGATCGCCAGGTCCTCAACGAGTACACCAGCCCGCAGGCTTTCGCCGCGCTGCATGCGGCCGGACGCGGCGTCTGGCGGCCCGCGTCGACCATCGCGGTGGTCGACCACGTCAACCCCACGACGCCCGAGCGCAATGCGAAAACCATGGTCATCGCCGATGCCGAGCGCTCGCTGCAGGTGAGCATGCTGGCGCAGAACTGCGCACGCCACGGGATCGAGCTGTACGACATGCTGGACGCCCGCCAGGGCATCGAGCACATCGTCGCGAGCGAACAGGGCCTGGTCCTGCCCGGCATGGTGATGGCGGCGGGCGACAGCCACACAACCACGCACGGCGCGATGGGCGCGCTGGGCTTCGGCATCGGCAGCAGCGAGATCGAGCACCTGCTGGCGACGCAGACGCTGGTCTACACGATCCAGAAATCCATGCGGGTCGACGTGCGCGGCCGGCTCGGAGCCGGGGTGACCGCCAAGGACCTGGTGCTGGCCCTGATCCGCCAGATCGGCGCCGACGGCGCGACCGGCCACGTCATCGAATACACCGGCGAGGCGATCCGCGCGCTGGGCATCGAAGGCCGCCTGACATTGAGCAACATGAGCGTGGAAGCGGCCGCCCGAGGCGCGATCGTCGCGCCGGACGACGTGCTGTTCGAGTACCTGCGCGGCCGGCCCCGCGCGCCGCGGGGCGCGCTGTGGGACCAGGCCGTCGCCGCATGGCGCGAACTGCGCAGCGACGACGACGCGGTGTTCGACCGCACGGTGAGCCTGGACGCGTCGCGGATCGCGCCCATGGTCACCTGGGGCACCAGCCCCGACCAGGGCGCAACCATCGACATGGCCGTGCCTGACCCGGCCGCGGAGAACGATGCCACGCGCAAGCGCAGCGCCATCCGGGCGCTGGAGTACATGGGCCTGCAGCCGGGGCAGAAGCTGGACGGCCTGGCCATCAGCCATGCTTTCATCGGCTCCTGCACCAACGGCCGCATCGACGACCTGCGCGACGCCGCGCGCGTGCTGCGCGGCCGCCGGGTGGCGCCGGGCGTGCGCGCACTGGTGGTGCCGGGTTCGACAGCCGTGCGCGCGCAAGCGGAAGCAGAAGGCATCGCGCAGGTGTTCCGCGATGCGGGCTTCGAATGGCGCCAGGCCGGCTGCTCGATGTGCGTGGCGATGAACGACGACCACCTGGTGGCCGGCGACCGCTGCGCCTCCAGCACCAACCGCAATTTCGAGGGGCGGCAGGGCCCGGGCGCCCGCACCCACTTGATGAGCCCGGCGATGGTGGCGGCGGCCGCCGTGACCGGCGCGCTGGCCGACGTGCGCCGGCTGCTGCCGCAGGAGGCCTGAAGCGATGGAACCGTTCAAGTCACTCACCGGCGTCGCCGCGGCCCTGCCGATGGCGAACCTCGACACCGACCAGATCATGCCCAAGCAGTTCCTGCGCGGCGTGGACCGCGAAAGCGGCCTGGCCGACGGCTTCCTGCACGATCTGCGCTTCACGGCGCCGGGCCGGCCGCGTACCGATTTCATCCTGAACCGCACGCCGTGGACGGGCGCAACCATCCTGGTCACCGGCCCCAACTACGGCTGCGGCTCCAGCCGCGAGCACGCCGTCTGGGGCATGCGCCAGCTGGGCCTGCGCTGCGTCATCGGCAGCAGCTTCGGCGGCATCTTCGCGGACAACTGCGCGCGCAACGGCGTGCCGGCCATCATGCTGGCGGTTGCGCAAGTGGACCGGCTGCTGGCGCTCGCCGCCGACCCGGCCAAGTGCGAGATGACGGTGGACCTGGAGAGCCAGACCATCGCGACGCCCGCCGACGGCTGCACCGTGGAGTTCGACTTCGATCCCCTGCGCCGCCACATGCTGCTCAAGGGTCTGGACGCGGTGGGGCTGACGCTGGAGAGCGCCGCGGAGATCGGGAAGTTCGAGCAGGAGTACCTGCAGGCGCAGCCCTGGCTGGCCTGAGCCGCCTGGCCTTCTTTAACGCGCCATGCGGTTGGCGCAGTCCGAAGCAGGATCGGCGCGGCATGGCGCGCCGATCAGGCCCAGCACCGCCTGCACGAGCGGCCGCAGCAATGCGCCGAGCGAGGCGATCGCGACGTACTGCGTAACCAGCATCACCAGCGCGAGAGCCAGCATCGCCAGGTAGCCGTCCGGATGCAGCAGCTGGGCCAGCTCGAACGTCGACCAATGGAACATGCCATGCAGGAGCGACGCGTCGTCCGCGCCGACGAGAGCGTGCGACAGGACGCTGAGCAGGATGGCGACACACAGATTTCCAAGCTTCTTTGCCACGGCGACTCTCCAGAATGTTCAGGCAGTCTAGAGGGCCACCGCGCGCATGCCTGTGAACGGCTGAACTTGAGTCTTGTGAACTAGTGCCATCGGGCCCCTGCGAACGGGACGATCCCGTGACGCGAGGCGATGTCAGTCCAGCTGCGCGCCCGAATCCTTGACGATCTTCGACCAGCGGACCAGGTCGTCGCGCACCAGGCTGGCGAGCTGGTCCGGTGTGCTGGGCGCCGGCTCCACGCCCAGGCCCACCATCCGCTCCTTCATCTCGGCGCTCTCCATGATCTTCGCGATCTCGCCGTGCAGCTTGCCGATGATGTCCCTGGGCGTTCCGGCCGGCACGAACAGGCCGTACCAGGCGTTCGCGTAGAGACCGGGGATCGTCTCCGCCAGCGTCGGCAGTTCCGGCGCCAGCGACGTGCGCTTCTCGGTGCAGACACCGATCGTGCGCAGCTGGCCGGACTTCACGAAGGGCATCAGGCCGGCCAGGCTGCCGAACGTCATCTGCGCCTGGCCGCCGATCGTGTCCGTCGCGGCCGCGGCGGCGCCGCGATAAGGCACGTGGACGATGTCGATGCCGGCGGCGGTCTTGAGCATCTCGCCCAGCATGTGGTTGACCGTGCCGTTTCCGGCCGACGCGAAATTGAGCTTGCCCGGCTGCGCCTTGGCCAGCGCCACCAGCTCGCGCAGGTTGCGCGCCGGCAGCGCGGTGTTGACCGCCAGCATGTAGGGCGCGACGCCCACCACCATCACCGGATCGAAGTCCTTGACCGGGTCGAAGGGCACCTTGCGGTACAGGAAGGGATTGATGGTCTGCGCGCTCTGGGCGTTCAACAGCAGCGTGTAGCCGTCCTTGGGCTGCCTGGCCACGTAGGCCGTGCCGACGTTGCCGCCCGCGCCCTGGCGGTTGTCGACGATCACCGAGGCGCCGATCGTGGTCGCGAGCTTTTGCGCCAGCGCCCGGCCGATCACGTCGTTGGCGCCGCCCGGCGCCTGCGGCACGACGATGGTGATGACCTTGGATGGATAAGGATCGGCCGCGCGCGCCGCGCCGCTCCAGAGGATGGGTGCGGCCAGGGAAGCGGCGCCGGCGATGATCTGTCGTCTCGATGTCATGTTGTCTCCAGCCACAAAGGGCCACAGGTTAACGCAAGTGGCGAGCCTCGCCGGTCGCTAGCCGAAGGTCACGACGGCGCGGCCGCGCACGCCGCCGGCGATCAGCTTGTCGCAGTGCGCCTGCAGCCCGGCGAACGGGATGGTGTGGCAGATGTCGGCGATGTGCCTGGGGTGCAGGTCGCCCCCGGGCATCATGCGCGCCCAGACCTCGCCGCGCTCGGGCACCGGGTGGTTGCCGTTGATGCCGACCAGCGACACGCTGCGCAGGATGAAGGGATAGATCGACGTCCTGAGTTCTTCGCCCGCCGCGTTGCCGAAGGCGCACACGACGCCGCGTTTGCGCGTGGAGCGCAGCAGCGCATCGAGCGGCGCGCCGCCGACGGCGTCGATGCCACCGGCCCAGCGTTGCTCCTCGAGCGGCTTGTCGCCGCCGGCGATCTCGTCGCGGCCGACGATCTCCGACGCGCCGATCTTCTTGAGGTACTGCGCTTCCGAAGTCTTGCCGGTGCTCGCGACGACGCGGTAGCCCAGCCCGGCCAGCATGTCGATCGCGAACGAGGAACTGCCGCCGGTGCCGCCGGTGACCAGGATCGGTCCCTGCTCGGGCCGCACGCGCCGCAGCAATTCGTCGACGGCCAGCGCGGACGTGTACGCCGCCAGGCCCATGCCGACCATGTCGAAGCCGTCGCTGCCCTCGGGCACGCGGCCGACCCACGCCGCGGGCACGCGCACGTATTCGCTGTAGCCGCCGTCGCGGCGCATGCCGAAGTCGCGGCCGCCCTGCACGGTGACGACGTCGCCCGGCCTGAACGACGGGTCGGCCGACTCCACGACCGTACCGGCCACCTCGACGCCGGGCACGCAGGGAAAGCGCGAGATCACGTTGCCGACGCCGGTGACGGCGCGCGCGTCCTTGTAGTTGACGGCCGCATACCGCGACTTGATGACGACGTCGCCCGGGTCGAGATCGGACAGCGTCTGTTCGACCATGCGGCTGACCCGCTTGCCGTCTTCGTTGAACAGGCGAATGGCGTTGAACTTCATTTTCCGGATTCCTTTCTCTGGCGCACGGCGCCGCTTGCGATCAGCGCGTCGATCTCGGCCGGGGCGAGCCCCAGGCCGGCGAGGATTTCTCTGCTGTGCTCCCCGACGGCCGGCGGACCATGCCGCACGCGGGCTTGCGCGTCGCGGTCGCCGAAAGCCGAACCCGGCATGCGGACGACCCCGGCGTCGGCGTTGCGGGTCTCGACGATGAGCCCGTTGTGCGCCAGCTGCGGCGAGGCGAGCAGCATGTCGTAGTCGGCGATGGGGCCGCAAATGATGTCGGCCGCCTCCATCAGCGCCTGCCATTCCTGCGACGTGTGCGCAGCCAGCCGCTGCGTCAGCTCGCCGGTGAGCGCGGCGCGGTTGGCCATCCGCTGCTTGTTGCTCGCGAACCGCTCGTCGCTCGCGAGCTCCGGCTCGCCGAGCACCCTGCACAGCGCCTGCCAGCGGTCCTCGTGGTAGGCGGCGATCATGATCCAGCCGTCCTTGGTCTTGTACGCCTCGTTGGGCGTCGAGTACGGCGCCGCCGTGCCGGTGCGCAGCGGCTTTTCGCCCGAGGACAGATAGGAGGCGATCGCCGACTGCTGCAGCATCACGGCGCTGTTGTACAGGCTCAGGTCCAGGTGCTGGCCCTGCCCTGTCGTGTCGCGCACCCGCAGCGCCGCGAGGATCGCGCTGGTGGCGAGAAAACCCGTCGTCATGTCGGCGGCCGGCACCAGCACCTTCATCGGCGGCGAGCCTTCGTCGCCGATGTTGCTCATGAGGCCGGAGACGGCCTGGATGATTCCGTCCACGCCGGGCTTGTCGCGCCACGGTCCGGTCTGGCCATAGGCGGAGACCGAGCAGAAGACCAGGCCGGCGTTCAACTCGCGCAGCGCCGCGTAGCCGATGCCCAGCTTGTCCATCACGCCGGGCCGGAAGCTTTCCAGCACGACGTCGGCGCCGGCGGCCATGCGGCGGACCAGCGACGGGCCGTCGGGATGCTTCAGGTCGACGACGATGGAGCGCTTGTTGCGGTTGAAGCTCATCGACACGACCGACTCGCCGTTCTGCCAGGGCGGACCGAGCTTGCGGCCGATGTCGCCGCCGGGCGCTTCGACCTTGATCACGTCGGCGCCGAGGTCGCCGAGCAGCATGCCGCAGGTCGGGCCTGCGCCCACCTGCGAAAAATCCAGGATGGTGATGCCCGCCAGGGCGTCGTTGATTGTCATCGGTGGTGACGGCCGCGCGGACAGCGCGCCGCCGTTCAATCGAGCTTGAGTCCGATGTCCTTGATCGACTTCTGCCAGCGCGCCGTGTCGCGCTTCATCAGGTCGGCCATCTGTTCGGCGTTCAGGTAGTTCACCTCAAAGCCCTGGCCGGTGAGGCGCTCGCGGATCTCCGGCGTCTGCAGCGTCTTCTGGATGTCGGACGACAGGCGGGCGACGACGTCGCGCGGCGTGTTGGCCGGCGCCAGGATCGAATACCACAGCGGGACTTCGAAACCCGCCAGGCCGGATTCGGCGATGGTGGGCACGCCCGGCATGGCCTGCGACCGCCTGGGCGTCGTCACGCCGAGCGCGCGCAGCTTGCCGGCCTTCACGTACGGCTCGACCGACGCCATCGTGCCGATCGCGCTCTGCACCTGGCCGCCCATCAGGTCGGCGAGCGCCGGGCCCGTGCCCTTGTACGGGACGTGCGTCACGTTGATCCCGGCGGCGTGGTTGAACACCTCGAAGGCGATGTGCTGCGGCGTGCCGGTGCCGGGCGTCGCGTGGTTGAACTTGCCGGGGCTGGCCTTGGCGAGGGCGATGAATTCGCGCACGTTGTTGGCCGGCACCGAGGGATGGACGACCAGCACCATCGGGACCGATGCGACCTGCGCCACCGGCACCAGGTCTTTCTCGATGTCGAACGGCAGCTTGCCATAGAGCCAGGGATTGATCGTCACCTGGTTGGAGGCGATCACGATGGTGTAGCCGTCCGGCGCCGCCTTGGCCGCCAGGTCCGTCCCCATGTTGCCGCCGGCGCCCGCGCGGTTGTCGATCACCACCGGCTGGCCGAGGTTCTCGCCCAGCCTGGGTCCGATGGCGCGCGCCAGGATGTCGTTGCCTCCGCCCGGGGGGAACGGGACGATGAAGCGGATCGGCCTGTCGGGGAATTTCTGTGCGTGGACCGCCGGCGCGGCCAGGGCGCAGCAGGCGAGCAGCGCGGTTGCCGCGGTCTTCATGGCGGCTTGCAGTGAGCTTGTCTTCACGCGAGGTCCTTGGCTATACTTGTACGCACAAGCGGACAGCATAGCAGCGCCGGCGCCGGCCCGGCATAGGAGATTCCCCAGTGAAAGCAGACCGAAGCGGCCGCGCCGTCGTGCGTCGGGCATGACCAAGCATGGCCTCGTGGCCGAGGCCTTGTCCAGCGACATCCAGGGCGGCAAGTACCGCATCGGCGAGCTGCTGCCGTCGGA
Source organism: Ramlibacter sp. (assembly GCA_028291885.1). GTDB lineage: Bacteria > Pseudomonadota > Gammaproteobacteria > Burkholderiales > Burkholderiaceae_C > Ramlibacter. The sequence goes on along the minus strand of JAQGNJ010000232.1, from coordinate 9,883 downwards.
GCCCGAGCTGAGCGAGCGTTTCGGCGTCAGCCGCCACACGGTGCGCGCCGCCCTGCGCACGCTCAACCAGCTCGGCCTGGTCAGCAGCCAGCAGGGCGTCGGCACGCAGGTGCAGGAGACGCGGCTGGTCTCGCGCTACAGCCATTCGTTCAGCTCCGCCGAAGACCTGCTGCAGTACGCCACCACCACCCGCGTGCGCATGGTCGACCGCCAGGAGGTCGCCGTCGACGCCGCCATGGCGGCGCAGTTCGGCTGCAAGCCGGGCGCGCACTGGTGGCGCGTCCGCACGGTGCGTTCCGAGCCCTCGGGACGCTCGGTGGTCGCCTATTCGGAGATCCACATCCCGCTGGCCTTCGGTGCTGTGCTGGACGAAACCGCGAAAAGCCGGCAGCCGATCTTCGCGCTGATCGAGCGCCGCTTCCACGAAACCATCGTCGAGATCCGCCAGGACATCACGGTGATCGCCGCCATCGAGCCGGAGGAAGCGACCCACCTGAAGGTCGCGCCGGGATCGCCGGGGATGGAGATCACGCGCCGCTATTTCGGGCGCGACGGCAGGCTGCTGGAGCTGGCCCGCTCGGTCCACCCCAGCGACGTTTTCAAGTATTCGATGCGGGTCCAACTGCGTCACGGAGCGACACCATGAATTTTCCCGAGTACCGGACCTTGCGGCTCGAGCGGCACGACGACGACGTGCTGCTGGTCACGCTGAACCGGCCCGAGGTCCTCAATGCCCTGAACACGCAGATGGGGCACGACCTGCTCGATCTGTGGCTGCGGCTGACAGCGGACGCCGCGGCGGTCCGCTGCGTCGTCCTGACCGGCGCCGGCGAGAAGGGCTTTTGCGCCGGCGGCGACCTGAAGGAACGCGACGGCATGACGCAGGCGCAATGGCAGGCGCAGCACGAACTGTTCGAGCGCTCCTTCGTGGCCCTGATGGAGCTGCCCGTGCCGGTGATCGCGGCGCTGAACGGCCATGCCTTCGGCGGCGGCCTGGAGATCGCGCTGTCGTGCGACTTCATCTACGCCTCCCGCAGCGCGCGCTTCGCCCTGTCGGAGACGAAGCTGGGCATCATGCCCGGCGGCTGCGGCACGCAGAACCTGGCGCGCGCCGTCGGCGAGCGCCGGGCCAAGGAACTGATCCTCACGGCCAGGGCGTTCAGCGCCGAAGACGGCGTCGCCTGGGGCGCATTCAACCAGGCGTGCGAGCCCGGCAAGATCCTGGCCGATGCCATCGCCACAGCGCGCGCGATTTCCGACAACGGGCCGCTGTCGGTGCGCCAGGCCAAGAAGTCCATCCACTACGGACTGCAGATGGACCTGCTCACCGGTTACCGCTTCGAGATCGAGGCCTACAACCGCCTCGTCGACACCGAAGACCGGCGCGAAGGCGTGCGCGCCTTCAACGAAAAACGCAAGCCCGTCTTCGTCGGCAAATGAACGAGGCAAAACGATGAAATCGCTTTCCGGCCAGCGGGTCATCGACCTGACCCAGAACGTCGCCGGCCCGTACTGCACCCAGGTCCTGGCCGACCTCGGCGCCGAGGTGATCAAGATCGAACGTCCCGGCTCGGGCGACGACACCCGGCACTGGGCGCCGCAACTGGCCGACGGCATGTCCGCCACCTATGCCACGCTGAACCGCGGCAAGCGCAGCGTCGCGCTCGACCTGGACGACCCGCGCGGCCAGGAGGCGCTGCGCAGCCTGCTGCGGCCCGACGACATCCTCGTGCACTCGCTCAAGCCCGGCAGCGCGGAACAGCGCGGCCTGGGCTACAACGACCTGCTGCCCCATTCCCCCGGCCTGATCTACTGCGCGATCAGCGCCTTCGGCAACATCGGGCCGCTGTCCGCCCTGCCCGGCTACGACCCGCTGATCCAGGCCTTCGCCGGCATCATGTCGGTCAACGGTCACGACGGCCAGCCGCCGGCGCGCGTGGGTGTGTCGCTGGTCGACATGGGCACGGGCCTGTGGTCGGTGATCGGCATCCTGGCCGCGCTGTCCCGGCGCAAGGACACCGGCCAGGGCGCGCGCGTCGACACCTCGCTGCTGGAAACCGGCGTCGCCTGGATGACCAACCCGGTCGCCAACTACAGCGCCACCGGCAAGCTGCCAAAGCGCATGGGATCGGCCACCGCGATGCTCGCGCCCTACGAGGTGTTCGAAACCGCGGACGCCCATGTCTTCATCGGCTGCGGCGCCGACCGCATGTTCCAGAAGATGACGGCGGCCCTCGGCCAGGCCGGCATGGCGCAGGACGAGCGCTTCCGCACCAACGCGGCACGGGTGGCGAATCGCGACGCGCTGCACGAGGAGCTGGAAGCCGTCACCGGCGCGCAGACCACGGCCGCCGTCGTCGAGACGCTGCGCGCGGCCGGCGTGCCGGTGAGCGCCGTCAACGACCTGTCCAGGCTGCTGGACGATCCGCAGGTCCGGGCCCTCGGCCTGCACCAGCGCCTGCCGGTCGAATCCGGCGCCGGCACGGCGACGCAGCTCGCCGCCGTCGGCACGCCGATCCGCTTCGACGGCGAGCGCTCCTACAACGGCCATCTGAGCCTGGCGGTCGGCCAGGACAGCCAGGACGTGCTGGCGGCCGCCGGCCTCTCGCAGCAAGACATCGCCGCGCTCCTTGCGCCATCCACCAAACCGAAAACACAATGAACTTCGACGATTCAGACACCACGCGGGAAATCCGCAGCGCCGTGGCCGCCTTGTGCCAGGACTTCGGACCCGACTACTGGCAGAACTGCGAAGCGACCGAGAAATACCCCGAGGAATTCGTCGCCGCGATGAGCAAGGCAGGCTGGCTGGCCGCGCTGATCCCCGAGGAGTACGGCGGCTCCGGCCTGTCGCTGCTCGATGGCTGCGCGATCCTGGAGGAAGTGAATCGCTCCGGCGGCAACGGCGCCTCCTGCCATGCGCAGATGTACACGATGGCGGCGATCCTGAACCACGGCAGCGAGGAGCAGAAGCGCAAATACCTGCCGCGCATCGCGGACGGAAGCCTGCGCCTGCAGGCCTTCGGCGTCACCGAGCCCGACGCCGGGTCGAACACGCTGAAGATCAAGACCTTCGCCAGGAAGGTGCCGGGCGGCTACGTGATCAACGGCCAGAAGGTCTGGACCTCGCGCTACAAGCAGTCCCACATGTACCTGCTGATCGCGCGCACCACGCCGTACGAGGAAGTCAAGAAGAAGACCGAGGGCCTGACGCTGTTCCTGGTCGACATCGAGAAGGCCGGCAAGTCGCTCAGCTCCACGCCGATCAAGACCATGCTGAACCACCACACCAACCAGGTCTTCATCGACAACCTGCAGGTGAGCGACGAGGACCGGATCGGCGAGGAAGGCAAGGGCTTCTCCTACCTGGTCGACTCGCTCAACTCGGAGCGGCTGCTGGTGGCCAGCGAATCGATCGGCGACGGCAAGTGGTTCGTCGAGCAGGCCTCGCGCTACGCCAGCGAGCGCATCGTCTTCGACCGCCCGATCGGCGCCAACCAGGGCGTGCAGTTCCCGATCGCCAGGGCCCACATGAACCTGCAGGCCGCCGAACTGATGCGCAACAAGGCCGCCGCGCTGTTCGACGCCGGCAAGCCCTGCGGTCCGGAATCGAACATGGCCAAGTACCTGTGCACCGAAGCGTCGTGGGAAGCGGCCGAGGCGGCGATGATGGCTTTCGGCGGCAACGGCGTGGCCACCGAATACAACGTCGAGCGCAAGTGGAAGGAGGCGCGGCTGTTTCGCATCGCGCCGATCTCCAACAACCTGGTGCTCGCGCAGGTGGCCCAGCACGTGCTCGGGATGCCGCGGTCCTATTGATCCCAGGGAGCAGGCCATGGCCAACGACAGCGGATTCCTCGCGGTATGGGACAGCGCCCACCGCCGCGCGAGCGCGGAGATCCCCGACAGCGTGATGGAGCAGGTGCGCCGCAACTGGTTCGACACGCTGGCCGCGACCGCGGGCGGCGTGGCCGACAGCTGCACCCAGGCGGCCCTGCAGGCCAGCATCGCGGACGGCGCTGACGGCGCGGATGCCCTGCGGCCGGCCGACGTCGCCCTGGTGCTGGGCGCCGCGTCGCACGCGCTGGACTACGACGACGTCTGCATGCTCGCGACCTGCCACCCCAGCGCACCGCCGGTCGCGGCGCTGCTGGCACTGCTGCCGGTGCTGGAGCAGCAGCGCCCCGGCCTGCAGCTCAAGGACATCTTCGCGGCCTACCTGCTCGGCACGGAGACGACCTTGCGGCTGGGCCAGTGGCTGGGCTTTCGCCATTACGCGCTCGGCTTCCATGCGACCGATACGCTGGGCGTGGTCGGCGCCGCGGCGGCTTGCGCCCATGCGCTCGGCCTGCCGCGGGAGCAGGCGCATGCGGCGCTGGCGATCGCGGCCAGCAGCGCCGGCGGCCTGCGCGCCAACTTCGGCACCGACACCAAACCGCTGCACGTGGGCTTCGCCGCCGCGGCGGCTGTGCGTGCCGTGCTGCTGGCACGCGCCGGAGCGAATGCCAGCGACGACGTCTGGGGCCCGGCCGGCTACTTCCATGCCTTCAACGGCGGCGCGCCTGTCGAACCGCTGCCCTGGCGGCCGGACACGCAATGGGCCGTCGCCATCCCCGGCTTCGAGCACAAGCGCTTTCCCAGCTGCTACATGACGCACCGGCTGATCGCCGGCGTGCTCGCACTGCGCGCGCGCCGCTCCGATGCAGAGCGTGCCGGGCCGGTGACCATCGCGATCGAGGTGCCGAAAAACGGACTTTCCGCGCTCAAGCACCCGCAGCCCGCCAGCGGCCTGCAGGCCAAGTTCAGCGGCCACTACTGCGCGGCCGCGGCGTGGATCGACGGCAGGGTGGAACTGGCGAGTTTCGCCGATGCGGCCATCCCGCGGGCCGCGGTGCAGGCGCAGATGGAACGCGTGGCCCTGACCGAGCGCGGCAACGCGGGCGAGAGCCTGGAGACCGCGCCGGTGCACGTCACCCTGCGCGGCCAGGGCTGGACCGACACGATCGCTGTGGACTGGGCGCCCGGTTCCCCCGCCGATCCGATGAGCCGCGACCAGCTTCGCGGCAAGTGGCTGGACTGCGCGCGCCATGGCGCGATGAACCCCGACGAGACGCAGGTTCTTCGCCTGCTCGACGCGCCGCTCCAGACGCCCGCCTCCGACCTGCTGCGCCCGCTGCGCCAGAATCTCCTGTCCACCATCAAGGAAGCCAATGCCACCGAGCGCTGATGCCTTCATCCCCTCGCCGGCCGACGCAGGGCGGCGCAAGCTGATCTTCGGCGCCGGCGCCGCCCTGGCATTGCCGCACGCGCTCGCCCAGGACCGCTGGCCGTCCAGGCCGGTCCGGATGATCATCCCCTTCCCGCCGGGACAGGCGACGGACATCTACGGCCGGCTGTTCGCCGAACGCCTGTCGCGCATCTGGGGCCAGAGCGTGGTCGTCGAGAACCGCGCGGGCGCCAGCAGCATCATCGGCATGGAAGCCGTCAAGAGCAGCGCGCCGGACGGCTACACGCTCGGGATGGCGTCGAGCGGCCCGCTGGCGATCAATCCTTCCGTGTTCGCCAGGCTCTCGTACGATCCGGTCAAGGATTTCACGCCGATCTCGCTGGCCTTCATCGCGCCGCTGGTGGTCCTCGTGAACAACGAGCTGCCGGCGCGCAATGTCGCCGAACTGGTGGCGCTGCTCAAGAAGCAGCCAGGCCGGCTGAGCTACGCGTCGGGCGGCCCCGGCACCTCGCAGCACCTGGCCTGCGAGCTGTTCAAGCTCTCCAGCAAGACTTACGCGCTGCACATCCCGTACAAGGGCAGCGGTCCGGCGCTGACGGACCTGATCGGCGGCCAGGTGCAGTTCATGATCGACAGCGTCTCGGCGGCGCTTGGCCACATCCAGGCCGGCCGCGTGCGGGCGCTGGCGGTGACGAGCTCGCGCCGCAATCCATCGCTTCCCGACGTGCCGACCGTCGCGGAAAGCGGCGTCGCCGGCCTGCAGGACTTCGAGGCGGTCGGCTGGGGCGGACTGGTCGGGCCGGTCGGCATGCCGCCGGCGGTGACGCAGAAGATCTCGCGCGACTTCGCCGACGTGCTGCGCGACGACGCGATCGTCCAGCGCGTCAACGGCAGCGGCTCGGTGGTGCGCGCGCTTCCCGCCGGCGAGTTCGCCAGGTTCATCGCCGACGAGATCGGCAAGTGGAGCAGCGCCGCGCGCGCGTCGAACACGCGGCTGGACTGACGACGCTCTGGAATGTTGTGTTTGCGCCAATGGATCAGCCAGGATCCGCGGTGTTCGCACATAGAATCGGCCGGCATTGACCGATTAACATTTGATGTGCGTTCACAGTGGCAACGACAAACGAAATCCAGCAGGCGATCGACGCATGGAAAGAGGCCGACAGGGCCGCAGCCGCAGCGGAGAAGCTGGTGGCGGACGCCTCGTCCCGCTACTTCCAGCGCCTGGGGCCACCGCCGTCCGACGAGATGGTCGGTGATGCGCGCATGCTGCGCTCGCTGGCGCAGGAAAGGCTGGAGCGCGCGATGCGGCTCATGAACTGCGCGGCGGCAAACCGGCCGCGTTAGACTCGTCACGACGTCCGCTTGCGCGGCGATCAGCCGAATGACGCAGTAGCAGGACGCATCCATGGAATTGACACTCACGTGCACACGCTCGCACGAGTACGTTCGGTATGCAGTGGAGGGCCAGGCCTCGCTCAAGAACTTCGCCGCCCTCCTGCTGGTGGTCGCCGAGGACCTCGGGCAGTACGAGGACTCGTACGTGCTGCTCGATCTGCGGGCCGTCCAGGGCCGCCTGACCTCCGCCGAACAGGCCTTGCTCGGCGAGATGGGAGCAACCCGCCTGCCCTTCCTGGCCAAGATGGCGTCGCTCGTTCCGCCGCAGGAGATCACCCGAAACAGCGAGCGCAAGGCGCGTGAGAAGGGCCTGCGGGTGCGGGTGTTCGTCTCCGAAACCGAGGCGATCGCGTGGCTCACCAAGCCCCGCTCGCGCCCCGCCGACACCACGATCTGAAAGCGCGTCAGAGGCCCTTGGCCAGCAGCGCGATCGCCGACACGGCGGCGAACACCAGCACCAAGGTCCGCATCAGCCGCCCGTTGACCCGGTGGTGCATGAAGCGGCTCAGCAGACCGCCCGCGACCAGCGCCGGCAGCAGCAGCGCCGCACCCTGGAACTCGGCCGCGCCGACCCGGCCGGTGACCGACAGCACCAGCAGCGACACCAGTTCGCCTAGCAGGAAGCACAGCGCAATCGTCGCCCGCATCACGGGGACCGGCTGGTGCTGGTACACGAGGGCCAGCGGCGGTCCGCCGACGCCGGTCGCCGTCTCCGTGATGCCGGTGACCAGGCCGGCGCCGACCAGCGCATGGCGGCTCGGCGCGAAGGCCGGCATCGCCAGCGTGGCGAGCACGGCCGCGAGGATGGACACGCCGACGAAGATGCTCAATGCGCCGGTGCTCAACGCCGCCAGCACCCACACGCCGCCTGCCGTCCCGACGACGCGGCCGGCGGTGATCCAGCCGGCGCCGCCGCGGTCGATGGAAGGCCGCTCGCGCCAGGCGACGTAGAGGTTCAGCGGCACCATCAGCATCAGCACGCCGACGGGCAACAGCGACGGCTCGAGCAGCCCGAGCACCGGCGCGACGATCAGCGCGAAGCCGACACCGATCGTTCCCTGCACGAAGGCCGCGACTGCGACCACCGCCGACAGGGCGAGCAGGTGCTCCGCCGTCACCGCCAGTGCTTCCGAACGCGCTGCTCCGCCGCCGACGCCAGCAGGAACACCACGACGGCGATCACCGCCACGACCAGGCTGGCGCCGAGCGCGCGCGCCATGTCCAGTTCGTCCTTCGCCGTGTGGAAGATCTGGCCCAGGCCGCTGCTCGCCATCAGGAATTCGGCGAGCGTCGCGGCCATGACGGCTTGCGGGGCGGCGCCGCGCAGCGCCACCATCCAGTTCGGCAAGGCGGCCGGCAAAGCCAGCCGCCACAGGGTCGCCCAGCGGCTGGCGCCGAGCACGCGAAACAGGTCCGCGCTGCCCGGGGGCAGGGCCCGCAGTCCGGAAGCCGTGAAGACGAAGCTGGGGAAGAACGAGATGATGACCACCACCGCCAGCGTGGTCGACGTGTCGTAACCCAGGAGGCGCGCGATGATCGGGATCACGGCAACCACCGGGATCGACGAGAACACGAGCGTCAGTGGCGCGAGCAGTCCACCGAGCAGCGCCGAACTCCAGGCCGCGACGGCCGCCAGCGTCCCCACCGCCATCCCGAGCAGCAGTCCCAGCATCGCGATGCCCAGGGTGTGGGCCGCGTTGGGCAGGTACAGCCCGGGATGCTGGAGCACGTCGTTCAGCACGTCCGCGGGACGGGCGATCACGATGGAGTTGAAGCCGCTGGTGAGCACCCAGGCTTCCCAGGCGGCGACGATCAGCAGCACGCCCCAGAAGCGCGAGAGGAACCAGCCGGTCGCCCGCAAAGGCAGGAGGTGCGCGTTCACTGGAAGCGGCCCTCCACGGCCCGCTCGAGCGCGCCGCAAAGCGCGTAGAGCGCCAGCGAAGCGCACAGCGTGAGCAGCACGGCGCTCCACAACAAGGGGATCTGGAAGTTTTCCATCGCGTTCAGGATCAGCACGCCCAGGCCGCGCGGCGCGCCGAACCACTCGCCGATCAATGTGCCGACCAGGGCCGCCGGCACGGCCAGCTTCAGGCCGCTGGCGAGCGCCGGCAATGCGGCCGGCAGGTCCAGGCGCCAAAGGCGCGCCAGGGGCGACGCGCCGAGCACGGCGAACAGGTCGCGGTGCGCCGGGCTGGAGGACGCGAAACCGCTGGACGCGGCCACGTAGATCAGGAAGAAGACGTTCAACGCGCTGATCGCCACCGGCGCCATTTCGGGTCCGCCGACGATGATGAACACCGGCGCCAGCGCCACCTGGGGAATGGCGTGGATCACGGCTGTCGTGTGGTCGGCGCCGACACGCAGCACCGGCACCGTCCAGGCCAGCGCGGCGAAGACGAGGCCGCCGATGCAGCCGATCGCGAAGCCCAGGCCCGCGGCATGGAAGCTCGCCGCCAGCGCGCGGCCGAACAGGTCGCGCCGCACAGGATCGGCCAGGTAGGCCAGCACCGTGTCCAGCGCCGGCCAGGTGCTTCCCAGCAGCTTGTTGCTGCCGATCCATTGCCAGGCGAACAGGAAAATGGCCAGGCCGACGGCCCCGAGCACGGGCCGCTGCCAGCCCGCCGCATTGGCTTGCAACGCGCTCATGGCGCAGCGTCCCCGTGCGCCGGTTCCAGGGTCGCGGTGAGTTCGTCGGCGAGCTGGTGGAAGGCCTCGGTGCGCATCACGTCGGGATGGCGCGGCCGCGCGAACGGCACTTGCACGGTCTTCACGACGCGGCCGGGCCGCCCGCTCATCACGACCACGCGGTCGGCCAGGAACAGCGCCTCGGGCACGTCGTGGGTGACCAGCAGCGTGGAGATGCGCTGCTCGGACCACACGCGCTGCAGTTCGACGTTCATCTGCCGGCGCGTGACCGCGTCGAGTGCGCCGAAGGGTTCGTCGAGCAGCAGCACCTCGGGCGATAGCACCAGCGCACGCGCAATCGCGGTGCGCTGCCGCATGCCGCCGGACAGCTGCCTGGGCCGCGATTTCTCGAAACCCTTCAGGCCGACCAGCTCTATCAGCCCGTTGACCCGCGCGGCGTCGACCGGACGGCCTGCGAGCTGGTAGGGCAGGGCGATGTTGGCGTAGACGTCCAGCCAGGGGAGCAGGGCGTGGTCCTGGAAGGCGACGCCCAGGCGGTGCGCGGCCGACAGCGCCCGCGGCGAGTCGCCATGAATGGTCACGCTGCCGCTGTCCGGCGTCTCCAGCGCCGCC
>JAQGNJ010000160.1 GCA_028291885.1 Ramlibacter sp. | reverse complement strand
CTGGTCAACACGCACGACTACGACCTGGCGCCCTACTCGGACGAGATGCTGCGCCTGATGGAGCGGCTGGACCTGCCCGGCTCGGTGGTGCCGGAGATGACCTCCAGCATGATCGAGGTGTCCACGGGGATCTGCGAATCGGCGGCGCACGTGCTGGGCGAGTTGACGCAGCTGCGCGACGGCCTGGTGCGCTGTGCCGACAAGCTCAACATCGCCGTTGTCGGCGGCGGCACGCATCCTTTCCAGCAGTGGCACCAGCAGCGCATCTACGACCGGCCCCGGTTCCGCGAACTGTCCGATCTCTACGGCTACCTGTCCAAGCAGTTCACGGTGTTCGGCCAGCACGTGCACGTCGGCTGTCCCGATGCCGACGCCGCGCTGCTGATGCTGCACCGCATGTCGCGCTACATCCCGCACTTCATCGCGCTGTCGGCCTCGTCGCCTTTCGTGCAGGGCCAGGACACGCAGTTCGATTCGGCGCGGCTGAACTCGGTGTTCGCCTTCCCGATGTCGGGTCGGGCGCCCTTCACCCTGAGCTGGGACGAGTTCGGCGCCTTCTTCGCCAAGACCACCCGCACCGGTGTCGTCAAGAGCATGAAGGACTTCTACTGGGACATCCGGCCCAAGCCGGAGTACGGAACGATCGAGATCCGGGTCTTCGACACGCCCCTGACCGTGGAGCGGGCCGCGGCGCTGGCGGGCTATGTGCAGGCGCTCGCATCCTGGCTGCTGCACGAGCAGCCGTTCATGCCGGTGGAAGACGACTACATGGTCTACACCTTCAACCGCTTCCAGGCCTGCCGCTTCGGCCTGGAAGCGGTCTACGTCGACCCGGTGACCGGCGAGCACATGAACCTGCGCGACCACATCGTGATGACGATGGGCCGGCTCGATGCGCATGCGCTCGCCGTCGGGGCGGCGCCCGGCATCGACCTGCTGCGCCTGTCCGCCGACATGGGCGCGAACGACGCCCGCTGGCTGCGCGAGCGCCAGGCCAAGGAACGCTTGCTGGCCGAAGTGAGCCGCCAGGCGGCGGAGCGGTTCCGGGGCGGGCGGGGCTGACCGGCCCCCGCGGCAGCCGCCGTCGCAACTAGAGGATGCGAAGAACCTTGGTCGCCGGGTCGATCTCGACCTGCGCGCCATTCGGGATCTGGGCTGTGATGTCGCCCTCGAAACCCGCGAGCATGGTGATCCCGCCGAAGGCCGCACCCTGGACCAGGATGGGGTTGACGGTGTTGAAGACGATGGCCAGCGGCACCTTGCTGCGCGAGGCCATCTCGTGCAGCATCCACGCGCTCGCGACCCCGCCCTTGGCCGTGTCCAGCACCAGGATCCTGCCGACATAGGACTGGCCGGCCAGCTTGTGCGCCGGGCGCGAGAAAACGCCGGCAAGCCGGTCCAGGTCGTAGCGCGCGGAGAAGTGCGCCACCAGGGCGCTGCCGCGCACGGTCTTGCCGATGGCGTGGCGGGCGATGAATTCCTTCATGACAGCCTCCCCGTCTCGGCCGCATGCACGCACTGCTCCATGGACGCGAGCATCGGCACATAGCCGTAGCCGCCCAGGATGTTCACCAGCTTGGCGCTGTTGGTCGCCAGCCGCTTCCAGCCGTTGGCCTCGGCGATCTCGCGCGCATAGGACTGGTAGAAGCACATGCCGGACATCACGGTCCCGCCGGCGCCTTCGATGCGGGCGGTGATGCCCATTGCGCAAAACAAACAGAGCGCTTCATGCAGTTAGTCATTCCGTATGAACCCGAAGCGCCCGAGCAGCGCCGGGATCTGTTTTCGATCCGCGATTGCGGCCCGTCACAATCCGGTCATGGGTGAATTCGAGCTGATCGAGCGCTTCTTCAAGCGCCCTGTGTCGCGCAACGCATTGGGCGTGGGCGACGACTGCGCCTTGCTGTCGCCGGCGCCGGGGATGCAGCTGGCGATGTCGACCGACATGCTGGTCGAGGGCCGGCACTTCCTGTCCACGGTCGATCCTTCCAGGCTGGGTCACAAGGCGCTGGCGGTGAACCTGAGCGATCTCGCCGCTTGCGGCGCGAAGCCGCTGGCGTTTTCGCTGGCGCTGGCGTTGCCGCGCGCGGACGAGGCGTGGCTCGCCGGTTTCTCGCGCGGCCTGTTCGCGCTCGCCGACGCCCATGGCTGCGAGCTGGTCGGCGGCGACACGACGCGGGGACCGCTGAACATCTGCATCACCGTCTTCGGCGAAGTGCCGGCCGGCCAGGCTTTGCTGCGTTCGGGCGCTCGCGCCGGCGACGACGTCTATGTGAGCGGCACGCTGGGCGACGCGCGGCTGGCCCTCGAAATGTTTCGCGGCCGGCTGTCGGTGCCGGCCGCCGTCTTCGAAGCTGCGCGGACTCGCCTGGAGCAGCCGACGCCGCGCGTCGCGCTCGGCCTGGCCTTGCGCGGCATCGCCACGTCGGCGATCGACGTCAGCGACGGCCTGCTCGGCGATCTTGGCCATGTGCTGCGGCAGTCGGGCGTGGGCGCGCGCATCGAGACCGCCGCCGCGGCCGGCTTGCTGGCGGCGACCTCGCGTGTGGCCGGCGCGACGCCTCTCCTGCACGCCGACATGCAGCTGGAGCTCGTGCTGGCCGGCGGCGACGATTACGAGCTGGTCTTCACCGCGCCCGCGTCGGCCAGGCAAGCGGTGCAGGCTGCCGCGGCAGCCTGTGCCACGCCGGTGACGCGCATCGGCGCGATCGAGGCCGGGTCGGGCCTGCGGCTGGTCCTGGCCGATGGCACGCCGCTGCAGCGCCGCTATCCGTCCTTCGATCATTTCGCCTGAGCTGTCATCGCGCCGCGAGCGCGGACCGTTGCACAAGCCATGAGATCCTTTTCGCGGCGCCTGGCCGCCATCCTGCTGGCTTCATCGTTCGCCTGCGCTCCGGCGCTGGCCAGGCCCTTGCACGGCATCGTCAGCCACGTCACCGACGGCGACACGCTGTGGGTGCGGCCGCCTGCCGGCGCGCCGGTGCAGGTGCGGATCCAGGGGCTGGATGCGCCGGAGATCTGCCAGCCATTCGGCACGCAGGCCCGCGACGCGCTCGCCCGCCGCTTGCTGCACCGGCCAGTGCGGGTCGACATCCGCACGCGCGACATGTACCACCGCAGCATCGCCGGCGTCAGCCTCGAGGGCCAGGACGTCGGCGCCTGGCTCGTGGCGGGCGGCTTCGCCTGGGCATCCCGCTATCGCGGCCGCAATGGTCCCTATGCGCGGGAAGAAGCGCAGGCCCGGCAGGCGCGCGCCGGCCTCTGGGCAGCCAGCGCCGTCGAACCGCGCCAGTTCCGCAAGCGCCACGGCTCATGCAAGCCGGGTTGACGTGCCTGCTTCAGGCGCCGGCCAGCTGCCGCGCCCGCTTGCGCTCCCACTGCGTGACACCGTCATAGCCCCAGTCCGTGGCAGGCACTTCGCGCACGACCACATAGCTGGCTTCTTCCAGCGCGCCGCCGTTGGCGAGCTGCCGCTGCAGCTCGGCGAACGCCGCCTCGATGAACGCCTCTTTTTCCGGCGGCGTGTTCGTGCCCTGGGTGACGCTGATCTCCAGCAGCGCGGTCGGCCGGCGGATCTCGCGGCCGCCGACGAACCATTGGGCGGCCGGCAGGTCCTCGATCGCGATCGCCGTCACCTCGGGCCGCTTGCCCAGGTGCTGCGCCGTGATGCGGGTCAGCGCCCGCGCCAGGGCGGCATAACGCTCCGGGTCCTGCATCGGGGCGATCTTCAGGTTCAGGACGGGCATGTTCAGGCTCCCTTGTGACGGCGGTCGAAGATGCGGACGGACGCCTGGCTCGCCGCGCGGCGGATCACGCCGCCGACCCAGGTCCAGAAGACGCCGACGGCTTCGCGCCGCAGCGCCATGGCGCGCAGGCGGCTCTCCTCGAAAGCGGCCGCGTCGCGGTCGGCCGGAGTGAGATAGCTGCGGGGTGCAAGATCGTCCATGAGGACCTCCTGTCGTTGAACGTGTGTCCACTCTAGGCACGCGCCTGCGGCCGCGAAACGGCACGCCGGGCAAATCGGTGTTGCGCGCGCTGCAACACCGGAGCGGCTTCGCTACCATCGGCCGGATGAGGGACCTCGACTTCGACGCGATGCACCTGTTCGCCCGCGTGGCGGAACTGGGCACGCTGTCGGCCGTGGCGCGCGAGCGCGATGTGCCCGTGAGCCAGGTCTCGCGCACCTTGTCGCGCATCGAAAAGGTCTGCGGCGTGCGCCTGGTGAACCGCAGCACGCACGGCCTGTCGCTGTCGGCCGAAGGCGAGACCTTCCTGGGCTACTGCCGGCGCATCGTCGGGACGGTGGACGAACTCGAGGGCGAATTCGCCAGCCGCTCGGGCCAGGCGAGCGGCCGGGTCCGCGTGGCGGTGAGCTCGGTGCTCGCGCAGTTCCAGATCCTCCCCAGCCTCGCCGGGCTCGGGGAGCGCCATCCGCGCCTGAAGATCGAGCTGGAGGTGTCCGACCGGCTCAGCGACATGGCGCGCGACGGCATCGACATCGCGATCCGCGCCGGCCTGACCCTGCCGGAGACGGCGGTCGCCCGCCGCATCGGAACGCTGGGCCGCGCGCTGTACGCGTCGCCGTCGTATGCGAAGGCATCCGGCCTGCCGGCGCATCCGGACGAACTTCACCAGCACCGCCTGGTGTCCAACAGCGCCGTCGCGTCGCTCAACCAGTGGTCGTTCCTCGTCAAGGGCAAGCCGGTGGTCCACGTCGCCGAAGGCCACTGGCGCTCCAACGACACCAACGTGACGGCCGGCATGGTGCTGCAGGGCCTGGGCATCGGCCGTCTCGTGACACTTGCAGGCGAGCCGCTGGTCCGTGAGAAGCGCCTGGTGCGCGTGTTGGAGCGCTTCGTCGATCCGCAAGCGGTGCCGGTCTTCGCCGTCACGCTGCCGGACCGGCATCGCCTGCCCAAGATCACGGCCTGCCTGGACTGGTGGAGCGAGTGGTTCTCGCGCGCCGGCCCGACGCCGGGCGGAACACAATGACGGCTGTGCTCAATCCTCCCATCGATCCTTCCGTGCGGCGCCCGACGCTGCGCTTCCTGCTTTCGCATCCCGCCCACCTCGTCGCGCTGGGCTTCGGCTCGGGGCTCTCGCCGGTTGCGCCCGGCACCGCCGGAACGCTGTGGGCCTGGGCTGCGTGGCTGGTGCTGGCGCACTGGCTGACGCCGTTCGAGCTCGGCCTGGTCATCGCGGTGTCGCTGCCGCTCGGCTGGTGGGCCTGCACCGTGACGGCGAACGACATGCGGGTGCTCGACCCCGGCAACATCGTGTGGGACGAGGTGGTCGCCTTCTGGATCGTGCTCTGGCTGCTGCTGCCGGCCGGTTTCGGCGCGCAGCTGATCGCGTTCGCGCTGTTCCGCTTTTTCGACGCGGTCAAGCCCGGCCCCGTGGCCTGGGCCGACGACCTGTTCCACGGCTTCGGCTGGAAGGGCGGTTTCGGCATCCTGTTCGACGACCTCGTCGCCGCCCTCTGCACGCTGCTGCTGATCGCGGCCTGGAGGCTGGCCTGAGCACCGCTGCGGTTCCCGGGCCGGAGCTGCCAGCGCCGCAGGCCGTGGCGCGCCTGGCCGCACTTCTGACCGACAGGCAATGGATGCTCGCCACGGCGGAGAGCTGCACCGGCGGCATGATCGCCGCCGCCTGCACCGACCTCGCCGGATCGAGCAACTGGTTCGAGCGCGGCTTCGTCAGCTATTCCAACGAAGCCAAGACCGAACTGCTCGGTGTCGATCCCGCGCTGGTCGCGGCGCATGGCGCAGTGAGCGAGGTCGTGGCGCGGGCGATGGCCTTCGGCGCCGTCCGGCATTCGCGTGCGCAGGTCGGCGTCGCGGTGACCGGTGTCGCCGGCCCGGGCGGCGGCAGCAGGGAGAAGCCGGTCGGCACCGTCTGGTTCGGCTTCCAGGTCGACGGCCTGCTCACGAGCGAGACGCGGCTCTTTCCGGGCGATCGCGCAGCGGTGCGCGAAGCCACGGTGCGCCACGCGCTCAACCGGCTGCTGCAACTCCTTTAAGCCGCGGCCGGCAAGGCCGGCTGGGAAAAGCCCAGCTGCGCCAGCGCCGTCCGCACTGCATCCGGGAACGGCGTGTGCGGTTCGGGCCCGAGCAGCGCCTGCATCCGGGTGCCGGCCAGCCGGTGCGGCCGCTGCCAGAGATAGCGCATCTCCGCCACGGCATGGAAGGTCGGCGCCACGACGCCGATCGCGCGCATCAGCGCCCACGGCACACCGCCCTGCCTGAGCGCGCCGTCCGCGCGCAGCCAGCCGTTCTCCCAGGCGACGTCGGTGAGGACGTCGAGCCAGTCGGTTCCAGCCTGGGCGTGGCCGGCGAAGTGGAATGTCTCGAATGCCGGCAGCCGGTGGCGGGCGTTCGCCACGCGCACGAAGCTTTGCGCCAGGTCCGGCAGGTAGGCCCAGGCGTGCTGCAGATCCAGCGGACCGGGATAGCCGAAGCGGCCCTGTCGCAGTCCCTTGGCCAGGATCAGGTCCAGCCAGGAGCCGTTGCCGCAGCCGAAGAAATCACCCGCGCGGATCACGACGGCCTTCATCGCGCCGCCGTCGGTGGCGCGGCGCACCAGCGCCTCGGCCTGCGTCCGCAGCCGGCCCTTGACGGTTGTGGCGGCCTGCGGCGTGTCCTCGTGCAGGACCGGCGGCAGCGACTCGCCGAAGTTGTAGACGTTGCCGGGCAGCATCAGGGTCGCTCCCAGTTCGCGGCTGATCGCGATCGCAGCCTGCGCCAGGCGCGGCACCTCACGCCGCCAGACCCGGTTCGTGTAGACGGGGCTGAGCGCGTGCACGACCACGGCCGCGCCACGCGCTGCCGCGGCGAGGCCGGCCGTGTCTTCGGGTGCGACTTCGATCCAGCGCACGCCGGGGAGCGCCAGCGCGGCGCCGCCCGGACGCATCTGCGCCAGCACCCGCCAGCCGGCATCGGCGAAAGCGCGGGCGGCAGCCTGGCCGAAGCGGCCGCGGCCGCCGAGGACGAGAACGGTGGGAGCGTTTGCCATGGTCGTTTTCCCGGAGTGGATGCGGCGATTGTGGAAAGCGGCGGGCTGTTCGACAATTGCCGAAGTGGCGATACCAGCTATGCACAAATGAATACCGCGCGATGAACAACGCCATGCGCACCGACGACCTGATGGCGTACTGGGAAGCGGTGCGCGCCGGCCTGGGCATCGGCTTCGTCGCCGACTACGTGGCGCGCACCGACCCCGCCGTCGTCGCCCTGTTGCCGGCGCTGACGATCCCGCCCTTGCCGATCTGGCTGACGGTGCACCGGGAAATCCGGACCAGCCGCCGCATCCGGGCGGTGTACGATTTCCTCACGCAGGCCGTCCCGCAGGCGCTCTGACCCGGAGAGGAAAGCCGT
>JAQGNJ010000193.1 GCA_028291885.1 Ramlibacter sp. | reverse complement strand
TGTTGTCCAGGGTTGCCGTGGACCAACCGATCCACTCGGACTTGGATTCGCGCGCGGCCGATTCTGTCTCGGAGGGAGTTGATCCAATCTCGGTAGACCTCGGTCATCTCCACGCGCCTGCGCAAAGTGTATCCCATGGGCTACAGACCGTCAAACTCAGCTGAAGCTCGGATTTGCGGTCGAACGTAGAGGTAACCGGCGCACAAGAACAGGTGCGACCGGAGGGAGCGGACGCACTTGTGCGTCCGCGTTGACCGCCTTGTTAGGCTGCACTGCCACTCCCATGAGCGTGAAGAATCTGAGAAAGCTCTTCGAATTGGATGTACTTGCCTCTAAAACCAACCGTTCGCCCAGCGAGTGGCGTGTGCTGATAGCTCTTCGTGTGCATAAACAAGAGAGTGCACCACACAACGTCAAAAACTTTCGCGGCATCAGTTCGATCCACGGATGTCGGCGTGGCATGCAGCGCAAGCTTACGTGTGGTCTTAGTTGCGAAATCAACTACTGACTCGTAGTGCCTGTTGGTCTGGAACCCAACTTCTCTCGGCGTGGCGATGGTGCTTGTCGCTGGAAAGTCCGAGACGTCGAGGTGCCAAACATGGTTGTGAATGACGATGTTCCGCAAAAGAAAGACCTCGACCAATTCATCATGGTTCGGGAGATCGGGAAAGTAAGCACGAAGAATATCGGCCACGGACTTTCCGTCCGTCTCAAATTCGCCGGGCCGCACGAATCGCAGGCGTGACGTGAATGACTCTAGCACTGCGACCAGCAACACAACTGCAGATGCCGCATACCCGTTTTCCCAAACTGCGGTGCCAGAAGGTCCCGGATCGGGTGCGGGCCGCTTCAGCAGGCGCTCGATCAGATCGGTGATGGGCTGGAAATATGAGGTGCCAACAATGGTGATGACGTCTGGAATCGCAGGCGTTGTCATGTGCAGCCTAACGTAATGTTTACCCCGCACTGCGGCGTTTGTTCATCAAACACCGCTGCGCGATAAACTGAAGGCTGCGGGATAACGTGGCGGCGCCCGCAACGCAAATAGTTGTCAGAATGGAAGTATTTGCCATCCGTTGCTTATTTTGCACGGATATCTCCGGGTGTAAAACCGCCACCACGCATCAGCGCCGATTGAGCGCTTCGCCCAGGAGGCCGCCGCCCTGCGCCGACCGCCGCGCGCACTTCGCTTGATAACGGCTGCGACCACGCACATACGCACATACGCACATACGCATTCCAAAACATATCGGACAGCATGGTTCTCTTGTAAAGCATCCCTGCAGTCCAGGCCTGCTGCGGTTTTCGGCGACCCTCTCTATGGAAGCGGCCGGTGGGGCCGACGGCTTCCTGGGGTCGACTTGGACGGGCATCGATCGCACTCGACCCCGGGTGCCATAGGCGCTGATGATGACGAGGTCCTTCGATATCGGCGTGCGCGATGAAACGGGCGCCGAACCGGCGACACAGGCGTTCCTGACGGTACTTTTGACGGTACTTTCAGGCTCCGAAAAATCAGCAAATGAGGCTGGGCGCGGCCTGGCGGACGATTGCGATTCCTGTCGAGGGAACCAATTGAGAGACTCAGCAAGTCTCAGAGGTCTCGCGACCCTCATGTGCCGTGGGTGGCCTACGCGTCGCGCTTGACGAGAAAGTCGATGCACGAGCGCAGCCACTCGAGGTCGGGGCTGGCGGGTACGCCGGCGAACGCGGCCTCGAACTCCTGCGCCGCGGCCTTCGCGAGCGCCTGGGCCGACCGCTGCGCCCAGTCGATGCTGCCGCCCTTCGCAAGGATCTGGTGAAGCCGCAGGACCTCGCGCGGCAGGCGCCGCTCGCGCGGGCGCGAAAGAAAGTTGCCGATCCACTCGCGGTCGGCGCGGCTCGCGTGATCGAGCGCGTGCGTGAGCATGAGGGTGCGTTTGCCTTCCCACAGATCGCCGTTGATCTCCTTGCCGTAGCGGGCGAGGTCGCCCGTCAGGTTCAGCACGTCGTCGGTGATCTGGAACGCAAGCCCGAGCAGATAGCCGAAGCGATCGAAGCGCCCGAGATCCTCGTCGTCCCCCTTGGCGACCAGCGCGCCGATCCTCAGGGGGTGAATGAAGCTGTACCACGCGGTCTTCTTGAGCACCAGCCGCAGGTAGTCGTCGGCGCCCACCAGGAGATCGTTGTCGCGAACCCAGCCCAGCTCCATCGCCTGGCCTTCGAGCGTCTCGAAGATCATGTGGTCGACTTCGTCCAGGATGCGCAGCGCGACAGCGGGCCCGAGCCGCTCTCCGCTCTTGCGAAAAAGCCGCATTGCGAGCGAGTTCATCGCGTCGCCGGTGTTGATGGCGATCGGCACTCCGGCGCGGCGGTGCATGGTCGCTGCGCCACGCCGCGAGTCGCTGCCGTCCTCGATGTCGTCGTGCACGAGGAAAGCGTTGTGCAGCATCTCGAGACCGGCGGCGGCGGGATAGGCGTCCTCGGTGCTGCCGCCCAGCGCGCGCGCGGTCGCGATGCAGAGCGCAGGCCGCAAGCCTTTGCCCGAGCGCTCCATGAAATCCTTGACCAGCCCGTACAGATGCCGCTGCGGTTCCCACGTCGGCACACCGGCGACGAGCGTCTCCGTGAGCAGCTCGCGATACCAGCCGAGACGCTCGATGAAGCCGCCCGGCCCGACGATGTCGCCGGCGCCGGGCACCTGGTCGGCGATGTCGAGCAGGCCGTACTGCGGCATCGCTATGTAGGCCGAGCCGTGCTTGACCGTCGGATCGACGGTGCGGACCTCGGTGACATCCTCCAGGGCGCCGTCGGTCAGGTCGAGCGCGTCGGCCAGCGGTGTCACGAACGGCGCGATCGCGGCCAGCAGCGGACGCGCCTGGTCGAGCAGCGGCGACGCGCCGCGCAGCGCGTGCGCCGCGACCTGCAGCAGCGTGTCGTCCCAGGGAAGTCCGGCCTTGTAGCGGGCCGCGTCGTGCAGCCGCCACGGGGCGAGGACGTCGAATTCGTGCAGCGGCCACACGTCGCAGCGCGCACCGTCGAACTGCACGGCGTCGAGCAGGCCGTTGACCGCCCGACGCGCGGCCTCGTTGGCGCCTTCCATCGTGGCCAGGTCGGTGTGCGTGCGCACGTAGTCCGACGCAAGAAACAGATTCGGGATCGCCGTGGCCGCATCGGGCCGCAAATCCCAGGTGCCGACGAGGTTCACCAGCAGCGGTTCGGCGTTCTTCAGGTAGCCGCGGCGCGACGCGTCGACCTCGATGTCCGGATCGAGGAACCAGGAGTGCAGGTCTTCGTCGCGCAACAGCTCCTGGTCGAAGTTGATCGAGCGCTTGAGTTGCTTCCATGTCTCGCGCACCAGGTCCTCGCGCGAGCACTGCATGGCCGGCCGTCCCTCGGAACCGGGGGCAGTCCAGTCCGAGACATCCACCGAAAGAACGCCCCGCACGTCGCTAGCGCCGAACTGTTCGGGGGCCACGCTGCGCCAGAACTGCAGCTGGGAAATGCTGGTGAGGGCCCACTCGGTGTCGATGTGGATCACGTGCCCGTGCGCGGTCGGCACGTCGCGGCGCAGATAGAACTGCACGCCGGTCATCCATTCCACGTTCGGCGCGAGCCTGGGCAGGTTGGCCAGTTTCGGATCGGCCGCAAGCAGCTTGCGGTTTACCAGGCCGGCCATGCGCTCCAGCGGGACCGCGGAGATGTAGTGGTCACCGGTCACGACCGAGCGCACGCCGTCCTGGGTGACTGCAACGCCGGTGATGCGCCCGCCCTCGCAAAGGATTTCCTCGACCTGTGCATTGCACCGGTATTCCACGCCGCGCGACTCGAGATACGCCAGCCAGGGATCGATCCAGACCAGATTCGTCGGTCCGTCGAGCACGCGATCGGTCGACCCCGCCATCGGCTGGACCATCGTGAGCATCAGCTGCACGAACACGTCGCCGATCGTTCGCGTGCTGGCCTTGTGCGCCTTGGCCGCCACCAGCGACCGCGTGATGCCCGCGGCGAGGAACTTGCGGTACGCCTGCGACCGCTGCGTGGCGCCGACGAAATCCCACCAGTCGATCTTCTCGTACTCGCCGAGCCGGCGCTCGCTGCACGAGGTCAGGATCTGCCAGACCCGCGCGCCGAAGAACGCGAGATCGTCCGGCGTGAGATCGGTGATCGGGCCGAACGCCAGGAGGATGTCGCGCAGCACCGTTCCGGCGTCGGCGGGCGTGCGCGGAAACACCGCCGGGATGACGAACGAGGGCTTGCCGTACTGCGTGATCCCGACGCGGGTCGTCGGCACGAGATGGTCCGCCACCTTGCGGCCGTCGAACGACGGGATGCGGCGCATCGTGTCGATCACATGCTTGTAGAACCCGGGGAAGAACCGGAATCCGTGCTCGCCGGGCAAATGGTGCTCGATCGACGCGACGCCGCTGTCGACGAGCATGTGTCCGCTCCTGCCGCAACCGTCGTCGCTGACGGGGATGCTGCGCGCCTTGCCGCCCGCGATGTCGCGCCGCTCGAGCACGACGACGTCGAAGCCGCGCTCGACCAGCTCGTGCGCGGCACTCATGCCGGCGACGCCGCCGCCCAGAATGACGACCCTGGCTGTCACGACGTCAACGTGCGCGCGATGGCGTGGAATTCGCTCCAGCCGGACTGCCGCCATGTTCACGGGCAGGCGGCGTCTCGTCAGCCATGAGCGAGACGATTGCACCCGACTCCTTGATGCGGAGCACGACCTTCTCGTACACGCGAAAGACGAAGCGCGGATCGGGGCTCACCTGCAGGAAATTGAGCGACACGTCCGTGGCGACGACCAGTTCGACGGGAGCGCCGCCGAGCGCGACCACGACGCCGCCGCGAGGCGGCAGCGTGGTCGACCGGTTCAGCGAACCGCCGCTGCCCAGGAAGGGAAGGATGCGGTCCTGCGGCAGCACGAGCGAATCCCTGTTCGGTGTCTGGACCGCCTGGAACAGCTCCTGCCCCAGCACCACGGCAAAAGGACCGAAGTGGCCACCCGATTCGAGCGTCCCGATGGCCTGCGATATCTTGCCAACCAGCAATTCGCCGAGGGCGCCGAGCTCGCCTCCCGGGATCCTCGCAATCAGCGCTTCCCCGTTGCCTTCGCCCTCGGCCTTCGCCAGCAGGCCGCGCGATTTCTGCCCCCCCAGGATCTCCCACACCGGGGGCAGCCCTTCGACCGTCGGCGGCCCCTCGTTGGCAGCCGGTTGCCCGTTGAACACCAAGGCGTCTTCGAGCCGCGCGAGCACGTTCGCGGCGCGGCGGAACAGCGCCAGCACACTCGTCATGTCCGGATCCGACATCTGAGCGCCGCGCACGTACACCTTGACCTGCAGCGTGGGGATCTGCAGGACCGTGGTGTCGTCGATGACCATCCGCGGTTCGCCACTGGGCAGCTTGTACGAAATGCGGTCTGCACGCACGAAGTCGGTATCCCCCGACAAGGGCCCGTAGAGCGGCAGGAAGGTCGCGGCGACGCGCGCGCGGCTCGCTTCTTCCTGGATCACCTGCCTCACCCGCGCCCACTGCTCGTCCGTCCACGGGATCTGCTGCGAATTATCCTGAGCCATGTGATTCTCCTTTTTGACTCGACGAGCGAAGTCGGTTGAACACGCGAAAACTAATGGACATCCCCGACGAGCGCTGCGCCGTCCACGCGGGGCAGCCCCGACGAGGGCAGCGGCTGCCCCGCCCGGATCGCATACAGGTCGAACCGCACGAGCAGGTCGGCCATCGTCACGCGGCCGACCGCGAGGCACTGCAGGCGGTTGAGCCACAACCAGTTGGGATGCGAGGTGACGAACTGCGGCGCCAGCACGAGTGGCGGCACCGGCTCGTAGTCGTTGCGCAGCGCACGTTCGTATCCGCCCGGCCCCAGGTCGAAAATGCCGTAGTAGCGGGACAGGAGCAGCGCGCCGTCGTCGGTCTCGTAAGTGATGCGAACGTCGGCCACGCCGACGCCGTCGCGGCGCACGATCATCCAGTCGCCGCCTTCGCCGCGGATCTTGGCGTTGATCTTCGGCCCGTGGATCTCACCCGACGCGATGTAGAACGTGATGTGCAGGCCGTCGGGCGCGGGCCCGAACGACTCGGGCGGCTTGGCCAGCTGCACGGTGAACGCGCCGAGAAATTCGGACGCCCACTCGTAGCGCGGTACGGCGGCCGGGGGCTGCGCCGTCCGCTCCGTCACGACAGGCGGCGTCGCCGGGCGCACGCCACGCGTCTTGCGCGAAGCCAGCACCGCGATCCTCAGGCCTGCGCGTGTCAGCACGGGTGTGTACTCCACCGTCTCGTCCGCGGCCAGCGGGGGCAGCTGCGCGCGAAAGCGCTGCGCTCCGCTCGCGGGATCGCGGCCGTCCGCCCACGCCCGCACCGCAGGCCGGTCGCGCCCGCCCGAGAAGCGCTCCAGCGTCAGTTGATTGCTCGGGTGCGCGGGCGAGACGGCGAAACACACCTCCAGCGGCACGCCGGCGCTCACCTGCCCGGGCAATGCGTCGAATGCCAGCGGCTCCTGCGCCCGGCCGCGTAGCCCCGACGGTGTGCTCATGGACGCCATCTCAGTGGGCCGCCCGCTCCAGCAGCTCGCGCGCCCGCTTGAGATCGGGCTGCGAAAAACTGTCCGTGAACCGCTCGTAGCATTGCCGCACCAGCTCGCGTCCTTCGCTGCCGCGGTTCGTGCGTGCCAGCAGCGTGTGGTACGCAAGCGCCGCGCGCAGCTCGAGCGAAAGCGCGTGCTGCGCTCTTGCCGTCTCCATCGCCTTGCGGAAGGCGGATTCGGCGTCGCCGAGCGCCCCGGTTTCCAGATGGATCTCTCCCATCAGCCGGTACACGTCGGGCAGGAGCACGCCCACGTGACCCCGATGCGCTGTCTCTGCCGTCGCCTCGAGCATGGCCAGCGCTTCCGCCTGGCGGCCGGCCGCGCGCAGGCCCTCGGCATGGATCACGGCGACGGTCGGACCCATGAGGTCGGAGCGCGTGGCACGAAACAGCGCCACGCCTTCGAACAGCTCCCTCAGGCCATCCACGCGGTCGGCCAGGTGCAGGCGCGACCACCCGCTGCTCATCACGCCGACCGCGTACCAGAGCTCCCACCCTTCCTCGCGGGCGAAGCTCTTCACTTCGCTGGCGTAGCGCAGCATGCGCGGATGATCGTGATGGAAGGTGAGCATGTAGCACGCCACGCCGAGCGCGTTGCTGAGCGCCGAGGGATGATTCACGTCGCGCGCGATCGCGATCATCCGGTCGATCTCCTCGATCCCGCGATCCTGGTGACCCGTCATCCACAGGCTGCTGCCCAGCGCGGTCACGAGGTTCACGGTGGAGCTGATCTGGAACGTCGACGTGAGGGCGCGCTCCTGCTCGACGGAGTAGAGAGCGACCCCGGCTTGCGCGTGCGCAATGGCCTCAGCCCATTCGCCGCGGTAGTAATGCGTATAAGCCACCGCGTGACGGCCCGTGACTTCGAGCATCGGAACCCCGCTGGCCACGGCCATGGCCAGCGCCTCGTTGGCCGTGACGAGCGCGCGATCGAGCTGGCCGCCGACGAAGAGATTGGTCCAGAGTCCCCACAGCGGCGGATAGAGCTTGTCGGGGCGATCGAGTTGCTGGCAGAGCGCGCGCGCCCGCTCGCACGCCTGCGCCACGGTGGGCGACGCCCACCCGTTCACCGTCATCAGGGTCGGCGCGATCGCGATCTGCAGGTCCAGCTCCCTGGTGAGAATCTCCGGCGTCTCGGGCAGCTTCTTGAGCCCTTCGAGCGCGCGGGCAAAGTGTCCGTGCGCTTCGGGAATCGCCATGCGCGCCAGGGCCTTCCGCCCGGCGGCCGACCAGTAGTCGCTCGCCTGCGCGTGCTGGCCCGCGCCGGAGAGATGGCGCGCGACGACTTCGGGCTGATACTCCACTTCGTCCTTGAAGTCGGACCGCAGCACGCGCGCGATGCGCTCGTGGAATTGCTGGCGCACGCTGCGCAGCAGGGACTCGTACGCGGCCACCTGGACGAGCACGTGCTTGAACACGAAGGTCTCGGCCGTGCCGATGACGGTTCTCCACGCGAGTCCGGCGCCGACGATGCGATTGAGGTCGTCAACCAGCGCGTCCTCGTCGCGCTCGCTCACGGCGCGCAGGAGCGCGTAGGAGAATTCGCGCCCGATGGTCGCCGCCAGGCGCACGGTGTCGCGGGCATCGCCGAGACGGTCGACGCGGGCCATGAGCGAGGCGTCGACGGTCGCTGGGACGAGGCCCGTCGGGAGCGGGCCGGTGAGCGTCCACGCGAACTCGTGCTCCTCGAGCACGCCCGACTCGATCACCGCGCGCGCCACCTCTTCGACAAAGAGCGGCACGCCGTCGCAGCGCCGGGTGATCTCGCGAATGACTTCGCCAGGCATGGTCTTGCCGCCGGCGACGCCACGCGCCACGGCCTCGACCTGAGCATTGTCCAGGCGCGACACGTTGATGAGCAGGGATGCCTCGTCCTGCGCCCACGGCGGCTCGAACTCGGGCCGCGCGGTGAAAAGCCCCAGCAACGGGAGCTGCGGCGGCGACCACACCAGAAGCGACAGCAACTCGAGCGTCGACGGGTCGGCCCAGTGCAGGTCCTCGGCGACGAGGATCGTCGGGCGCTGCGAGGCCATCGTCCGCAGGAGGGTCACCAGGATCTCGAGCGTGCGCACGCGGCGCCGGCTCGGTGAGATCTGGAGCGGACGGTAGCGCTGGCCGGTGGGAATGGAGAGCAGCTCGGCGAGCAGCGGTGCGATGTCGGGTGCGCTGAGCCCCAGATCGATCAGGCGCTGGTCGATGCGCTCCAGCCGGGCGTCGGCGCTCAGGGCGCGGTCGAGCCCGAGCCGCTGCTCGAGCAGCTCGGTCACCGGAAGAAAAGCACTGTTCTGCGAATACGGCGTGCAACGCATCGCGAGCATGTCGGCGTCCGTGTTCGCCACGTGGCGGCGGAACTCCGCGACCAGTCGCGACTTGCCGATGCCGGCCTCGCCTCTGAGCGTGACGAAGCACGTGACGCCCGACTTGACGCTGGCCCACTGGGCCTCCAGCACCTTGTGCTCGCCCTCCCGCCCGACGAACTCGGTCAGCGTGCCGCCGCCTTCCAGACGCGACTCCGCGCCGCTGGTCCCATTCACGGCCCACAGACGCATCGGCTGCGCCACCCCCTTGAGCTCGCGCTCGCCGTGCGACTGGCCGCGGAAGTAACCCTGAACGATTCTCCACGTGGCGTCGCTCACCATCAGGGAGTCGGGTTGCGCCATCGACTGGACGCGGGCGGCGATGTTGGGCGTATCGCCTTGCGCGAGCTTTTCCTGACGCGCGCCCGCGCCGACCGCGCCGACGACAACGCGTCCGGTGTGCGCCCCGATACGCACCTGGAGCCTGACGTCGGTCGAGTGCGCGGCGCCGCGGTTCAGCTCTGCCATGCCGCTCAGGATGTCGAGCCCGCAACGCACCGCGCGCCTCGCGTCGTCTTCGTGCGCATGCGGAAAACCGAAGTAGATCAGCACGCCGTCGCCGAGGTACTGGGCGACGTGCCCATCGTGGCGGTTGACCGCTTCGAAGCAGACGCGCTGGTAGCCGCCGAGAAGGTCGCGCAAGTCCTCAGGATCGAGCGCCTGCGACAGCGCTGTGGAACCGACGACATCGCACATGAGGACGGTGAGTTGCCGGCGCTCGCCGGCGTTCGGGGCGTCGATCGGGGTGTCCAGCGGCTTGCCGCAGCCGCCACAGAAACGCGCGGCCGTTGCGTTTGCGAAGCCGCACGACGTGCAGTTCACCGCTCGCTCCCTGGACGCGGCGTCGAAGGCCTGCGGGAGTTCCACGCTTGCGTCTCTTCCACCAGGATCGCGAGCGCGCGCGCGACGAGATCGCCGGCATCGGCTGCCAATTCGATGGGTGCAGGAGGTGCGGGTTGCCGCACCGGTCGAAGAACGTCGCGTGCCAGGGCCCCAACCGGATCGAGGATGCTTGGTAGATTCGGTATCGACATACCCTTCACGGAACCTCGGCTCGGGTCTTCGGTTTACGGGCAGCGCTCGCCAAAGGCAACATCAACCGATGCTGATGAATGCGACCTGATGGCTCGAGGGTCGTCTGATCCTGGGGAAGTGCAGACTCCAAGAGCAACAAACGCCGGATTGCGTAACTATATCCTACTAAACCGTTAGTGCCTCCCGCGCCGAGCCTTCATGCAGCGAGTCACGGACCCGGCATGTCGCAGTCATCGCTGCGGCTATCAAGCCGATGGCGCAATGGCCGGTTGGTGCCGTTGGCAAATAACGCAGCACACGGGCGATGTATCGGTCAGGCTGCACCACGATCAAGGCGCCCGGTCCTCAGATCAACGCCGTCGTCGTGGTTCGACGCAGTGAGCACGTCGCCCTTCGGGTCTGGCTCCGTGCGCCGGACCGACTTTTGCGTCCGCCGCTTCCATCCCGCGCAGTCAGTCGTCGTGGAAAGCGCCGTTCACTCGCCGCGTACCGGAATACGCGGGGGGGCACCACGAGAAGATGGACGGCACAGGCTACCCCCGCGGCCTGAAGGGGGAGGAGATGTCCATTCCGGCCCGCGTCATGGCCATCGCCGACATCTTCGAGGCCCTCACGGCCGCCGACCGGCCGTACAAGGCGCCCAAGAAGCTGTCGGAGGCGCTCAGGATCATGCGCTTCATGGTCAAGGACAGGCACATCGATCCAGACCTGTTCCGGCTGTTCGTGCGCTCGGGCGTGTACCAGGAATACGCCAGGCAGCACCTCAAGCCCGAACAGATCGACGAGGTCGACGTGGCGGCGATCCTGGACGAAATCGGCGACAGCGCACCCGCAGGCGAAGACAGAACCGTGGTGATGCCCGCCTGGCAGAAACCCACGCCCGTCCCGGCCGAGGCAGCCGCCACCGCCGCAGCAGATCCGCCGATCGGGCCGATCCGAACCGAACCGGCCGATCCTCAGCAGATACCGGGCTCGTTCGGCGTCGTACGCCCGCACGATGTCGTGCCTCTGATCGACGAAGTGGACGCGCGGGTCTGACGCTTCCCGCGTCTGACCCGCCTGGCTGCACGGCGATTGCAGCAGCACGATTGAGCGTTCGGACGCAATGCTGCCGGTTCGACAAATCCACGCTGAAGAGAGCGATTCCCAGGGTGCGCGTTTGGGCGGCGCCCCTGCCAAAACCGATGCTATTGACACTTTATGTTACAGCAGGTACAATCTGTCACATGCCTGCCCTTGATCCCGTCCCGATGCTGCGCTCGCGCGGATCGGCCGTTCCCCGCGCGCCCCGGGTTCCGATCTGGACCGCGGACACCCTCGAAATCCTCTACGGCCACGCCGACCTCGAGGAAGTCGAGCGCTTCCGTTATTCGATCTACGTGGCTGAGCAGCACAAGCCGCTGCCCGCGGCAGACCACCTCGCCCGCCGCCTGCCCGACGAGGACGACGCCGACGCCCTCCATTTCTGCCTCCGCAACGGCGAGCGGCAGCTGGTCGGCTACGCCAGGATGCATTACGCCGATGGAATCCCCTCGGCAACCGTTTCCCGCCTGGCCCTCTCGGACCTCCTGGAGCGCTCTCCCAAGTCCCTGGGATTCATCTCCAAGCTGATGGTCGACAAATCGCTGCGCGGCCGGACCAACGCCGTGCGACTGATCATGAGCATGATCCAGTACGGCTGCGAACGCTTCCAGGACGCCGAAGGCGCGGTTTTCCACTGCTCATCCGAACTGGTGCCGCTCTACACGAGGATGGGCTTCCGGCCGTTCGGCGTGCCATTCATCGACCCCCACGTGGGCAAGCAGACCCCGATGGTTGCCATCTTTCGCGACCTCGCGCATTTCGAGGAATGCGGATCGCCGATCGCTTCGGTCGTCCAAGCCCTCGTGCCGCACGGACCCCAGGCCGCGAGATTTCGCGACTACTTTGTGATCCAGCGCGCGTTCCGCACCGAAAGCCATCCGCATCCGCATCCCCACCCGCATCCGCTTGCGCACGCGCACAGGCCGTCGGGCTTTCGCAGTTCGCGGTCCATGCCGCTGGAGCGCGGCGAGCTGAAGTCCGGCCTCAATCCGGCCTAATGGAGCTGTCATGAGCACGAAAGACGCGCCGTCCGCGCCGGCGGCGGCACAAGACCCGCTTCATCCCCTGCACCTGCAGATCGCTGCAGCCCAAGGCCTGTTCGCGCAGGTGCTCGAGTCCGCGCTGCGAACCGGGCCGGTCACGGTCGAGCAGTACTGCAGGTACCTGTCGATGCAGTACCACCTCACGAGGGATGTGCAGGCTTACTTCCTCTGCATCGCCGCCAATTCGGCGCTGGCAAAACGCCGCAAGCTTCGCCGCTTCCTGTGCGACTTCGCGAACGAAGAAGAGCTGCACTACCTGGTCGCGGCCAATGACCTGCTGGCATTCGTCCGCAAGCCGCTTGCCGAGCCTCTCGACGTGACGCTCTGGCACAGCTATTTCAGGAGCGTGGTGATGACTCGCCCGTTCCTGCGGCTTGGAGCCGCCGCCGTGCTGGAAAACATCTCGGCGGGAGTGGCCCGGGAGCCTGCGCGGCGGGCGCTTTCGGCGCCGTTCATGACCCGGGAGAACACCAAGTTCCTGGTCCTGCACCAGCACGAGACGCTGCCGCACGGCGAGCAGATCCTCGACGCCCTGGCGGCCCAGCCTTTTTCGCAGCAGGAGTTGAACGACCTCTTCCTGGGCGCAAGACAGGGAACGGTGCTGTACCTGCGGATGGCCAGGTGGGCCGTCGACGACCAGGATCTGTCCTGCTCGGCCGATCAGGGAGCGCCGGAAGTCTCGTCCACCCAGTGCCGCGAGATCGACGAATTCCAGATGTCGCAGCTCGCTTCCGGCGAGTGACCTCGGCTGCACCGCGCGCCGGCTCGTAACAGCGGTAAAACCCGAAAACGACCGGCAGGAGCCACGGTATAACCGCCGCTTCGCGAGTCGAAAGGTGGTTCCTCATGGAAGCTGCATTCGTCATCCTGATCATCGGCGTGATCGTCGCCGTCCTGGGGCTGGCCGAGATCAAGCGTGCCGCCGCACAAGGTGCCGGGACCGCGATCGCCGGCATCGTCTTCACCGCGGTCGGGAGCGTTCTGATCATCGTGGCGGTCGTTCGCGGCATCTTCTGGAGCTGAGCCGGGCCCGCTTCGTTGCTTTCCGCAACGCACCATTGCAGCCGGTTACATCTGTCACGGGCGGATGCCTTAACCGTCATTGCCATGACTTGCGGCGCGCCTACTATTTTCATCACTGGGAAAGCCAGCGACCGACCACCGCAGTGAGGTAAAAATGCCGTCCGCCGAGTACCGTATCGAAAGCAGCCACCCGTTGAGGAGCCCACTTTTTCCAGCCTTTGGTTCCGAGCAGTACCTCGTCAAGGACCGGGCACTGGCCGTCGCCCTGGCGGCGAAGAGTTTCACCCGGCCCTCCGGACAGGAGATCCGCGTCGTGCATGTTCCGACCGGCGAGGTCGTCTTCCGCAAGCCCGCTTCGTTCATGCGTCCCGACACGGGCGACGAGCCCTGACGCCGCTGCTGCAAGCGCGAACTGCTATCGCGGGCCGGATCGCAAGGTGCGGCTGAGCAGCACGACCGGGATCAGGCCGACCAGCACCAGGGCAAGCGAGGGCAACGCCGCCTCGCCGAGCCGTTCGTCCCGGGCCAGCTGATAGGCAACCACCGCCAGCGTGTCGCTGTCGAAGGGGCGCAGCACCAGGGTGGCGGGCAATTCCTTCATCACGTCGACGAAGACAAGCAGCGCCGCCGCCGCCGTCGAGCGACGCAGCAGCGGCCAGTGCACCCTCGCCATCAGGGAAAAGCCGGCGGTGCCGAGCATGCGCGCCGTGTCGTCGAAGCTCGCCGGAATCCGGGCATAGCCGCTTTGCACCGATTGCAGGGCGACGGCGCAAAAACGGACCAGGTACGCCCAGACGACTCCCAGCACCGTGGATGTGACCCAGTAGCCGGCGCTGGTCTGCGGCGCCGCCTGCTGCAGCCAGCCGACCGGCAACAGCAGTCCGACCACGATCACTGCGCCCGGCACGGCGTAACCCAGGCTGGCAAGTTGCACCACGCCGCGGGTCAGCAGATCAGGCGCCCGGCGCAGGCTGAAGGCCAGCAGCAGTGCGATCGCAACAGCCAGCACGGCGCTGATCACGCCAAGCCGGACGCTGTTGAACGCCCACTCGGCAAACCGGTTCCATGGCAGGACCGACCAGTCGGCGGCGAGCGGCCGCAGCATGAACAACACCGGCAGCACGAAGCCCAGAAGCACCGGCAGCAGGCAGACGGTCCAGGCCAGCGCGGCTTGGCGCCCGCGCAGACGGACCGGCTGGGCTTCGGCCGAGCCCGCACGGCCCCCGCGCGACGAGGTGAAGCGCAGCCGGCGCTGGGCGCGCGCTTCGAGCGCCAGCAGCATCGCCACCAGCGCGAGCAGCAGGGTCGCGAGCTGCGCCGCGGCGATCCGGTCGTCCATCGCGAGCCATGCCTTGTAGATTCCGGTGGTGAAGGTCTGGATGCCGAAGTAGCTGGACACGCCGAAATCGGCCAGCGTTTCCATCAGAGCCAGCGCCACGCCCGCGGCCACCGCCGGCCGGGCGAGCGGCAGCGCGACGCGGCCGATGCGGCGCCTCAGAGGCGCGCCCAACAGCCGGGCCGCCTCCATCAAGTGGCCGGCCCGCTCGCTGAACGCGGTCCGTGCCAGCAGGTAGACGTACGGATATAGCGAAAAGATGAAGACGAAAACCGCGCCCGGCAGGCTGCGGATCTCAGGCAGGACCCGCCCTTCAATGCCCAGCGCGGACCGGATCGCGACTTGCACCGCTCCGCTGAACTGCAAGGAGTCGGTGTACGCGTACGCCACGACATAGGCCGGCATCGCCAGTGGCAAAAGCAAGGCCCATTCGAAGACGCGGCGGCCGGGAAAGTC
The DNA here is from genome assembly GCA_028291885.1 of Ramlibacter sp. Classification (GTDB taxonomy): domain Bacteria; phylum Pseudomonadota; class Gammaproteobacteria; order Burkholderiales; family Burkholderiaceae_C; genus Ramlibacter. The sequence continues at coordinate 29,806 of JAQGNJ010000193.1, read as the reverse complement.
GAACAGCGTCACGGCCGCGGCGGTCGCCATGCCGACGAGGGCGACACCCGTGCCCACCCAGAGGCACAGCCAGAGCGTGGTCCAGACGTAGCCGGGCAGGACGGTCCGCCCCATTTCGCCCAGGATCTGCATGCTGGCCCCGGTCGGCTGCAGCCAGGACGCCAGCACCGCCACGACGGGTAGCACGAGCAGCGCCGCAAGAACGAGCAGGAAAAGGTCTTGGAGCCGGCGCAGGGGCATGGGGCACGAAGGCCACAAGGCCCGTTGATGCAAATGAGAATTGTAATCATCTACACTCAACACCATGTTTGTCGAGGTGTCCCAATTGCGGGTGCAGTACGCCGGCCGGCCCCAGCCGGCTGTCGCGGACGTGTCCTTCGGGCTGACCGCGGGCGACATCGGCGTGCTGATCGGCCCGTCGGGCTGCGGCAAGACGACCTTGCTGCGCGCCGTCGCCGGGCTGGAGCGGGCGTCGGCCGGCGAGATCCGGATGTCGGGCCAGCTGGTCGCCAGCGCCTCGGTCCACGTGCCGGCTGAAGACCGCCGCATCGGCATGGTGTTCCAGGACTACGCCCTGTTCCCGCACCTGGACGTCGGCCGCAACGTCGCGTTCGGCCTGCACCAGCTGCCCAAGGCGCAGCGCGCCGGCCGGGTCGCCGAGGTGCTGGACCTGGTCGGCCTGCCCGGCACAGAGCGCCGTTTCCCGCACGAATTGTCCGGGGGCCAGCAGCAGCGCGTCGCGCTCGCCAGGGCGCTGGCGCCAAGGCCGCAGCTGCTGCTTCTGGACGAGCCCTTCTCGAACCTCGACGTCGACCTGCGCGAACGCCTGGCGCACGAGATCCGCGGCATCCTCAAGGCCGCCCACGCGACGGCGCTGTTCGTCACCCACGACCAGCTCGAGGCGTTCGCCATCGGCGACGCCATCGGCGTCATGCACGAGGGCCGGCTGCACCAGTGGGACGACGCGTACACGCTGTACCACCGACCCGCCACCCGCTTCGTCGCTGACTTCATCGGCCACGGCGTGTTCACCCGCGCGACGCTGCGCCAGGTCGACGACCAGGTCGTCGTGCAGACGCCGCTGGGCGACCTGACCGATATCGCCGAGTGCCCGCTGCCCAGCGCTTTCGTCGCCGGCGAGTGCGAGGTGCTGCTGCGCGCCGACGACATCGTGCACGACGATGACGCGCCGGTGAAGGCGCAGATCGTGCGAAAGGCGTTCCGCGGCTCGGAGTTCCTCTACACGCTGCGGCTCAAGACCGGCGAGACAGTGCTCGCCCATGTCCCGAGCCACCACGACCACAAGATCGGCGAGTGGATCGGCATCCGCGCCGAGGTCGACCACGTCGTCACCTTCGATCGGAGCGGACCGCTCGCGGCGAGCCGGCTGCGTGAGACGCCGTCCGAACTGGCGGCCGAGCGGCCGGCGCCGAAGCTGCTTCAGGCCTGACGCAGCGCTTGCACGGCGCCGCGCAGGTCACTCGCCCAGGTCCGGCGGTCGCGTCCGGCGCAATGCTCCGGTTCGCCGTAACTGACGACGGCGGCGATGGGCGGGCCGCTCAGCGTCCGCCAAACCGAACCGACCAGCGTGTCGTCACCGACGTAGCAAGGCGCCAGGCTGGTCGCGCCGCTCGCCGCGTCGACGAAGCTCAGCGCCACCGGCTGCACCGGTGCGCCGGCCGAGATGGCCGCCTGGATCAGGTTGGCGTGGAACGGCAGCAGCGACACGCCGTCGCTGGTCGTTCCCTCGGGAAACACGGCCAGGATTTCGCCGGACCTGAGGCTGTCCGCCATGTGGTGCACCACCCGCATCGCGTCCCGGCGGGATTCCCGTTCGATGTAGAGCGTGCCGCCGCCGGTCGCCAGCGTGCCGATCAGCGGCCAGGATTTGACGTCCGACTTGGAGACAAAGCGGCAATGCCGCGCCGCGTGCATCACCAGGATGTCCAGCCACGAGATGTGATTGGCGACCAGCAGCAGCGGCCCGGCCGCCGGAGGGGCGCCCCGCAGTTCCAGGCGGATGCCCAGGGCCCGCAGCATCCGCCGGGCCCAGGACTGCACCCGCTCCTGGCGCTGCGCAGGGCTCATGCGCGGAAACAGGAACACGATGGTCGCCCAGCCGGCGAGCGCGACCGCAAGCGAATGGGCAAGCCGCCAGCCGGCCCGCAGCGCTTTCATCGGTTCAGGCCCGGTCCCGGCCTTCGAACGCCAGCTGCCCGCCGGCGACGGTGAAGCGCACGCGGCCCGGCAGTTCGTAGCCGGAGAACGGCGTGTGCTTGCCCTGGCTGCGCAGGGCGTGCGGCGCGACCGTCCACGTTGCTTGCGGGTCGAAGACGCAGAGGTCGGCGACGCCGCCTTCCACCAGCCGGCCGGCGCTTGCCTGCAGCGTGCCCAGTGCGTTGCCGAGCACTCTTGCCGGTTCGCTGGTCACGACCGCAAGCGCGCGACGGATGTCGACTCCGCTGTCCTGCGCCCACTTCAGCGAAAGCGACAGCAGCAGCTCCACGCCGGTGGCACCTGGCTCCGCTTCGGCGAACGGCAGCGTCTTTTCGTCCTCGTCCACCGGCGTGTGGTCGGACACCAGCGCGTCGACGGCTCCGTCCGCCAGCGCCTGTTGCAGCGCATCGCGGTCGCGTTGCTGGCGCAGGGGCGGATTCAGGCGCATGCGGCTGTCGAAGAAACCGATGTCGTTGTCCGTCAGCAGCAGCGAGTTGATGCTGATGTCGCAGGTCACCGGCAGGCCGCCGGCGCGGGCCTGCCGCACCAGCTCCACTCCCGCGGCGCTGCTCAGGCGGCACAGGTGGACTCTTGCGCCGGTGGACTTCATCAGCTCGAAGATCGTGTGCAGCGCGATCGTTTCGGCAGCGACGGGGACGCCGGCCAGGCCCAGCCGCGTCGCGAGCGGCCCGCTGGCCGCGACACCCTTGCCCAGGTGCAATTCCTGCGGTCGCAGCCAGACGGTGTAGCCGTAAGTGGCGGCGTAGAGCAGGGCGCGCTGCAACACCTGCGTGTTGGCCAGCGGCACCTCGGCCTGGCTGAAGCCGACACAACCTGCTTCCGTCAGCTCCGCCATTTCGGTGAGCACCTCGCCCTCGAGCCTGCGGGTCAGCGCGCCGAGCGGATACACCCGCGCCTGGTGCAGCTTCTCGGCGCGCATCTTGAGCATCTCCACCAGGCCCGGCTCGTCGAGCACGGGGTCGGTGTCGGGCGGGCAGACCAGCGCGGTGATGCCGCCGGCGACGGCCGCAGCCATCTCGCTTTCCAGCATGCCCTCGTGCTCGTGCCCGGGTTCGCGCAGCCGCGCCGCGAGGTCGATCAGGCCGGGCGCGACGATGCAGCCGGAGGCGTCGATCACGCGGTTGGCGGAGAAGCCGGGCGCGACGGTCTTGATGGCGATGATGCGGCCGGCGGCGATGGCGACATCGCACACCTCGTCGAAGCCGGAGGCCGGGTCGATCACGCGACCGTTCTTGATCAGGAGTTTCATGCTTGGCCTACGCTTCGTTGCCCGCGACGATGCTCATCACGGCCATGCGCACCGCGATGCCGAAGGTCACCTGCGGCAGGATGACGCTCTGCTTGCCGTCGACGACCGCCGAGTCGATCTCGACGCCGCGGTTGATCGGGCCCGGATGCATGACGATGGCGTCCGGTTTGGCCAGCTGCAGCTTCTCCTCGGTCAGGCCGAAGTTCTTGAAGAATTCCTGGGACGAGGGCAGCAGCGCGCCGCTCATGCGCTCGTTCTGCAGCCTGAGCATGATCACGACGTCGCAGCCCTTGATGCCTTCTTCGAGCGTGTGGCACACGCGCACGCCCATTTGCGCCAGGTCGGCGGGAACCAGCGTCTTCGGCCCCACGACCCTGACCTCGGCGCAGCCCAGCGTGGTGAGCGCGTGGATGTCGGAGCGGGCGACCCGCGAATGCAGCACGTCGCCGACGATCGCCACCGTCAGGTTGGAGAAGTCCTTCTTGTAGTGGCGGATGGTGTACATGTCCAGCAGCCCCTGGGTCGGGTGCGCATGGCGGCCGTCGCCGGCGTTGATGACGTGGACATGCGGCGCCACGTGCTGCGCGATCAGGTAGGGCGCGCCCGATTCGCTGTGCCGCACCACGAACAGGTCGGCAGCCATGGCCGACAGGTTGGCGATCGTGTCCAGCAGCGACTCGCCCTTGGACGCCGAAGAGCGGGCGATGTCCAGGTTGATCACGTCCGCCGACAGGCGCGTGGCGGCGATCTCGAAGGTCGTGCGGGTGCGGGTGGAGTTCTCGAAGAACAGGTTGAACACGCTCTTGCCGCGCAGCAGCGGAACCTTCTTGACCTCGCGGTCGCTGACGCTGACGAAGCTGGACGCCGTGTCCAGGATGTGCGTGACGATGTCGCGGGGCAGGCCTTCCACCGACAGCAGGTGGATCAGTTCGCCATTCTTGTTGAGTTGTGGATTGCGCTTGTAGAGCATTGCTTAGCGGACCTGGCCCTGGACCTTGAAGCTGAAATTTCCGGCCTCGTCGCGGGCCAGCTCCAGCGATTGCGATGGCGGCAGCGAAACACGGGCGGCCGCATAGTCTGCCTGCACCGGCAGCTCGCGTCCGCCGCGATCCACCAGCACCGCGAGCTGCACCTGCGCCGGCCGGCCGTAGTCGAACAGCTCGTTGAGCACGGCACGGATCGTGCGGCCGGTATAGAGCACGTCGTCCAGCAGGACGATGTGCGAGTCGTTGACGTCGAAGTGCAGCTGGGTCTGCTGGCCTGCGCCCGAGAGGCCGCGCTTGGCGAAGTCGTCGCGGTGCATCGCCGAGGAGATGACGCCGGCCGTCCCGGCCAGCCCCAGGTCCTTGTGCAGCCGCGCCGCCAGCCAGGCTCCGCCCGACGTGATGCCGACCAGGCGCGTCTCCTGCGCGCGCAACTGCCGCACGCCCCGCAGCAGCTCGTGGTACAGCGCTTCGGCGTCCAGCATCAGGGCGCCGTTGGGCGCTCCCGCTTGGCTCTCGGTGGTCACGGCAGGCTCCTCAAGAACTGTTCCAGGATGATGCAGGCAGCGCCCGCATCGGCGTCGGCGGCGCCGCCGGCCAATGCTTCGGTGGTGCTGTAGCGCTCATCCACTTCGTAGACCGGCAGCCGGGTGCGGCCGCGCAGCTGGCGGGCGAATTTCTTGGCCCGCGCCGTATTGTCGTGGCTTGCGCCGTCCGGGTGAAAGGGGACGCCGACGACGAGCGCGTCCGGCTGCCATTCGCGCACCCGGGCCTCGACCTGGGCCAGGCGCGCATCGCCCTCGGCTCGGATCGTCGCTTGAGGCGTTGCAGTGCGCAGCATGCGATTGCCCACGGCAACCCCGGTGCGCTTCAAGCCGTAATCGAAAGCCAGAAAAGATTGTTGATGGTCGGGGACGTCGGGCATGGCCGCAAGGCTCATGCGTGACCCGCGTCCGGAGACAGCATCCAGGCCTCGAGGCCCAGCAGCGACAGCGCCTTGGCGTAACGCTGTTCGACAGGCGTGTCGAAGATGACGGCGGTGTCCGCGCTGACCGTCAGCCAGCTGTTTTCCGCCAGCTCGGATTCGAGCTGGCCCTCACCCCAGGCGGAATATCCGAGCGAGACCAGCACCTTGCGGGGGCCGGCGCCGGTGGACATGGCCTCGAGCACGTCCTTGGACGTGGTCATCTCCAGGCCGCCGGGAATCGTCATGGTCGATGCATAGACCGGCTCGCTGGGCGCGGCGTCGCCGGCGAACACCGCCTCGTGCAGCACGAAGCCGCGCTCGGTTTGCACCGGCCCGCCCTGGAACACCGGGATGCCGACCAGGTCGTCGCGCCGCAGCGGCAGTTCGACCTTGTCGAACAGGCCCTTGAGGTTGATGTCGCTGGGTTTGTTGATCACCAGGCCGAGGGCGCCGCGGGCGCTGTGCTCGCACAGGTAGATGACGCTCCTGGCGAAGGCTTCGTCCTCCAGCCCGGGCATCGCGATCAGGAAGTGATGAGTCAGGTTGATGGTGGTCTCATCGGCAGGCATGATCGGATTTTACTTGAGCCAATGGAAAAGACCTATCCCGCAGGGCTGATGTGGTTTCGGCGCGACCTGCGCGCGAGCGACAACGCCGCGCTGTTCCACGCGCTCAGATCCTGCCGCCACGTCCACTGCGTCTTCGTCTTCGACAACGCGATCCTGGATGGCCTGCCGCGACGCGACCGCCGGGTCGAGTTCATCCGCGACTCCCTCGTGGAGCTGGACGCGCGCTTGCGCGAGCTGGCGCAAAGCGAAGCCGCGGGCCTGATCGTCACCCATGCCGCCGCGCTGCAGGACATCCCGCGACTGGCGCGCGAGCTGCAGGTGCAGTCGGTGTTCGCCAACCACGACTACGAGCCGCAGTCGGTTTCCCGTGACGCGCATGTGCGCGGCGCGCTTGCCGACGCCGGCATCGCCTTGCACACCTTCAAGGACCACGTGGTGTTCGAGCGCGCCGAGCTGCTCACGCAAACCGGCAAGCCCTATGCCGTGTTCACTCCGTACAAGAACGCGTGGCTGGCGAAGGCGGACGCCGGCGACTTCAGGCCTTATCCCGTGGACGAACACGCCAGCGCCCTCGCCGACCGGCCTGAGCCGCTGCAAGCCGCCGTGCCCTCGCTGGGGTCGCTGGGCTTCGAAGCGACCAACCTGCACGAGCTCAAGCTGCCGCCGGGCGCCGCAGGCGCGCGCGAGCTGCTGGCGGACTTCCTGGAGCGCATCGACCGCTACGGCGAAACGCGAGACTTCCCCGCCGTGAAAGGGCCGAGCTATCTGGGCGTGCACCTGCGCTTCGGCACCACGTCGATCCGTGAGCTGGCGGGCACGGCCCACCGGCTGGCGGCGCAGGGCAGTCCGGGCGCGGCCGTGTGGCTGGGCGAGCTGATCTGGCGCGACTTCTATTTCCAGGTGCTGGCGAACTTTCCGCACGTGAGCGACGAGCAGGGCCGCAGCAAGAGCTTCAGGCGCGAGTACGACGGCATCAAGTGGGAGCACGGCAAGCAGGCGGACGCGCTGTTCGCGGCCTGGTGCGAAGGCCGCACCGGCTATCCGCTGGTCGACGCAGCGATGGCGCAGATCAACCAGAGCGGCTACATGCACAACCGGCTGCGGATGGTGGTCGCCAGCTTCCTGACCAAGGACCTGGGGATCGACTGGCGCCGCGGCGAGCGCTATTTCGCCCAGCACCTCAACGACTACGAGCTGGCGTCGAACAACGGCGGCTGGCAATGGGCGAGCTCCAGCGGCTGCGACGCCCAGCCCTGGTTCCGGATCTTCAACCCGGTGAGCCAGAGCCGCAAGTTCGACCCGGAAGGACGCTTCATCCTCAAGTACCTGCCGCAGCTGGCCGGCCTGCCGGTCGACGCGCTGCATGCGCCATGGACGGCAACGCCCGTCGAACTCGCCGCCGCCGGCGTGACGCTGGACCAGACCTATCCGGCGCCGGTCGTCGTGCATGAGGAGGCGCGCCGTCGAACGCTGGAGCGCTATTCGGTGGTCAAGAAAAACGCCGCGTGAAGCGGCGTTTTCACGGGAGAGGCGCCGCGCCTACGCCGGGATCTCGGCGCAGTAGTGCTTGACCAGGCTGAGCAGCTCTTCTTCCGAATACGGCTTGCCCAGGTAGTGGTCGACCCCGAGCGCGCGCGCATGCTCGCGGTGCTTCTCGGCGATGCGCGACGTGATCATGATGATCGGCAGCTTGGCCAGCCGCTCGTCGCCGCGGATGTTGCGGGCCAGGTCGAAGCCGTCCATGCGCGGCATCTCGATGTCCGACAGCACCACGGCGGGCAGCTCCTCGGCGAGCTTTGCGAGCGCCTGCAATCCGTCGGCGGCAAGCGCCACGCGGTAGCCTTCGCGCGCCAGCAACCGCTGCGTCACCCGGCGCACGGTGATCGAATCGTCGACCACCAGCACCAGCGGGATCTGCGGCGCGGCTGCCGTGACGGCCGGCAGCTTCAGGCCGGCCTGCTCCAGCACTTCCGGCTGCGCGTTGTCGGCGCTGAGCTGGCGGGCCAGCTCGCCGTACACCGCGGTCAGCGCCACCGGGTTGTAGATCAGCACGACGGCGCCGGAAGCCAGCACCGTCATGCCGGCGAGGCCGGGCAGGCGCGCGAGTTGCGGACCGAGGTTCTTGACCACCACTTCCTGGTTGCCGAGCACCTCGTCGACGTGCACCGCGATCCGCTGCGCGGCGCTGCGGAAGATCACCACCGGCAAGGTCTTGCCTTGCGGCTCGTTGCTGCGCTGCGAGGCCTGCAGCAAGGCGCCGGACCAGAAGAACGGCAGCGACTCGCCGCCGAACTCGTAATTGCCGCTGTTGTAGGCCTGTTGCACTTCCTTGGCCGGGGCGCGCCGCACCAGCTCCACCAGGTTGGCCGGGACGCCGATCGCCAGCGTGCCGCTGCGGATCATCACCACCTGCGTCACCGCGGTGGTCAGCGGCAACACCAGCTTGAAGCTCGTGCCCTTGCCGGCCAGGGTGCGGGTCTCGATGCGGCCACCGAGCGCATTCACCTCGGCGCGGACGACGTCCATGCCGATGCCGCGACCGGCCAGTTCCGTCACCTGCGTGGCGGTCGAGAAGCCGGGCATGAAGATCAGGTTGGCGGCGTCCTGGTCGCTGATTTCCTGACCGGGGGCGATCAGGCCCTGCTGCATCGCCTTCTCGCGAATGCGGGCGATGTTCAGGCCGGCGCCGTCGTCGTCGAACTGCACCGAGACGTCGTTGCCTTCATGGCTCAAGCCGATCACGATCGTGCCCGCCGCCTCCTTGCCCGCCTGCAGCCGCACTTCCGGCGCTTCGATGCCGTGGGCGACGCAGTTGCGCAGCAGGTGTTCGAACGCCGGCGTCATGCGATCGAGCACGCCGCGGTCCATTTCGATCGAGCCGCCGGTGATGTCCAGCTTGACCTGCTTGCCCGCATCCTTGGATGCCTGGCGCACCACGCGGTACAGCCTGTCCGAGATGCCTTCGAACTCCACCATCCGGGTGCGCAGCAGGTCGCGCTGCAGTTCGCGGGTCTGGCGCGCCTGGGCGATCAGGTCGTCTTCCGTCGCTTCCACCGTCCGCTGCAGGTTGCGCTGCACCGTGGCGACGTCGTTGACCGACTCGGCCATCATGCGCGTGAGTTCCTGGACGCGCGTGAAGCGGTCGAACTCGAGCGGATCGAAGCCGGCGGCGGAGTCCTTGGCCTGCGCGAGGCGCGATTGCATCTGCGATTCGGCCTGCAGTTCGATATCGCGCAGCTGGCTGCGCAGCCGGTCCAGGTTGCCGGACAGGTCGGTGAGCGAAGCGCGCAGCTGCTTGAGTTCGGCCTCCAGACGCGAGCGCGTGATCATCACCTCGCCGGCCTGGTTCACCAGCCGGTCCAGCAGTTGCGAGCGCACCCGCACCGCATGGTTCGCCGCCTGGCGGACCGGCGCCAGCATCGTGGCTGCCGGAAGCGCGATCACATTGCGCGGCGCTGCAGGCGCGCCGGCGGCGCCCTCCTGCACTCCCGCGTTCGACGGTGACGTTTCGGCGGCTGCGCCCTGGGCGGGTTCTGCAGCTTGCGGCGGCGCCAGTGCGGCCAAGTCCTCGGCGGCGCGGCTTGCCCGCAGCTGGTCGAGATTGGCCTGCAAGGCGTCCAGGCGCTGCAGCAGCGATTCGAGGTCGGCCGCCTGCACGCCTTCCATGCCGAACTGCTCGATCTCGGATTCCATCCGGTGCGACATCTCGCCCAGGCGCAGGGCGCCGGCCAGGCGGGCGCTGCCCTTGAGCGTGTGCAGGGCGCGCAGCACTTCGTCGCGCGCGCCGCGATTGTCCGGGCGAGCCACCCATTGCCGCAGTGCGCCACCGAGTTGCGGCAGCAGTTCGCCGGCCTCTTCCTCGAAGATCGAGAACAGGTCGGGATCGATCGCGTCGGCGACGTCGATCGAATCGTGCTCGTCTTCCAGGTTGCGAGTCGCCGTGCTCACTGCCTGCGGGGGCACCATGCCGGCAGCCGGAGCGACCGGTGCGTGCGGCACGGCCGGGGCTAAAAACGCTGCGACCGGAGCTTGAGGTGCACGAACAGGCTCGGCCACCAGCTTCACGGGCTGGGCCGGCGAAGCGGATTCAACGCCGGAGAAGACGTCGACCGACCCTTCTTCGTCTGGCATTTCTGCCCGCTTGGGAACGTCCAGCTCCTGCAAGCCGTGCAGCGCCTGCGTGATTTTCGGATCGGATTCCTTGAGGAAGCCGGCGGCGAACTGGTGCAGCAGCCGGCGGATCTCTTCGGCGGCTGCGGTGAAGGCCGCGCCGTGCTGCGGCTTTCCGTACGCCAGCAGCTGCGTTTTTCCCAGCGCGCTTTCCAGCGCCCGGGCAACGTCGGACAGTGCGTCGAAACCCACGGTCGCGGAACTGCCTGCGAGCGCATGGGCGAGCCCGACCGTCGAATCCGGAAGCGGCGAATTCAGCTCCAGCGCCCATTCGGAGACCTCGGTCTCCAGCCGGCGCGACCACTCGTCGGCCTCGTTGAGGTAGACGTTGTACAGCGGGATGCCGATGCGCAGCGTGCCGATCACCTTGGCCTGTTCGTCGGCCAGCGCGGACTCCGACTGGGCGAACGGCGGCGCGTCCGGCAGCGGGGCGAGCTCCTGCATCAGGCCCGACAGGGCAAAGTCGTTGCGCGGCAGGTCCAGCGCAGCCGGTTCGCCGCGCGGCGCGGGATGCGGAACGTCGATGAGGCTGTCGAGGTCGATGTCCTCGATGGTCGGGACGGTCGGGACGACCTCGGCGACCGGCGCCACCGGAGCAGCGGCCTGCGCGGGCGCGGCCGGAATGCTGCCCAGGTCAAAGCCGAATTCGGCGGCCAGGTCGGCCGAAAGCTCCTGCTCCACAGGCTCGGCGGCCTGCACCGGGGCGGAGGCGTCGATCAGCTCGAAGCTGAAGTCCGGCAGCTCGATCGCGGCCTCGGGGACCGGTCCGGCCGCAGCGGCCACGGCCGGTTCCGGCACGATCTCGGGCAGCTCGAAGCTCAAGGCTTCTTCAGTGGCCGCCGCTTGCTCTTGCGCCTCGGCAGACGCTGCCGGTTCCTGCGGCAGGTCGAATTCGATCACCTCGACGGCTGTCGCGGGCTCTTGCGGCACGTCGATCGTTTCGACCGAAGCGACCGGCTCTTGCGGCACTTCGGGAAGCGGCGCTTGCGCAATGGCGGCTTCGGCGGGACTGCCAGGCAACACCAGCGGCACCAGACGCTGCTCCGTGCGCATCGCATCGGCCGCGACGCGGAAGGCGCTTGCCTTCCACTGGCCGTCGGTGCCGGCAGCGATGTCCTCGACCCACAACGCGAAGCCGCGCATCGCATCGGACGCCAGGGCCCGCATGCCTTCGCTGGCAGGCTTTTGCTCCGCCAGCCAGGCGTTGAGCACCTGCTCCATCGACCAGCCGGCCTCGCCGAATTCGTTCAACCCCACCATCCGGGAGCTGCCCTTGAGGGTGTGGAACGCGCGCCGCAGCGTCGTCAGCTCGTTCAGGTCTGAAGGGTCGGCTTCCAGCGTCTTGAGCGCGGCCAGCCCGTTCTGCACCACCTCGCGCGCCTCCTCCAGGAAGATGTCGCGCAGGTCGTCTTCTTCGAAATCATCCTCCGCCGCCGGCGCGGGCGCCTTCGCGACCGGGGTGGCTTGCACAGTCGCCGCCAGTTCCGTCATCGCGGCGGAGACCGCCGGCGCATCGTGCGCCGTGACGGCGGCGGCCGCCTCGCGCGCCGAACTCGCCATGCCGCTATGGCCTGCGAGCGCCGCGTGGCCGGCAAGCGTGTCGAGCTTGGCGCTCAGATCGGCGGCTCCGGTGGCCGCATCGGCGTCGCCGACGACGGCCGCCACTTCCTGCGACAGCATGTCCTCGCCCAGCGTCACGCCGGCGTGGGCGTCGCCCAGGCTGTGCGCTGCGCGGCCCATCAGCGGCCTGAGCTCGCCGGTCTGGTCGTCGTAGACGAACAGCTTCTTGGCCAGCGCCGGCTGGTAGTTGAGCATGTCGATCAGGAAACCCAGAGCGCCCAGGTTGTTGCCCAGCTTGTCGAACGTGCCGGCGGCCCGCGCCTTCTCTTCGTCGACCTCGTCGATCAGGATTTCCTCGACGGTCTCGCGCATCCGCAGCACGGCCTGCGAAGCCTGGTCGAGGCCCAGCACCGACAGCACGCCGCGCATCTGCGACAGGTGGCCGGGCGCGTCGCGCAACGGACCCTTGTCCTGCGGGTTGCGGAAGAAGTTGTCCAGGAGCTTCTCGAGCTCGCCAAGGGTGGTGCGCAGCTCGCCCACGACGCTGCCCATGGTCTGGCGGTCGCTGACGCGGCGGTACAGCTCCTCCATCCAGGTTTCCAGAGGCTGGGCCTGCCCGCCCTGCCGCACGCCATCGAGCCGCTCGGCCAGGCGCGTCGTGCGGGCCGCGAGTTGCGAATCGGTGGGGTCCAGGTCCTCGAATGCGGCCTCGAGATAGAGAATGGCCGTCGCCACTTCCATCGCCAGCTCGGCGCCCGGTGGACGCGCCGACCGGGCTACGCCGTCGCTGGCAGCATTCAATGCCTGGGCCAGCGCTGCGCTCGGCGGATGCAACTTGACCAGCGAGTCGGTGACCAGGCGGAACTGCTCGCTCACGCTCTTGACCTTGTTGGCGTCGCCCCCCGAGATCGAGGACCAGGTCTCCTTGGCGGTCGTGATGCGCTTGCGCGCCTGCGCCAGCAGCATCGGATCGAAGCGGCCGAACTGGCTGGTCTGGTAGTCGACAGGCTTGAAGCGCGCCAGCGACCAGGCCAGCCGCACGGCCGTCAGGGCTGGCGCATCGGCGGCTCGCGCCGGCACGGCCTGCGAGCAGAAAAACACCAGGTCCTGCGCCAGCCGGTCCGACACGGTCACTTCGCCCTTGGCCAGCGTCGCGTACTGCATCAGGATGCGCGAGGCGGCCCGCTTGACGTAGAGATCCATGGGCAGCAGGCCCTGGGCCAGCGCCTCGAAATAGCCGGCCGCGATCTTCCAGAACACGCGCGGCTGGCGCGCTGGCTGCGACGCCGCCAAGCCCAGGCTGAGCGTCACCAGGTCGCGCGCGGCCTTGCCGGCGCCGGTCTTGACGACCGAGAGCACGCCCTGGTCCATGCGGCCGCGCACGGCCGGGTCGTAGACCAGCGTTTGCTCCACGGCCGGCGTTTGCGGATCGACCCAGCGCCAGTCCAGCGTCCACAGGTCGGCCGGGTGCACGCGGTCTGCTCCGGCAAGCTCCTGGACATCCCGGTATTGCGGGAACAGGGCGACGGCGGACGTGGGCTTGCCCAGCAGCAGGCCTTCGAGGTATTCGGTCAGCGCGAAGCCGGCCCGCTCCAGCTTGGCCGAGGCCGCTTCGCTGCACAGCTCTGGCCGCTCGACGAATTTTTGCACTGCGGCTTCCATGCCGCGCAGCATGTGGGCCGGTGCGCCCATGCCGACCATCTCGAGCGCACCCACGGCCTGGTGCAGCTGCTGGCGCGCGATGCGCAGTTGGCCGTCGTCGACCGAGGCCATGTCGGAGCCGCGCGCGAGGTTGGCGTCGCGCACGAAGCGGCGCAGGGCGGCGGAGGCGGAGTCCAGTGACTTGCGCAGCTCGTCCAGCACCCAGGCCAGGGGGCCGAGGTCGTTGGCTGCGAGGTCCAGGTCGGTTTCGTTGACTTGCATGGGGCCTCTGGAATGGACGAGTGCCGGACGAAGCTATGCAGCGACGCCGCTCAGGCGATCTTGAAACGCGAAACGGACTGGCGCAGTTCTTCGGCCATGCGGGACAGCTCGCGGACCTGCTGCGCGGTCGATCGCGTGCCTTCTCCGGTCTGTTCCGTCACCGCGAAAATGTGCTGGATGTTGCCGGCCACCACGTTGGCGGATTCGGCTTCCTTGGAAGCGGAGTTCGAGATCTGCTCGATCAGGTCGGCGAGCTTGCGCGACACCTGGTCGATCTCGGTCAGCGCGGTGCCCGCGTTGTCGGACAGCTTGGCTCCCTCGACCACACCCTGCGTGGAGCGCTCCATGGCGGCCACCGCGTCCTGGGTGTCGGTCTGAATCGCCTTGACCAGCGCCGAGATCTGGCGCGTCGCATCGGCGGAGCGCTCGGCCAGCCGCTGCACTTCTTCGGCCACCACCGAGAAGCCCCGTCCCGCTTCGCCGGCCGACGCGGCCTGGATGGCGGCGTTCAGGGCCAGCACGTTGGTCTGTTCGGTAATGTCGGAAATCAGCTCGGTGATTTCGCCGATCTCCTGGGACGATTCACCCAGCCGCTTGATCCGCTTGGAGGTTTCCTGGATCTGGTCGCGGATCGAGTTCATGCCGCCGATGGCGTTCTGCACCGCGGCGAGCCCCGACTCCGCAGCCAGGAGGGATTGGCGAGCCACATGGGCCGATTCCTGCGCCTGGCCGGACACCTGGTTGATTCGGCCCGCCATGTCGAGCACCGACTGGCCGGTTTCGCGGATCTCGCGCAGCTGCTCGGTCGAAGCGGCCAGCAGCTCGGTCGAGGTGCTTTCCACCTGCGCCGTCGTCTGCGCCACCTTGGTCGCCGTGTTCTGGACGTTGCCCACCAGCTGGCGCAACTCTTCCACCGTGTAGTTCACCGAGTCGGCGATGGCGCCGGTGATGTCTTCCGTCACGGTCGCTTCCTGCGTCAGGTCGCCTTCGGCCACTGTCTGCAGTTCGTTCATCAACCGCAAAATCGCCGCCTGGTTGGCGTCGTTGACGCGCTTGGCTTCCTGCTCCTGCTGCTCGGCTTCGAGCCGCTGTTGCTCGGCGACGGTCTGGCGCTTGCGGCTGTCCTGCAGCTGCACATACGCAAGGCCGAAGGCGCATGCGATCGCGAACAACGAAGAGAGCGCCAGCGTCAGCCACGAGCCTCCTCCGAGCCCGGTCTGCGCCGACAGCTTGCCCTGCAGGTCCTGCAGCGCCTTGCGCAGCGGCTCGCTGTCCGCAATGATCGCCGACTGCGCCTCACGCGCGGAAACCAGGCCCTGCAGGTTGCCCAGGATGGCGCCGGCTTGCGTCCGGGTCTCCTCGTACAGCTTCATCAGCGCCTCGAGGCGCTCGCGGGTCTGCGGGTCCCGCGACGGGGCCAGCCGAAGCTCGGCGCTGCCGTCCAGCAAGCCCTGGGCGATTTCCTTGAACGAGTTCAGGTCCTTGCCCAGCAGGAACACCGCCTCCGGGCTCACGCCTTCCATCGTCAGGAATTCGTTGGCCGACTTGCCGATCCGCTGCGTCAGCATCACCAGCTGGCCGGCTGCCGAGATTTCCGCCGGCGGTGCGTTCTGCTGCAGCTTGAGCGACGAAACCGTCTCGGCGATTTCGAGCAGATCGGACGACTGGCGGTTGATGGTGCGCAGCGCGGTTCCCACCTGCGTCAGGATCTTCTGCTGGCTCATCACGACGCCGGCATTCTTTTCCGCGCGCTGCATCAGCGGCATGATCTTGTCGACTTCGTCCTGGTAGGCGGTCGCAACGGCGGGAACATTCAGCGCCGGGTCGCCGGCCTTCAGCGCGCGCACGGTGCGGGCCAGCACGTTCGCGCTCTCCTTCACGTCGGGGAAGGCCTGGGCGCTGCCCACCAGCGCCTGCGACACCGACTTGGCCAGGCGCTGCGATTCCATCAGCGACTGGCCGGTGCCGGCCACCTGCTGGGCGGCGCGGTCCGCCTTGGTCACGGCCAGGGCAGCCACGGTACCGAGCACCGCCACGGAAATCGCAAGCAGGACGAACAGGATGCGCTGGTGCGCGGCGGCCGTGCGGCGGCCCAGGATGGGCAGGGTCACCAGCTCGGCGCGGTCCAGCACCAGGGGCTCGAGCGAGTCCTCGCCGTCGACGCTGTCTTCGGCATCGCTCATTCCGAGGCCCATGTTGCCGCGGTGTTCGGCGACGCCCAGGTCGCGGGACGTGGGCATCCCGAGGCTCAGCTCACCACCGGATCCGACCGAGACGTCGCGCGATTTTTTCGAGAAGATGTTTTTCAATTGGTCGACGACGGACATGGTGCTGCCTTCCGGGGATGCTTTAAGCGCTGATGCTCAGGAATTGGGGTTGTTGCGACAGCGCCTGCAGGTTGATCTCCTGCCAGAAAGCGCCGTTGGCGTCGGTGTAGCCGCTGCCGAAATAGCCGGGCGATCCTTCGGCCGGGCCGCTGGAGGAAGTAAAGGCCTCGATGTTGCGCAGCCCCGCAAGCCGGTCGATCAGGAGAGCGCAGTTGACCTCCAGCGCGGAGTTCAGCGCCACCAGGCGGGATTCGGCGCGGGTCGCGTCGGAACGCATGCCGGGCGCGCGCCCGACCACGAAACCGGCCAGGTCGACGACGCCGAAGAGGCCGCCGCGCAGGTTGGCGACGCCCAGGAACCACGGATGGGTATAGGGCACGTGCTGGGCGCTGGCGAAGGGGAAGATCTCACCCGACTGCGCCAGCGGGAACAGGTATCTCGCGCCGGCCGATTCCACCGCCAGCCAGGAAGCGGAAACGCCCTCGGTGCGCGCTGCCTGCAGACGGGTGGCGAGCCGGCTCTGGAGTTCTCGAAGTGCTTCGCGGTTGGCCATGGGTCAGGGCAGGGATCCGCGCTCAGCTCAGGGCCTTGATCTTGGCCATCAGCTCGTCCGCGTTGACCGGCTTGGTGATGTAGTCGCGCGCTCCCTGGCGCATGCCCCACACACGGTCGGTCTCCTGGTTCTTGCTGGTGCACATGATGATCGGCACGTCCGCGTACAGCGGGTCGCGCGTGATCGCGCGGGTCAGCTGGAAACCGTTCTGCCCCGGCATCACCACGTCCATCAGGATCAGGTCCGGCTTTTCTTCGGCGAGGCGGCGGAACGCGTCTTCGGCGTTCTCCGCGGTCTTCACCGCGAAGCCGTTCTTCTGCAGCAGGTCCGTCATGAACATCAACTCGGTCTTGGAATCGTCGACGACGAGAACTTTTTTTATGGACATCAAATTACTCCTTGAGCGGCAGCGCCGAACTGCTGGACCGTCTGCAGCAGCTGGTCCTTTGTGAATGGTTTTGTCAGGTAGTCCTGCGAGCCGACCATGCGGCCGCGGGCCTTGTCGAAAACGCCGTCCTTGGACGACAGCATGACCACCGGGACCGACGCGAATTTCGCGTTGCGCTTGATGATCGCGCAGGTCTGGTAGCCGTCGAGGCGCGGCATCAGGATGTCGCAGAAAATCAGGTTCGGCTGGTAATCGTTCACCTTGGCCAGCGCGTCGAAACCGTCTTCTGCGAGCATGACCTCGTGGCCGCCCTGCTTCAGGAAGATCTCGGCGCTTCGCCGGATGGTGTTGCTGTCGTCGATCACCAGGACCTTGAACCCGGATCCGGTCGTGCTCACGTGATGCTGCTCCTCAATCTGTTACTGCGTTGGGCCGCGGCATCATCCGAAGATGCAAGACTGCACGTCCCTTTTTTAAATCTGCACCATCTCGAAATCTTCCTTGCGCGCGCCGCACTCGGGGCAGGTCCAGTTCATTGGAACGTCGGACCAGGCGGTGCCCGGCGCGATGCCGTGCTCAGGCGCTCCGGTGGCTTCGTCGTAGATCCACCCGCAAATCAGACACATCCAGGTTTTTGCTTCAGTCACAGCTTAAAGGGCCTTCGAATAGAATGCAACGATTGTATCGACGCCGTGTTGCCCACTGAGAGTGCAGCGAGCGGCAACCGGCCGGACCGAGGCCCATGACCAATCCCATCTCCCCCACTTCCGTCGCGGCTGCAGATGCAGACCCGGACAGCGACGCGGGCCCCGCCTGCGTGATCGTTTTCAACGCCAACGACCCCAGTGGCGCGGGCGGAATCGCGGGCGACGTGAGCGCGATCGCGTCGGTCGGCGCACACGCGCTGCCGGTCGTCACCGGCGCGTATGCACGAGACACAGCCGAGATATTCGACCACTTCGCGTTCGACGAAGAGAGCGTCGCCGAACAGGCCCGCGCCATCCTCGAGGACGTTCCGGTGCAGGTCATCAAGGTCGGTTTCGTCGGCAGTCCGGAGAACGTGAGCACGATCGCGGAGATCGCGGCGGATTACGCAGATGTCCCACTGGTGGCTTACATGCCGAACCTGAGCTGGTGGGACGAAGGACAGATCGACTTGTATCTCGACGCTTTCCGGGAATTATTGTTACCGCAGACCACCGTGTTGGTAGGAAACCACAGCACGCTGTGGCGATGGCTGTTGCCGGAGTGGAGCAGCGAGCGCAGTCCCACCGCTCGCGACATCGCGAAGGCGGCCTCCGCCATGGGCGTGCCCTACACGCTCGTCACGGGCATCCCGTTGCCGGACCAGTTCCTGGACAACGTGCTGGCCACGCCGCAAGCGGTGCTGGGCAGCGAGAAATTCGAGCGCTTCGAAGCCGTGTTCTCCGGCGCGGGCGACACCTTGTCCGCGGCGCTCGCGGCGCTCGTCGCCAGTGGCAGCGACCTCGCCGCGGCCGCGACGGAGGCGCTCAGCTATCTGGACCGCTGCCTGGACGGAGGCTTTCGCCCCGGCATGGGCAACGTCATTCCCGACCGCCTGTTCTGGGCCCAGCCCGAGGGCGAGGCCGAGCCGCTGACCGAAGAAGAAGCGCAGGCCCTGCAGGTCTTCGACATGCCAGCCCATGACACCAAACACTGATCGCAACCAGCAGCTGTTCGACCGCGCCCGCCGGGTCATCCCCGGCGGCGTCAATTCGCCGGTCCGCGCCTTTCGCGCCGTCGGCGGCACGCCGCGCTTTGTCCAGCGGGCCCAGGGGCCGTACTTCTGGGACGCCGACGGCAAGCGCTACATCGACTACATCGGTTCCTGGGGCCCGATGATCCTGGGCCACGGGCATCCGGCTGTCGTCGAAGCGGTGCAGAAAGCAGCGCTGGACGGCTTCTCCTTCGGCGCGCCGACCGAGCGCGAGATCGAGCTGGCCGAGGAAATCCTGCGGCTCGTGCCGTCGATGGAGATGGTGCGCCTGGTGAGTTCCGGCACCGAGGCGGCGATGAGCGCGATGCGCCTGGCGCGGGGTGCGACCGGCCGCAGCAAGATCATCAAGTTCGAGGGCTGCTATCACGGTCACGCGGACGCCCTGCTGGTCAAGGCGGGCTCCGGCCTGGCGACCTTCGGCAATCCGACCAGCGCCGGCGTTCCGCCCGAGGTGGTGCAGCACACGCTGGTGCTCGAGTACAACAACATCGAGCAACTCGAAGAAGCGTTCGCGCTTCATGGGGATGAGCTGGCCTGCCTGATGATCGAGCCGATCGCGGGCAACATGAATTTCGTTCGGGCTTCGGTTCCCTTCATGCAACGCTGCCGTGAACTTTGCACGGCGCACGGCGCGCTGCTGGTGTTCGACGAAGTGATGACGGGCTTCCGCGTCGCGCTCGGCGGCGCGCAAAGCGTCTATGCGCAGGCGATCCCCGGCTTCGCGCCCGACCTGTCGGTGCTCGGAAAGGTGATCGGCGGCGGCATGCCGCTGGCGGCTTTCGGCGGGCCGCGCTCGATCATGGAGCAGCTCGCGCCGCTCGGACCGGTCTACCAGGCCGGCACGCTCTCGGGCAATCCGGTCGCCACGGCCTGCGGCCTGGCCACGCTGCGTGAGATCGGCAAGCCCGGATTCTTCGACGCGCTGTCGGCGCGCACGCGCTCGCTGGTGGACGGCTTGAGCGCGGCGGCTCGCGATGCGCGCATTGCCTTCAGTGCCGACTGCGAGGGCGGGATGTTCGGTTTCTTCCTGCTGGGCGCGCTGCCGCAGAACTACAGCCAGGTGATGAAGACCGATGGGCCGGCGTTCAACCGCCTGTTCCATGGCCTGCTGGAGCGCGGCGTCTACATCGCACCGGCGCTGTACGAAGCCGGATTCGTGAGCTCCGCGCACAGCGAAGACGACATCGCGACGACGGTCGCGGCTGCGCGCGAGATCTTCAGCACGCTGGCCAGGCAGCAGTAGCCGCATCGGCAGCGCCGCAGGCGGCGCTGCAACTCAGTGCCGGAAATGGCGCACGGCGGTGAACACCATCGCCACGTCGCGCTCGTCGGCGGCGGCGATCACCTCGGCGTCGCGCATGCTGCCGCCCGGCTGGATGACGCAACTCGCGCCGGCATCCACCACCACGTCCAGGCCATCCCGGAACGGGAAGAACGCGTCGCTCGCCACCACCGTGCCGGCCAGCGACAGATTCGCATGCTGCGCCTTGATGCTCGCGATGCGCGCCGAGTCCAGCCGGCTCATCTGGCCGGCGCCGACGCCCATCGTCATGCCGTCCTTGCAGAACACGATGGCGTTGGACTTGACGTACTTGGCGACCTTCCAGGCGAACAGCATGTCCTGCAGCTGTTGCGGCGTCGGCTGCTTCCTGCTGACGACGCGCAGTTCGGCCAGCGCCAGTTCGCGGTTGTCCGCGGTCTGCATCAGCAAACCCGAGCCGACCCGCTTGACGTCCATCGCATTGCGCCCGTTATCCCAGTCGGTCGCGCCGCCCGGCGGCAGCGCGATCTGCAGGATGCGGACGTTGACCTTGCTCTTGAACACCTCGAGCGCCTCGGGCGTGAAGTCCGGCGCCATCAGCACCTCGACGAACTGTTTGGACACCTGCTGCGCCGCCGCGACGTCCAGCGTCCGGTTGAAGGCGATGATGCCGCCGAACGCGGAGGTCGGGTCGGTCTGGAAGGCCTTGGCGTAAGCGCGTAGCGGATCGGCGGCCACGGCGACGCCGCAGGGGTTGGCGTGCTTGACGATGACGCATGCCGGCTCGCTGAAGCTCTTGACGCATTCCCACGCGGCGTCGGCGTCGGCGATGTTGTTGTACGAGAGTTCCTTGCCCTGGAGCTGCCTGGCGGACACCAGCGAACCCGGCGCCGGATACAGGTCGCGGTAGAACGCGGCCTGCTGGTGCGGGTTCTCTCCGTAGCGCAGGTCCTGCAGCTTGACGAAGCGGCCATTGGCCTGGCCGGGAAACAGGCTGCGGGCGCCGCCCGTCTGGATCGAGGAAAGATAGTCGCTGATCGCCGCGTCGTAGTTGCTGATGCGGTTGAATGCAGCAACCGCCAGCGCGAACTTCGTCTGCTCGCTGAGCGCGCCGCCGGCCTTCAGTTCCGACAGCACGGTCTCGTACTGCGACGCGTCGGTGACCACGCCCACGTCCTTCCAGTTCTTGGCGCCGCTGCGCACCATGGCCGGCCCGCCGATGTCGATGTTCTCGATCGCGTCTTCCAGCGTGCTGCCCGCCCTGGCGACGGTGGCCTCGAACGGATAGAGGTTCACGACCAGCAGGTCGATGGTCGCGATGTTGTGGCGCTTGAGCGCCGCCATGTGCTCGGGCAGGTCGCGCCGCGCCAGCAGGCCGCCGTGCACCTTGGGATGGAGGGTCTTGACCCGGCCGTCGAGCATTTCCGGAAAGCCGGTGAGCTCGGCGACTTCCGTCACCGGCAGTCCCTGGTCGAACAGCAGCTTTGCCGTGCCGCCGGTGGAGATGAGCTTCACGCCGAGCGTGTGCAGGGCCTGTGCGAATTCGACGATGCCGGTCTTGTCGGAGACGGAGATGAGTGCGTGCATGGGTACCTCAATGAGTTGGGGCCAGAGCTGAAGGTCTGTCCGCAAGGTCGTTCAATGGACAGGGCCGAAGGCCCGTCCCGCAAAGTCGTTTACTTCAGGAGCTTGTGCTCCAGCAGTTTCTTGCGCAGGGTGTTGCGGTTCAGGCCGAGCCACTCCGCGGCCTTGGACTGGTTCTGGTCGGCCTTGGCCATCACCACCTCCAGCAGGGGTTTCTCGACGACCTTCACCAGCATGTCGTACATGCCATCGGGCTCGGTTCCGCGCAGGTCCCGGAAATAACCTTCCAGGCTGTTGCGCACGCACTCCTCGATGTGTTTCTTGCTCATGCGCTCGCTTCCGCGGATTGGGTTTCGTTCTCGTCGCCGTCGGCGCACGCGGCCGGGATGCGGTCGGACTGCGCGGCCAGCTCGTCGAAGAAGCCGGAGACGGCGCGCAGCTGGTCGTCGCAGCTGTCGATCAGGTTCATGCGCGCGCGGAACTCCGCGCCGCCCGGCAGCGCCTTCACGTACCAGCCGATGTGCTTGCGTGCGCTGCGCACGCCGGTGAACTCGCCGTACAGCGCGTAATGATCCTGCAGGTGGTCCAGCAGCAGCCGCCGCACCTCCGCGACCAGGGGCGGCGCCAGATGGCTGCCGGTGGCCACGAAGTGCGCGATCTCGCGGAAGATCCAGGGCCGGCCCTGCGCGGCGCGACCGACCATGATCGCGTCCGCGCCGGTTGCAGCCAGTACTTCGAGCGCCTTCTCCGGCGTCCTGATGTCGCCGTTGGCGACCACCGGAACCCGCACCGCGGCTTTCACCGCCGCCACGGTGTCGTATTCCGCTTGCCCGCCATAGCCCTGTTCGCGGGTGCGTCCGTGGACCGCCAGCATCTGCACGCCGGCATCCTCGAAACGCCGCGCCAGCGCCACGGCGTTGCGGTGTTGCGCGCACCAGCCGGTGCGCATCTTGAGCGTCACCGGAACGCCATGGGGAGCGCACGCAGCAACCACCGCCTGCACGATCTCCAGCGCCAGCGGCTCGTCCTGCATCAGCGCCGAGCCGGCCCACTTGTTGCAGACCTTCTTGGCGGGACAACCCATGTTGATGTCGATGATCTGGGCGCCGCGCTCGACGTTGTACACGGCCGCCTCGGCCATCATCGCCGCCTCGGTCCCGGCGATCTGCACCGCGATCGGTCCCGGCTCGCCCTCGTGGTTGGCGCGCCGCGAGGTCTTGAGCGTGTTCCACAGCTCGCGGCGCGACGTCACCATTTCGCTGACCGCGTAGCCGGCGCCAAGCTGCCGGCACAGCTGGCGGAACGGGCGGTCGGTCACACCCGCCATCGGCGCGACGAACAGGTTGTTCGACAGGAGATGGGGACCGATGTTCATGAACGTGAGAGGGCTGCTGCTGAAAAATGAGGCACGATTGTATGCCCACGCAAATGGGGCGGCGCAAGAATAAGTGCGTATGCGCCTACAGGGTCAGCCAACGCCCATCCCTATACTCGGCCACGAATGCAACACTGGCTCGATTCCATCCTCGCACTCCTCGCCTTGCCGCACTACGGCCTGAGCACCCTCTTCATCGCGGCGTTCATCTCGGCCACCCTGCTTCCGCTGGGCTCCGAACCCATCCTGTTCGGCCTGCTGCGCCTCAATCCCGACATGTTCTGGAGCGCGATGTTCGTCGCGACCGCCGGGAACACGCTCGGCGGCATGCTCGATTGGTGGCTGGGGTTCGGCGCCCACCGGGTGGTCGACAAGTACAGCCATTCGAAGTCGCACGTGAAGGCTCTGGACTGGCTCGAGCGGCTCGGCCCGAAGGCCTGCCTGCTGTCGTGGCTGCCGATCGTCGGCGACCCGCTGTGCGCCGTGGCCGGCTGGCTCAAGATGCCGTTCTGGCCCTGCGTGGGCTACATGATCGTGGGCAAGTTCCTGCGCTACGTCTGCATGACGGCGGCCCTGCTCTGGATCTTCCCGGGGTAGCGCCGCGCCCTCAGACGTTGAACAGGAAGTTCATCACGTCGCCGTCCTTGACGACGTATTCCTTGCCTTCGCTGCGCATCTTGCCCGCGTCCTTGGCGCCCTGCTCGCCCTTGAAGGCGACGAAGTCGTCGAAGGCGATGGTCTGGGCGCGGATGTAGCCGCGCTCGAAGTCGGTATGGATCACGCCAGCCGCCTGCGGCCCGGTCGCGCCGATCGGCACAGTCCAGGCCCGCACTTCCTTGACGCCGGCGGTGAAGTAGGTCTGCAGGCCCAGCAGCTTGAAAGCGGCGCGGATCAGGCGATTGAGACCCGGCTCGTCCTGCCCGATCTCGGCCAGGAACATCTGCTTGTCCTCGTCGCTCATGTCGGCCATCTCGGCTTCCATCTTGGCGCAGATGGCCACCACCGGCGCGTTCTGCTTTGCCGCGTACTCGCGCAGCCGGTCCAGGTACGGGTTGTTGTCGAAGCCGTCTTCCGCGACGTTGCCGACGAACATCGCCGGCTTGGCGGTGATCAGGCACAGCGGCTTGACCAGGGGCTGGTCTTCCTTGCTGAACTCCAGCGCGCGGACCGGGATGCCCTGGTTCAGCGCGGTCTGGCAGCGTTCCAGGATGGCGACGATCTTGGCCGCTTCCTTGTCGCCCGAGCGCGCCGTCTTGCCGTGGCGATGCAGCGCCTTCTCCACGGTGCCCAGGTCCGCCAGGCACAGCTCGGTCTGGATCACCTCGATGTCGGAGACCGGGTCGACCTTGCCGGCCACGTGAATCACGTTCTCGTCGTCGAAACAGCGCACCACGTTGACGGTCGCGTCCGTTTCGCGGATGTGGGCCAGGAACTGGTTGCCCAGACCCTCGCCCTTGCTCGCGCCGGCGACCAGGCCGGCGATGTCGACGAATTCGACGATCGCCGGCACGACGCGTTCCGGCTCGACGATGGCGGCGAGCTGGTCCAGCCGCGGATCCGGCAGTTCGACGATCCCGACGTTCGGCTCGATGGTGCAGAAGGGATAGTTTTCCGCGGCGATGCCGGCCTTGGTCAAGGCATTGAACAAGGTGGACTTCCCGACGTTGGGCAGTCCCACAATGCCGCACTTCAAGCTCATGTCAGTTCCAGAAAATCAAGGCGGAAAGTGTATGCGATGGCCTCTTTCGCGGCGCGTGGGGGCGGACAAAGCCATTCGCCGCGCAGTCCGCTCGCCCGTCTCCCGCTGTGCTGCAGCCGCAGCCGGCCTAGAACTGGTAGTCGGCCGCCACGGCCTGCCCGACCTTCAAGGTCTGGTCGACGCCCTGCGCGATGATCAGGTTCATGCCGAAGCTCACCGCGCCACCCAGGCGCCCGTTGCTGCGATACCGCTGCAAGGCTGCACTGACGACCGGCTCGCTCTGTCCTGTCGCCGGGTCGATGTCGGGGATCGGGCAACGCTTGCAGGGTTTGACCGGCTGCAGCCGCACCGGCGGCTCGCCCGCCAGCTCGAACATCCCCACCCGGTCCTCGTCATGGGCTTGCATTCCGGACAGGACGATGTTGGGCCGGAACCGCTCGACGCCCACTGCCGCCTGCCCTGACGCCGCCAGCTTCTCGTTGAGGAGGTCGAGCGAGCCCTGGCTCACCACCAGCAGCGGGAAGCCGTCGCTGAACTGGTTGGGCGCTTCGACGCCGCCGGTCCATTTCAGGCTGGACAGCCGGCGATGGTCCGGGTCGAAGCGCACCAGGCGCAGCTTGCGGCCCAGGAAATCGCTGAACCATTGGGCGGCGATCGGCCCCATGTCGTAGGCGCTGACCGCCTCGCCCCAGATCCGCACCTGCGCAGGCTCTTCCACGGCGTCGATCTGCAGGTGCAGCGCCAGCATGCCCGGCGCGCGCAGCACCACTTCGTGCAACTTGAGCTGGGGCCGGATGAGCGCCATGCGGGGCAATTCGCGCTGCGTGACGAACTCGCCCGCCTCGTCCACCACCATCCAGGCGCGGTCGAGGTCCAGGCCGGTCTCGGTCAGAACGGCTTCGCGCAGTTCCACGCCGGCGCAGGACTTGATCGGGTAGACGAACAGCCGTTCGATGCGGGCGGTGACTTCTGGGATGCTCAAGACGTTTCTCCGGCATGCGCTTCGCGCAGGGCAGCCGGCATTGTGCCCGCTCCTACAATGCAGGCATGGCGCCCGCATTCGATGTCTGCATCCGCGGCGCCGGCATCGTCGGCCGCACCCTGGCCCTGCTGCTGGCGCGCGAGCGGCTGCGCGTCGGCCTGGTGGACCAGCAGCCGGTCGCCGGCAGCGGGCCGAGCGACGTCCGCGCCTACGCCCTGAATCCGGCCTCGCGCGAGCTGCTCGAAACGCTGCGGGCCTGGCCCGACGATGCGCACGCGACTCCGGTGGCCGCGATGCGGGTCCACGGCGACGAAGGCGGCGAAGTGAGCTTCGACGCCGCGGACCAGGGCGTTGCGGCGCTGGCCTGGATCGTCGACGTCGCGGCGCTGCAGGAGCGGCTGGGCGAGGCATTGCGCTACCAGCCGCTGGTGGAACGGCTGGCGGCGCCGCAACCGGCCGCCCTCACCGTCGTCTGCGAAGGCCGCGCCAGTGCGACCCGGGCCGAATTCGGCGTGCAGTTCGAGGTCGCCTCGTATCCACAACGCGCGATCGCGGCCCGCCTGGCATGCGAGAAGCCGCATGGATTCGTAGCGCGGCAATGGTTTTCCGGCGGCGAAATCATGGCCTTGTTGCCGATGGGCGGCTCGCCGGGCGCGGCGCACGGGAACTCGGTGGCCCTGGTGTGGTCTGTCAGGGATGAGCGAGCGGATCGCTTGCTGGCGCTGGACCCGGCGGCTTTCGCGCTGGAGGTCGAACAAGCGTGCGGACGCGAGTTGGGAGCCATGACGCTGGCGTCGCAGCGGGCCGCGTGGCCGTTGCAGCTGGCGCGGGCCGACCGCTGGTGCGGCCCCGGCTGGGCCCTGGCCGGAGACGCGGCGCACACCGTGCATCCGCTGGCGGGCCAGGGATTGAACCTGGGCCTGGCGGACGCCAAAGTGCTGGCGGATGTGCTGCGGGGACGGGAGTATTGGCGCGGCGTCGACGACCCGAAGCTGCTTCGGCGCTACGAGCGGTCGCGCAAGGCCGACGTGCTGGCGATGAGCGCAACGACGGACGGCTTGCAGCAGCTCTTCGCGCAGCCGTCCGGAGCATGGACGATGCTGCGCAACTGGGGCATGAAGGGCTTCGAACACAGCGGTCCGCTCAAGCACTGGGTGGCGCGGCAGGCGATGGGCCGGCTGTAACTGGTTTTTTGGATGTCTGGAAAGAAGATGAACTTGATCAAGACCGCCCTGACGGCGCTGCTCGCCGCTGCCAGCCTGGCGGCGCCGCTCGCGCAGGCGCAGGAAGCGACCATCCGCAAGAACCTGGGCGAACGCATCCCCATGCTGCAGAAGATCGACGAGATCAGCCGCACGCCGATGAACGGCCTGTGGGAAGTGCGGGTCGGCAGCGACATCCTCTACACCGATTCCGAGGGCAACTTCCTGATCCAGGGCAGCCTGATCGACGCGAAGCAAAGGCGCAACCTCACGGAGGAGCGGGTCGACAAGCTGTCCGCGGTCGCGTTCGATGCGCTGCCGGTGAAGGACGCATTCACCATCGTGCGCGGCAACGGCAAGCGCAAGATCGCGGTGTTCGAGGATCCGAACTGCGGCTACTGCAAGCGGTTCGAGCGCGACCTGCAGAAGGTCGACAACGTCACCATCCACATGTTCCTGTACCCGATCCTGGGCGGCGACTCGCCGGACAAGTCGCGCAATATCTGGTGCTCGAAGGACAAGGCCAAAGCCTGGCAGGACCTGATGGTGCGCGACCAGCCGGTCGCCGGCGCTTCTTGCGACACGGGCGCGATCACCCGCAACCTCGAGTTCGGCAAGAAGTACAAGATCACCGGAACGCCCACGCTGTTCTTCGCGGACGGCTCGCGCGTCCCGGGCGCGATCAACGCGCAGCAAGTCGAGAAATTCCTGGCCGACGCCAAGTAGCGCGGCCCGGACGGTGAGGGCCGCGCCTGTCAGGCGCCGCTCGCTTGCGTATCATCGATCCGATGCCCACTTCGTTCCAGCGCAGCGCAAGCCTTCACTACCAGGTCGAAGCCGCTGACCTCCACGCCCACCTGTTTCGTGTCACGCTGACCATCGCCCAGCCGGAGGTGCAGCAGCAGGTCTCATTGCCGGTGTGGATCCCCGGCAGCTACCTTGTCCGCGAGTTCTCCAGGAACCTGCAGCGGCTGACCGCGCGCCAGGAAGGCCGGCCCGTTCCGGTCCACCAGCTCGACAAGTCGCACTGGCAGGTGGACTGCGTTCCCAGCAGCTCGCTGGTGCTCAGTTACGAGGTCTACGCCTTCGACAACTCGGTGCGCACGGCCTGGCTGGACGTCAGTCGCGGTTTTTTCAATGGCACCAGCCTGTGCCTGAAAGTGCACGGGCAGGAAAGCCGGGTCCATGCGCTCGAGGTGCTCAGCTCGCGCACCATCGGCCACTGGGAACTGGCGACGGGGCTGGCGCCGTACAAGGTGAACAAGCGCGGCTTCGGCACTTACCTGGCGGCGGACTACGACGAGCTCGTCGACTGCCCGGTGGAAATGGGCGCCTTCTGGAGCCAGGAGTTCAAGGCCGGCGGCGTCCCGCACCGGCTGGTGGTGGCGGGCGCCGCCGAGTCCTTGGACGGCGCGCGGCTGGTGGCGGACACGCAAAAGATCTGCGAAGCGGAGATCCGCTTCTGGCACGATCGCAAGCGACCGCCTTTCAAGAGCTACCTGTTCATGCTCAACGTGGTGGACGACGGCTACGGCGGGCTGGAGCACCGCAACTCCACGGCGCTGATCGCGTCGCGCCGCGACCTGCCCCGCGTGGGCGAAAGCCGTTCCAGCGACGGCTACACAACGCTGCTGGGCCTGATCAGCCACGAGTACTTCCACACCTGGAACGTCAAGCGCCTGCGGCCCGCGGAGTTCACCCACTACGACTACGGCGCGGAGAACTACACGCAGCTGCTGTGGTTCTTCGAGGGATTCACCAGCTACTACGACGACCTGCTGCTGCGTCGCGCCGGTCTCATCGACGACGCGACCTACCTGAAGCTGCTGAACAAGACGATCAACCAGGTGCTGCAGACGCCGGGCCGCGAGGTCCAGTCCGCCGCCCAGGCCAGCTTCGACGCCTGGGTGAAGTATTACCGCCAGGACGAGAACACGGCCAATGCGACGGTGAGCTACTACACCAAGGGCTCTCTCGTTGCGTTGTGCCTGGACCTGCTCCTGCGCGCCGAGGGCCACAGCTGCCTGGACGACGTGATGCGCGCGCTCTGGGTTCGCTGCAAGGCGGGTCCGATGTCCGAGGCCGATCTGGCCGCGGTGCTGCGCGAGCTCGGCGGCCGCGCGTTCACCCGGGAGCTGGCCGCCTGGGTCCACAGCACCCGCGAGCTGCCCCTGGAGGAACTGCTGCACAAGCACGGCGTCGCGGTGCTCGAGGAGCCGGCGCAGCTCGCCCAGCGGCTGGGCCTGCGCGTCGTCGAAACCGCCGGCGTGCAGGTCAAGCAGGTGCTGCGCGGCGGCGCCGCGGAGCTGGCGGGCATGGCCGCCAACGACGAGTGGATCGGCGTCGAGGTGGCGGGCAGCGGCTGGCGCATGACCAAGCTCGACGACCTCACCCTGTATGCCGGGGCGCACAGGAAGTGCACAGCCATCGTCGCCCGCGACCGCCGCCTGTTGCGGCTCGAACTGACGTTGCCGGCCGCAGTGACCACCTGGCGGCTGGTTTTGCGCGACCCCGCGCTGGCCCAGCCGTGGCTCGCCGCAACGCACTGATCGCGGCGCTGCTGGTGGCGGTGCTCGCCGGGCACGCGCTCGTGGTGGAATGGCTCGCCCGGCAAGCCCAGGACGTAGCGGCGCTGCGGCTGATGACCGCACCGATGTTCACCCGCCTGCTGCAGCCCCAGGCGCCGCCGCCTGCACCGGTTGCTGCGGCAAAGCCAAGCCGACCGCGCGCGGCTCGCGCGCCAGACGCGATCCAGTCCGTCGCGGTGTCGACGCCGCAGGAGGTCACCACCAGCACTCCCGCCGTCGAGACCGTTGCGGACACGGAAGCCGCCGCATCGACGCCGACTGCGGCCGTCACGCCGGAGCCTTCGGAACCGGCCTCCAGCACGCCGGCGATCGACACGGCAAGCGCAGCCCTCACACCCTCGACAGACGCCATCGCGGCGACGCCGACCGTCGTCACCACGGCCAGCCCCGGTCCCCTGAACCTGGACAGCTGGCCGGCCGACACCCGCCTGAACTACCGCCTGACTGGCT